>NZ_WFLL01000038.1:0-56041 GCF_009208755.1 Janthinobacterium sp. FT14W | reverse complement strand
CGATAAACGTGGTCCACTCGACCAGGCCTATCGATTTCAAATAGCGCTGCATCGGGCGTACCTTGAGTTCCGCCGTGCAGAAGCGCGCCACAGGGTTCGGGAGGAATTTCTTTTCGTCGTGCAGATCGGCGAACGGCTCGCCGCGGCGGCTGGCCGTTGTGAAGTCCACAACGGCAAATTCCTTGCCGCGCGCTTCGTTGCGAGGACGGTTTTCTATCCAGACGATAGGAACTCCCCAGCGTTCGCCGCAGTCGCGCACGAATTCAAGGGTTGCTTCCTCTTCCTTGCCGGTGTTGGCGAAGCACACCACCACGTCGGCCGGCAGCGTGCCGCCGTAGGCTTGAAGCGTCATCCACAGCATCATGCCGCTGGTACGGCCGCCGCTGAACGAAATGACACCCGGGCCGTCGAACAGGAATGGGCTGTTCATGCTGGCACCGCGCAGCGTTGAGCCAGGGCCACCAGCCAATGCGCCAGCTCGGGCGGCGTATGCTCGCGTTCTGCCTTGCCGCACTCCGGGCGCCAGCCCCGATCGCCTTTTCGGCGCCGCTCGCCGGCGCGGTTGCGGCCTGATGGCGCGATCACATGCGAGGCGTCGCCCAGGACGATGGGCATGGCCGGTATTTGAGCTGGCGCACAGCCGACGATGTACAGCAAGGTGGCCTTTTCCGCGCGGTGACCAAACGAGCTTTGGAAAATCGGCAACGTCCAGCCGCCAAATTTGTCCCGCTCGCCGATCGCTGGTAGTCCGCAGTGTGGCCAAAGAGTCGAGCGCTTCGGGTGCTCGAGCACGCCGCCGAACTTGCGCACCTGGGCGACGGCCCACACCGCGAGTTCCTTTTCGTCCGGGCGTGGCTTGGCCAAGTGGCGCAGCGTACCCCAGGAGCGGCACGGCGGATGCGCCACCACCGGCACGCCACCTGGCCAGGCGCGGGCGTCGCGCTCCGCGTCCCAGGCATCGACCGCCGGCATGGTCTTGTAGATCGAATTGGCGCGCACGAACAAGGCCGCCACGGCCGGTACTGAGCGTTCCGCCGTCATGCTGGGCACCCGACCGGCGCGACAGCCTTCTTGATCGCCTCGATGGCCGCCAGCGGCACGGCTCGGAACATACCCGGCCACTGGTGGTCCAGCTCCACCCACGCATGCAGCTCCCCATTGCCGACGTCGCGGCGCAAGTCGTTGACAGTGCCGGCCTGGTAGCCTTCGTCGGTATCGAATGTCACGCGGTCGCCCAGGGCGATTTGCCGCGGTGAATCGGTCAGGGTGGTCAGCATTGCGGTGCTCCTTTCAGTTTGGCGGTAACGCCGCACACGCCGTAGCGGTCGATGGCGGCGTCGATCACGTCGCCGCTGGATGCGGCAACCTCAAAAAATTCAAAGCGTTCGGTTTGCGTGCGAACGATCACGGCATAGGTGCTCATGTGCCAGTTCCTTCATCGGGTGGGGTGTCGGTGACGATCAGCCGGGGCCACGGGCAGGCGTTGACGGCCGCCCAGGCGGCATTGACCGCTGTTTTTGCCTCGTCGGACAGATTGGGCGCGGGCGCCGCCGGCGGCGTGGCCGGGGCAGGGCGGTCGGGGTGCGTACAGTTATTTACACGAGTCCGAGGAACGGCAACCCCAACAGCCACCCCGCGCCCGCCTGTGGCCTGTACCGGCGTCCACGTATGGCGCACGGACTTGAAGACCACGCCTATGAGGTCGCTGCAGCGCACGCCGTAGGGCGTGGTGCGCAGCGTTTCGCCGTAGCGGCCGATGACGGTCTTTTCGTCCTTGGCCAGGGTGACGACCAGTTCCTTGCGCGGCACCAGGGCGCCGCCTTGGGCGCGCAAGTATTCGGCCCAGCAAGCGCGCTTTTCGCCGTCGATCTTTTGCACGGCGTCCCAGGCGCGGCGCATGGCGGCCGGGGCTTCGTTGAGCATGTTTTCCTCGATGCGGCGCAGTTCGCGCCACACGGTGACGGGCGCGCCGCCCCATTGCTGGAATTGACGGATGCCCCAGCACGCGGCCCATGACTCGACGCGCGCCGAGGGCGTCAGCTCGACATCGCCTTCGGTATCGGCCGTGATGACATAGCCTTCTTTCGTTTTGTGCTCGGCCACGCCGTCGATGTTTTTGGCCACGTACTTGGCGATGTAGCCGGCGGCGCTGCCCTTGGCCCAGTCGATGCGTTTCACGTCCAGGCGGCGCGCGAATGCGCCCGGTTCGCCACGGTCCACGCGCCAGGCGTAGCGCTTCATGATGCGGATGGCGCGGCCCGCCACGTCCTGCAGGTGGGCCGTCTTGTATTTTGCGGTCGGGCGCACGAACAGCAGCAGATGCCAATGCGGGCAGCCATCGTGATGCGGCTCGGCGATGCGAAAGCCGTACAGGCCGATGCCACGACGCGCCAGCGCGGAGCGGCACAGCGATGTCATCTTGCCTAAATACGCGTTGGCCTCGCGCGGCGTGGAGCCGTCGAACTTGTCGTTTGGCTTGCCGTTGTGCTGCATGGCGTGAAAGCGCGATGGGCACGTCCAGGTGATGAAAATGCCCTGGTCGCCGCACTCGCGGGCGATCTGCTCGAAGCCGTTGATGCGCAACATCAGCTCGCCGCGCCGGATGGCTTTATTTGCAGTCGTTTTCTCGGCCAGCTCGGCGATGCTGAATTGCTGGCCGTTCTCGTTCTGCACCAGGGTGGCGGCCAGCGCTGCCGCGTTGCGCCGGTTTTGCGCCAGGCGCGACAGCACGGCATCGTTGCTGGCGTAGGGCTCGCCGCGATAGTTCACGTAGCCCAGGCGGATATTTCCCGCTTCAAAGGCGCGCTTGACGCGCTTGCGCAACTGGCGGCGCCACCAGCGGGCGTCCACCAGGCGGGCGATGGTGTCGGCCAGCTCGTCAAATTCGGGCAGCTCGATGCCATACGAGGCGCATTCGTCTTCCATGATCTGCAGGGCGTGCGTTTCAGATATGGCCATCCACAGCATTCTGGTAACGCCAGAGGCAGCGCGCTCGGCGGTGGCCACGATGTCGGCGTCGCTTTGGGACAGGTCGACGCCGGCCGGTACGTACTGCTCGGCAAACTCGCGCACAAAGCTGGTGGCGATGGATTCATAGACTCTGTACCAGGACGACCAGGCCATCTTGGCCATGGCGGCCGTGATGACGCGGTTGCGCCACTTGAACGGGATACGGGCCAACTCGGGCGCGAAGTACGAGGATCGCAAAAACGCCTCGTGGCGTTGGGCTGGCTTGAGAATTTCTTTAGATGGCATTCAACAGTCTTTCGTACACACGGATAGCGGCAGAGGTGGCGGCGCGCAGCGCGATGCGCTCTTCCTCGGTAAATGAGTGGATGGGCGATTCCCAGCGGTCGGCGTCCATGCCGGCGGCGATCAGGACGGACCGCCGTGCGCCACGCGGCGACAATCCCCACGCCTGGGCCATGAAGGGCGCGAGGTTGCGCGGTTTGATGCTGCGCAACTGGGCCTTGGCTTCGGCGATGGCGGCCCGCGCATGCCCGGCGCCTGGTGGCGTCGGCATATCCTTGTCGCGCGCGGCCAGAATCTCGGCGGCAGGCTGAAAGGACAGGTGATTGTCGATAAGGGACGCCGGCACGGTTCAGTCCTTGATGGCGCCGATGGCCCGCAGCACGCCTGGGGCAATGACGATCAGGAGCGTCAGCAGCCAGACGCCGCAGGTTTTGGCCAGGCGTAGCATTAGCGTGCCCCTTCCTTGGCAAAATACTTGGCCCAGTAAGTTAGCGTGCGCGATGAGCTGGTGCATTGCACGACACCCGATTCGCTGGCGAACAGGTAACGCAGCTCGATGGGCAAGCTATCAGCCAATGCGCGCTGGTTGGCCGGTGAGAAAAAGCCGAAAACCTGCAACGGTTGCGCATCGCTGATGATGAAGGTCAGATTGGCCGCGCCGTAGGCGTGATAGCTCCTGGCAATCTCGCGGATATAGGCGCACAGGTTGGCGATGTTGGTGCCAGCGTTAGCGTTCAGAAGGAAGCAGGTCGGCGCCACGGGCACGACGCATTCTTGCAGCGCCGGGCGGGCCGTGTCCGGCGCCAGGGAATGGTCGGCATGACGGGGGGCGTGCAGCGTGTTTTCCATCGGTTTTCCTTATTTCAGGTTGAACGAATCCCGCACGCTCAAAAGGGAGCGCTGCAGGGCACAGCAAAAGAGGGGAGTTACAGCGGCCGGGCTACGGCGGCGCGAGGAGCGGGATAATCATCAGCAGCCCGCAGTCAGGTCCAGGGCCAGCTGGCTGGTGGCTGCCGCGCGCGCATGCTGGGACATCGGGATGCGGATATCTGGCTTGGGCATGGCGGACAGCGAGAGGGTGCGCAGTACTTCCAGGCCTGCCACGAAGGAGTGCCCGCATTCGGGGTTCTGGCACATGTAGGTGATTTCCTTGAACATGGCGGACATCATCCGGCTCTTGACGGCGCGGACGGTGTATTCGCAATGCGGGCAGGGCAGGCCGATGACTCTCATTTCAGCTTTCTTTCCACTTGGTACAGGGCGCGACCGCGACCTGTCATGTTTTTCGACTGTATGCGTAAGCGCGTCTTGACGAGCCATTCAGCCGCCTGATCGATACTTGCCAGCCCCTGGCGTTGGCGCACGAGTTCCAGCACCGCGCGCTCTTCGTCATTGAGGTTAATTTGATGGTCTGGCATTTTTTGAAACTTTAGAGTTGCTCAAAAGTGACTCGGTTTAAGCACTGCGACGCTGTACGCTGTCGCTGTGGCTGTCATCCAAGGCAATGACGGCCAGAGCTTCACGCATCACGATCTGGCGCACCAGCACGGCAAGCTCTTCGCCCTGGTAGTTGGCGATCGAGGAAACGAGCTGGTGCTCATAGTCATCGAGGCGCAGCATGACGCGGTGGCTGCGGATACGTTTTGCATCGGGGTACATGACGTTGTCCTTAGTGAATGGATTTGGAAGCGAGTTCACGCTTGTAGTCGGCGAGGCCGCGCAGGATCAGGAAACGTAGAAACCAGGCACGGGAGCGCTCAAGTTTCTCTGCGTAGCCTTCGACTTCCTCTACCTCGTCAGACGTCAGACGAACGCCAAGAGGCTTAGTCGTGACGCCCTTGGCAGTGCGCCTCGCTATGGATACGTTTTTCATAATGTTATGATCTGTAATCGCTATGGTATGGCATAACTATAGCTCTCAAATGAGAGCATTGTAAAGAAGAATTTGCGCACAAATGAGATCAATTGGTGAAATACTAAAAGAAGAGCGTCAGCGGTTAGGCATGAATCAAGAGGATTTTGCTGCCGTTGGCGGGCTGAAGCGACGCGCACAAACGCTGTATGAGCAAGACGAGCGCGCCCCGGATGCGCTTTACTTACGAGCGTTGGCTGGGATTGGAGTCGATGTCCACTACATACTTACGGGTGAGAGATTGCAATCAGCCATTACCTCGGATGAGCGCGAATTGTTGGATGGCTATCGAAGTATGGACGTTCGCGGGAAAGCAGGCGTACTTGGGATGATTGGCGGCATGCGCTCGCCAACGCCTCCAGCATCCCAAGCAGGGAATGCCCCACACGTTGAAACCCACGGCAAGATTGGGCAAAATTTCGTGGGGAATATCATTGGGCCGCAGACTTTTAATGTGGCCGGCAGCGGACGAAAAAAGGAAAAATAGTCTGCAAATGATTCACCTTCTTATGCTTATTGTAATTGCTGCTTGTTTGCTCTGCATAATTTTCAGCAGCTGGAATCCTCGGAAGCGAGCGATTGACGCTGGCGAGCCGGGTGCCTCCCTTTGGCGACATATTCAACTATGCATATCAAGTGCAAAGGTGAGAAAGCCTCCATGCCTAACCGAGCAGATTGCAGTTGCGCCAAAAGTTCCTTCGGCTAGCGAGAATATTCCACAACTCAAGCAAGTCGCAGTTGAGGCGCAACCTGCTCAAGTTCCATCGCGCGCAAAAAAAAAGTCGAAGAGAGGGCCACGAGGCGAAGCAGGAGATGTCGACGAAATTCAGTTTTCGTACCCGAAGCGAGACGGTTTGGGCTATGTAACTCGCAAAGTTTCAGTGTGGGCAGTTGATGCGGATTATATGGAGGGTTATTGCCATGCAAGGCAGGGAAAACGAACTTTTTCTTTGCGGCGTATTCGTGGCAAGGTGACTTCGCTGAGGACAGGAGAAGTTCAACGAATCGGGAGGTGGGCGAGTGCAATGCGCCTCCTTCCCAACAACAGAATCGTTACTGATGGGGCTTCCCATCGTTCAGTTGGCATCAATGTCTACCCAATGGGCAGGACCAATCAAAAGCAGTGGCAGACTGCAGCGTATTTTGTCGGTTTTCGTGATACTAAGCGCTGTGTATTGGAGTCAATGGCGAGGGCGGCCGGTTGGCAGGTACGTGGAGGGTTTAGCGGTTCCCTGGATATTTTGATCGCTGGCCCGCTCGCTGGGAACGTGCAACTGAGCAAAGCAGAGTCGATGGGGATTGATGTTATTTCGGAGTCTGATTTTATAAGACGAATTGCGGAAGGCTGAACGGTATCTGACCCTCAAACCCATTTTTATGACGCCAATGATGCGAACGGAAACTTGAAAAAGTTTTTTGTAAGCATCTTTGGCTTTTTTATAACCTATCCTGCGCTCGCTGATTGAAGCCGAATATTCGCAATAAATTGCTGGAAAGACTCAGGAGGCTTAGATTTTGCTGCTAATTGTTCAAAGGAAAGTGTTAATTTTGCCGCAAAGTCATTCTGAGGAAGATGGCAGAATATAGAGGAGTCATCGGATTTTCTATCTGCTAACAAAAGAGAAAGCCACTTTCGAAAGAAATATAAAGCAAATTTTCCACGGTAACGATTTCTCTGTTCTAATAATTTAAAAGAAATATCGTGTGTTGTTATTTCATCTTCAGTTGGTTCTCTTTCCAGACAAATCATTTCCTCAAGCCGTCCGCGCCCTTTTTTTACTAAATTTAGCTGTACATCGGCAAGATCATCTAATCGATTCGTAATTTCGGAGATTTGTTTTATTTTGCATTTTCGTGCTAAATAAATTCTAAAATTTATGTCCGATGTAGTATTTAGGAAAAAATCATAAGTGGACTCGAACAATAAAATTATCTTTTTCCTAGCCTCAATATTTCCATGGCAATGCAATTCTATTTTTAATATTTCCTCCAAAACCTCATTGTCAACTAGATAGTTTTCGATGGAGTACTTTTCCGTCATGAAAATAGAATTGTCAATGTCTCCACCTTTTAAATCGTCAAAATCTCTATCAGTGAAAAAAAATACATCCTCGTTCATTCCTGTGAGATCGCTTTTCAGTGATTTCCATAGTTGAAGTAGTTGATCCTTATTTCTGCAGATGAATGGCTCATATTCTATTTCTGGATGAATTTTTGACAGCCAATGTGAATAGATTACTTTGTCATCAACTCCTTCATAAGCGAAGATTTTTGTATTCGCACAAGATGATTTTACCGCGCCTAACTCAGCTTTTAGGACGGCGGAGACAGTCAAACCATTTTTCAATTTATCAAGATAAGGGTCAAGCGAGGTGGCAATGTCAGTGATCATCGATAATGTCCTCGGAACTGTCAATGTTATCGTCTATTTCTAATCCAGGGAGAAAATCGCCGACCTTCATGGGGGCAAAACTTAGGCGGAGAGACGCTGCGAAAGGCTCAAGTTCATTATCAAATATAAATGGCGAGTGAGTAATTGCTATAACCTGTTGACATGTTGATGACGACAATATGTCAGGTAAAATTTTTCGTTGCCAATCTATCGAAAGCGAAAGTTCTGGTTCGTCAATTAATACTAATTTTTTCTTAGGGTAAAGATAAAGTTGTGCGAAAAGCGATATCATTTGCTTTTCTCCAGACGAAAGCGCGTCTAATGGAATCTTTACTTTTGCTCGCCGGCTTGATACTGTTACGCGCAAGTTTCTCTTGTTGAAGGTGAGAATTTTGTCATCATCTGACATTGCATCCACCATTCCTCTGGTTTTAGTAGAGGAGTCATCGCCAGAAAGATATTTGTTGCAATTTGCGATAAATTGCTCGACGGTGCTCTCGATACCTTGGGTTTTTTGTATCACGGAGTTAAGTTGCCCAAGGAAATAATCTAGGAACTTTTTGGAGTCAGCAGGAACGGCGTCACTGTAAATTGTATCGATATCAGGAATTCGTACACTGCTATAGGGGCCATAGCGATATTCTCGGTCAATATCTTTAATGCGTTCAAAAAATATCTGAAGTGCCTCTTTGGTTGGCCTGGCATTCAATTCTGGTACGCTTTGAGCAAAGGCACCCGTGACCAGGTCATTAATGATATTTGCACTTACTTTTCCATATCCTTGGTTTGATTGAAATTGAATGTCTCGATACAGTGCCGCTAATCTATCTGAAATATCACTTAAGCCAAAATTAATGTCGCCGGTGTGAAGTCCTCGCCGCGAAACTCCTAAGCGAGCAAGGATAGATTTTTTTCTTCGCCCCGGTCGACTTTCAACATTGGGAATGGAAAGTTCAATTCGTCGATAAGTGGGGAGGTAAACGATCTCAAATTCGGAAAGTACTGTAGATAGTAGTTCTCGAATTCGATTCAGATGAGGGGTTCTATCCTTTATTGGGTCTGCAAGTCGCTTGCAACGAGTTTTTGCCTCCCCAATGTCATAATTTGTTTTTGTATATATTGTGGAAAAAACTGGATGATCTAATAAATCCGCATTTGTCATTCGATCAAAATCTACTTCCAAAAGTTCGAGTAATGTATGAGGTTCAAGCTCCCACGCTTTTGCTCTGGCAACAAAATTAACGTCAGAACAAATTTCCATTAATTCATCAATTTGAACTTTTGAAACCTGCATAACGTCAGGAAGTCCTTCAATTGAACAAGAAATACTTTTAAAGTCTATGTTTGCAAGCCGAGTAAACTGGCCCCGAAGAAATGCATCTAGCGCACCAAGTAATGTGGTCTTGCCAGAACCGTTTCTCGCTATTAGAACTGTTGCAGCATATTTCGAATCCAGGCTTATTGAACGATATCCAAAAAGCCCTTCAATGCTGAAATGCTTGACTAAAGACGGGCGAAGTGCGGCCGTTTTAATATCGCTAGCAAGACTGTCGTTTTCCATAATTTCCTAAGATTTTTGATTTGCTTGCAAGAAAGGACAAGTTCAGAGGTCTCTGTTTACTCGAGACATGTATCGATAGTAGTCCTATATTTTCCTAAGTACTTTTTTGGTACTATCGGCATCTTGCCATAAAGAAAAAAACAATTCAAATTTCATGTTATTTAGGGAGCTAATCTGTCTAAATTCAGCCTCGACTTAAGGGCCGCATAGTTAGTTCTACTTACTGGCGTCGCAAGTGTTCGTTTCCTGACGTAAACGACCGTTCATCTGGCGTTACCTGTCACCTTGAGTTTAGTCGTAAATTCATTGCATCTTGGTATCGGCGCCTTCCGTCCTTCCGAGGTTACTTACTGTTCTCGCGGATGATATCCCGCACTTCCTCAATATGCTTCCACGCATGCAGAGCCGCCCGTTTCGCGGCCTGCTTGCTCTTATAAACATGGTCCAGCGTCTTGAGCGTGCCAACGGCGCCAGCCTGTTCCTGCCCCGCCTTTTTCTTCTTCGCCGCCACGTCCTTCCACTTTGCCACCACGCCCGTGATGCCTTCGTCCGGGTCTTTCTCTTCCTCTCGCTCGACCTCCACCGCTTCGGTTTTCGTTTCAAACTCCACGCGCGTTGTAAAACCGTTGCCGCCCAGACTGTGCGTGACCTTGACCGATAGCCACTCGGTGGCGTCGATCTCGGGCTTGAAGCCTTGTACGGTCACGGGCGATTGCGGGAACACGGCCGGGTTGCCAAGCGCCAGGCTCATTTCGAAGGTGGCCAGGCCGCGCAGGATGCGCTGCCATTCGGCCACGGCCGCCGCGCGCGCGTCGGTCTCGCTGGCAAAGGTGGTGCGCAGGCGTTTGCTGTTGCCGGGCACGCCGGCCACGACGCTGCGGCGGCGCGCGTAGCGCTCGTCGTGCCAGAAGGCGCGCACGCCCGTGTAGGCATCGCTTTCGGCGCTGTGGTAGCGGTGGCCGTCGCCCAGGGCGCGCGTGATGGGGATGACGGGCAGTGCCTTGCCGCTGGCCGTGCGGCTCTGGTTGATGGGGATGAAAAGCAGGGTGTCGTTCTTGACGGTGGCCACCGCGTCGTATTTCCTGCCCAGCCGGCGCAGGAAGGCCGCATCGCTTTCGTGGGTCTGGTCGATGTGCTCGACGGCGGTATCGCGCAGGCGCGCCGATATGCCCGACGCCAGCTCGTTGCGAAAGGCAATCGCCTCGATGATGGCGCCCAAGGTAGTTTTGTGAAAGCTGTGTTCCTGCCGCTGCTTGAATGTGTCGATCAGGTTGGCCGACCTGGCGCGCAGGGTGATGGTGTCGGGCGCGCCGCTGTGCTCCACCTCGTCCACCATGAACTTGCCCATGTCCACCAGGCCGGAGGCTTGCCAGCCCAGCGCCAGGGCGATCTGCGCGCCGCGCGGCGGCAGGGCCAGCTTGCCGTCGCTGTCGTCCAGGGAAATGTCGAGCTGGTCGCTCTCATCGCCACGGCACAGGGTCAAGGTCAGATTGATCAGCCGCGGCGAGACGATGGCCGTCAAATCCTTGTCCTCGATGCTGACCTTGAAGGCGGGGATATGCTCGCTCATTTGAATTTGTCCGCCGCGCTGCCGATGGCGCCGCTGATGCTGCCGCCGATCTTGTCTTTCATCTCGCTGACCACGCCGCCGTATTTCGACGTGATGCCGCCGACCACATTGCCGACCACGCTGCCCACGGCATTCTTGGCGGCGCCGGCAATGCTGCTGGTCATGCCGTCGATGCTGAGCATGTTTTTCAGGTCGCCGATGTCGCCCAGGCCGACCATGGCCAGCACGCCGTCGTCGTCGCGCTTGAGCGCAATCGAGAACTCGACGCGCCGCGCGCCGCCGTTGCCGTCCAGGATGGTGCGGCCCTCGGTCATGCTCGTGATGCGGTAGGAACCGAGAATGCGGCCCGTGCCCTGGATCAAAATCCACGATTTACCGGTGTCCGCCATCATGCGCAGGGCATCGAGCGAATACAGGGAGCCAGTTAGTTCCGGCGCCACCCAGCCTGACAGGGTGATCGTGTCGTCGCCGGGCCCCACGTACTGGTGCGCGTCGCGCAGGCCCACGCGCGCCGTGCTGGCGTGCTTCCATTCCGTTTGCCGCTGCAGCTCTTGATAGGCCAAGGTCGGCAGGCTGAACACGAACATTCCTAAAATCATCATCATGATGCTGTTCTTTCTTAATCGTGGTCGCGCAGGGACGAGCGGATGCGCGCCGCCTTTTCGCGGTCGCGCTGATCGAGCGCCACGCTCACCGCGCGCGCAATAGCCTGGGGATCGGTGCCGGCTTGCACGTGGAAAGTGATTTCGATCTTGTCGCCTTGAATCGTCATGCCGGCGCCGAACCCGCCCACGGGCAGCGGGGCGCGCGTGTCGAAGGCGCTCGCGGGCAGGGCTGTAGCCGTGCCGATGGCGATGCCGGCGCCCAGCTGCGTCAGGCGCTGCGCTAGGCCGGAAACCTTGGCAATCGGCGCGCCCTCGCTGCGGTCCAGGCCCACGGCCAGGCCTTGCATGGTGTAGTCGCCGAGCTGGGCAAACACACGGCTCGGGCTGTGGATGCCCAGCTTTTCCTTGAACCAGGCGATGGTGCTGGAACCGGCATTGCTGATGGCGTCCTTGACAGCGCCCATGGACCCGGTGATGCCGTTGACCAGGCCGCGCAGGATGTTGGCGCCGAACTCGGTGAACTGGGCCGGCAGCTCGATGCCGAACCAGCCCAGTACGCCCGCGAATGCCTTGTAAAACACGCCCAGCGGCGACCAGTTGAGAATGAGGTTATGCACGCCAACCAAGCCACCAGCAAAGGCGACTTTGACCTGCGACCAGATATCCACGAAAAAGGCCTTGATCGGCTCCCAGTTTTTATAGATCAGGTAAGCGGCGCCGGCAATGAGCGTCACGGCAATGCCAATCGGGTTCAGGAAGAGGGCGCGGCCCAGCCACAGCACGGCGCGACCCGCCCACATGAAGGCGCCGCCCAGGTTGCGCAGGATGGGCGTGAGCACGCCGCCCGTCACGCCCATTTTGGCGAACATGACGTGCAGCATGGCATACGGGCCGATCAAGGCGGCAATGCCCAGCATCAGCGGGCCGAGCACCAGCAGCAGGCTGGCCAGCCCGGCAAAGCCAGCGATCATGACCTTGGCCACGGTCGGGTTGCGCTCCATGAAACCGTTCAGGCGTGTGATGGCGTTGATGGCCATTTCCAGCCCCTGCGCGTACAGCGGCAGGATTTTTTCGCCCATGGTCAGTTTCAGGTTTGCCAGCCTGGCCGTCGCTTCCAGTTCGGCGCCGCCGGCCTGCTGCTTGCCCAGGTCGTAAATCTGCTCGATGTCATACGCGCCTGCGTTCAGCTTGGCATTCTTGTGCATCTGGATGCGCTGCCGGAACATGTCCAGAAACTGATTACCGGCCGTGCGCGTCGAAAACAGGCTGCCGATGGTGTCCTCAATTTTCTTGGGATCTGTGATGCCTTTCTTTTCCAGTTGTGGCAACAGCACTTGCTCCAACCACTCAAATTGGCTGCGCCGGAAAATGTCACTGCCCAGCAGGGCGCCAGGGCCAAGCGTAGAGACTTGACCGACTTTATCGTGCTTCACTTTACTGTGGTCACCGATCAGTCCCAGGTTTTCCAGATTGGTCACGGCGCGCTTGGTGGTGCGCCCCTGATACAGGTTCGAATAGCCGGACATCAGGGCCGTGCCGGCACGGTGGCCGCCGACTTCCTGCACCAGCGGTTCCATCTGGTAATAGAACTGCTTGTCGTCCATGATCTTGGCGGCAATGCCGCCCGTCTTGATGAAGTTCAGCCATTCCGTCGGCCCCACGCGCCCGCCCGTGGCCGTGATGACCTTTTGCATCATGTTGGCCTGGTCGTGGAATTTCTCCGAACTGGCCGTGCCGCCGCGCTGCTCGATGACTTTCAGCAGGTCCATGAAGATGCGCTCGTTCTCTTCGCCAGATTCCTTGCCAAAGAAAGCCTTGTTGGCAAACTTCATCTTGGCCAGGGTGGGCGCGACCATTTCCGCGTGATGCAGGTCGCCAAAAATCGACATTGCGTCGCGCACCAGTTCCAGGTTTTCGTTTTGGCTTGTGCCGTAGGTTTTCATGTTCTGGGCAAACTGGATCGCCTGCTGGCTCGTTTTCGGCCCCAGGCCCAGCGCATTCACGCGGGCTTTCTCTAACTGGTAGTGCTTCGCCTCGTGCAGCCCCTTGGCGATGGGCATGGCCATGACCGCGCCGGCCGCTGTCGCGCCAGCGCCGGCCGTGGCAATGTTGCCCGCCTTGCTGCGTAGCTTGTCGGCGTGCTGGGTGGCGTTGGTGACGCGCTGCTGCTTGGCAGCGGAGGCGGCCAGGCGCTTTTGTTGCGAGGCCAGCTCAACGTTCGTCAACTGGATGCTGTTCTTGAGCCATTCCTGTGCCTTGCCCAGTTGGCGCGTGTCGATGCCGGCGTCTTTCAGGCTGGTGCGCAGGACGCGGAATTGCTGGCTTTGTTCGCGGCTTTTCAGCGTCAAGGCCTGCGTGACTTTGACTGCCGCGTTAAAGTCACGCGTCATTGCGCGCGTGGGCGTCTCGGTCTGCTTCATTTTCGCGGCCAGCGCGTTGAGCGCATCTTGCGCTTTTTTGAGGTCGGCTCGCGTTGTGCCGATACCGCTATGCAGTTCGCGGAACTTCCCCAGGTTTCTCTGCTGGTTATTCAGCTCGCGCAAGCGGTCGCTGGTCGCTTTCAGCGCCTTGGCCGTGTCGCTGGAACCGCCCATGATCTTTTTTAGCGGGCCGGTGATCTTGTCCAGCGCTGCAAACACTACCTGTAACCTCAAGTCCCGACCAGCCATCTATTCCGCTCCGCTTCGCTGCCGGGCGCGTTCGCGCCAGGCCATCAGTTCATCAATCGTAAAATCGTCCATCGCTGCCGGCGTCCAGTGAAAGATGCCGGCAATGTCGGCCATGGCGTCTTCTACTTCGCCGGGGATACCGAAAGGCGATCTACTTTGCTTGCCAAAAAACCGGCAACCTCGACGCCCACGGCCAGCAGGTCGGCCGGGTCCATGTTGGCGATGTCGTGTGCGGTCAGTGTCGGCTCGGTGATGCGTGGCAGCACGATCTGCAGAGCCGACACGTTCAGGTTGGCCAGCTCGATCAGGGAAATGCCGCGCAGGGCGCCGGCCTTGGGCTTGCGCACGGCCAGCGAAGTGATGAAGGTGTCGCCGCGCTTGATCGGCTCGTCCAGCTCGATGACGGCTTGGTTTTGGGTATCGTTGTGCATGCTGTGTTCCTTGTGGTGGTGTGATTAAAAAAGGGGATTACAGGCCGATGGCCTTGCGGATGGCGGCGTTGGTGTCGCCGCCGCCGATGTTCTCGATGCCGCTCATGAAGTCCAGTTCGATGACGGTGGCGCCGTCGATCATCAGCTTGTAATAGCTGCAAGCCATCGTGTATTTGTGGGTGGTGTCGTCGCCCATCTTGGCGCCGCCCATGTCGATTTCCTTGTAACGGCCGCGCACGACAACCTCGACGGCGGCGACGTTGCCGTCTTCGTCGTTCTGGTAGGCGCCGGCAAAGCGCAGCATCACGGCACCGTGAGCATGCGCGCCGTACTGTTTCAGGGCTTCGGCGATCAGCCCGCCAGCGCTCCACTCCAGCGACAGCGCCTCGTTGCCGAAGTCCACGGACACGGGGCCGCTCATGCCGCCGGCGCGGTACTCTTCCATTTTGCGGCTGAGTTTCGGCAAGGTGACTTCGGGCACCATGCCCATGAACAGCACGCCGTTTTGAAATACGTTGAATTGCTTGAGTTTGTGGGGCATGCCCATAGCGTTCTCCAGTGGTCAGTTGCGCCCGCACGTGGCGGGCACGGGGATGGTTAAGCCGCGATGCGCGAGGCGAAGTCGGCCAGGTAGCGGTCGGTAATGCGCTGCTGGAATTTCAGGTTTTCCAGCGGAGGCACAGGCGTGTAGTCGTAATCGATGGCCAGCTTGCCGTCTTTCAGCCCTGTCTTGTCGTTGTACTGCTCGTCATACCAGGCATGGCCGTCTATGATGTAGCCCTGCAGTTTCAAGTCGCGGAACTTGGCATTGATGCTTTCCAGCAGATCGCGCACCAGGGACGGATGCAAGGGCAGGTCGACAAAGGTGAAATGCGCCTCGGCGATGGTGTCGGCCAGCACCTGGGCCGTGCGCGTGTAGCTTTCAAAATAGAAGAAGCCGCCCGGCGCCTCGCAGGTGCGCGAACCCCAGAAGCGGTAACCGCCCATGTTGATCAGGGTGGTGACTTCCTTGGCGTTGAGCACGCCGGCGTCGGTGGCCGGGTCTTGCAGGTCGAAAAACACGTCCTTGGTGATGCCGGTGGGACCGTTGATGACCACGTTGGACAGGGTCTTGTGCCAGCCCGTTTCCTCGTCAATCTTGGCGCGCAGGCCCATGGCGTAGGCCACGGCGGAAATGCTGGCCTCGGCATCGATGGCGGTATCCCAGTTCACGAAGTCGGGCCAGATCATCATGACCTCGCGCTGGCCGAACTGGCCGCGGTAGGCGGTGGCCGCCGAGACGGTGGCGCAGCCATAGGCGGACGCATACAGAAAGGCGCGCAGCCGCTGCGCCACACTGGCCAGGGCATTGGTGACGGCCTGGGTATCCAGTCCCGGCGCGCCCAGGATGCGCGGTTTCACGCCGAGCTTGCTTTGCGCGGCCAGCAAGGCCTGGGCGCCCAGGTACCTGCCATCGGGCGACACGCCGCCCACGGCGTTGGTGGTGGTTTCCGCTTCCGTCTCACCCTGGGCCACGCGCACCACGACGGTCAAGGGTTTGGTCTGTGCGGCGATGGCCGCCAGGCTGCGGTACAGGGTGCCCGTCTTGCCTGCCTTGCCCATGGCGGCCAGTACGTTGGTAATGAGCACGGGCGTGTCGAGCGGGAACGCGGCCGGGTCGGCATCGTCGGCCGTGGCGATCAGGCCCAGCACGGCCGTGGACACGGTGCGGATGGGACGCGAACCCTCGTTGATTTCAATGACGCGCACGCCATGGTGGTAGTCGGTGGCCATAGTGAATTCCTTTCTTGATGGTTCAGTCTTGGACGATGTAGGTGATATCGAAATCGAGCATGGCGTCAGGGTCGAGCTTTTTGACCTCCTCATAGCCGCCCGTTTCCGGGTTGATCGTGCGCAGCACGGCCACATTCAAGCCGCCGGCAAGGGTCTGCAGCGACCACGCCTTGCCCACGACGCTGACGCCATGGGCATAGCCCACGGTGCCGCTGCTGCGCACGGTGGTATTCGATGGCAAGGGCAGGCTGATGGTCAGCGGCCCGGCCGGTTCGTTGTCGCTCGGGGTAATCGCGGACAGGTTGCCGATGACGCGGCACATGGGGCCCTGCCGGTAGTAGCGCACATTGGCCACGCCGACACTTGCCGCCGGTTTGCCCGAGCCGTACCAGATCAGCTGCGGCGTGTAGCGGTGCAGGCAGTTTCCTTGCGTGCGGCCGGCGATATCGAACGCGGGCGAGGCCAGGAAGTCCAGCACCAGGTCGAGCATCAGCACCTGCCCCTTGTCGTTCGGATGCAAGCCGTCCGCCAGCACGGTGCCGTCGCGCACCCAGTCGAAGGCATCCATGGCAATCAATGGCACGCCGTAGTGCTCGCAGACGCGCTTTTGCGCGGCGGCGATGGCTGGATAGTTGGCGCGTACGCTTCCCCAATCCGCCGACGGGGTGATGCCGCCGATGGCGATGACATACGCATCGCTGTTGAGGTAGCGCGCCAGCATTTTGCCCAGCTGGGCCTCGTATACGTCCGGCATGGTGCCGGCGTCGGGCTTGCTGTCGTTGGCGTTGTTGATGCAGATCGCCACGAAGATGATGGGCTTGCCGGTTTTGCCGTTCAGTGCACGCGAGTGTCGCACTACGGAATCGATCACCTTGTCTTGCGAAAAAAGCTGCGTCGATTGTGCCGACAGCGCGCAGCGTGAGGCGAAGACGGCCGGCTGATCCGTATTCACCAGGCGCCAGATGCCCGTCAGTTCCACCGGGCCGCCGGACGCCGTGAGCGTGTACAGGTCAGTGGCAGGGCCGATGCCCGACAGGTCGGACGGAAAGGTGCAGACATCGCTTTGCGCCGCGCCGGCAGTATCGATCGTGCGATACGGCACGCCGTTGCGCCGCATGGTCAGGACGCCATGGCCGGGCGCCTGCTCGTACAGCACGTCCACGTACTGATAGGCGCCATGGAACGCGACAGAGGCGCCGTCCTGCAGGATCAGCGAACGCTGTACCGGCCCGGCTGCGCCGATGGTGTAGTCGCCGGCATAGGTCAGGCCATAGCGCCACGGGTCGCTCAGGTTGGTGATTTCCGGGTCGCTACCGTTGCCCACGTACACGTTGAGCATTTTTTGCAGCATATCGAACCACGTATGCTCGACGCCGGAGGCGCCATAGCCTTCGCCGATGCTGTCGGCCACCAGCAGCATGGTGCCGGAAGTCCAGGACGAGCCGGCCAGCTTGGCTGTGACGGCCGAAATCAGGCTTTCACGGCGCGGCTGGGAGGGCAGGCGCACGCGGTGGCCATTGACCGACAATTCCCCCGGACCCCACAGGCCATTGATGCGGAAGGTGTCGTCGACGCGGAATTTCCCACCTGGCACATAGGCCACGGGCGACATTTCGCACGCCAGCTCGACGGCCGGACCAGAAGAGTGCAAGCCGGTTGGGTCGGCGCCCCGGAAGTCGGTGATGCTGACCAGTTCGCGTAACTTGTCTTCGCTTTTGCGTGCGCGTGCGCCGTTGCCTGCCTGCTGGTAGCCCGTCATGGCGGCGCCCGATGGTTCGGCCAGGTCCGAGAATTTTTGCAGTACCGTGTCTTCGGCATACTGGCGCGTGGCCATGACGATGCCGGGATCAATCGACAGTTGCACCGTTTCGGCACTCGACACGATCAGCACCATGCGGATGACCTGGGTGCGCGCCGAACCCTCGGGCATCTGCGGCTTGTAGCTGGGCGGGCAGTTGGCCACGGCCACCAGGTCGCCATCGGCATCGAGCAAGCCGACTTCACGAATCCACCAGCCGCCGTTCTTTTCCGGGATGACGCATTCGGCGATCACCTGGCTGGTGTTGATCGGGTCGAGGCTCAACTGGTTGAGCGGGGCGCGGTAGACCTCGCGTACCAGCTGCGTTTGCGCCAGTTCGGGGCTGGGTGTGGCGCCTGCGCCGTCACCGACGACCATGTGCGTGAGCTTGAGCGGCACACCGCCTGCCTTGGCGTCGGCGTCCTTGGCCTCGCCGATGGCGGTAAGTATGGCGAAATATTCCGGTGATTCCTGTGACATGCGGACCTCAAAAAAGAATGAAAGGGTGGTGCGGGTGGTATTGCGGGTCAGGCCGGCGCCGCTTTGGCCTGTCCGGGATAGATGGTCAGCGCATCGCACTGGTGAATGCCGGCCGATACCTGCGCCGCGCCGCGCACGCGAATCTCAATCGGCTGGTGCGCCTGTATGGTCATGGTGTCGATGGTGTGCGCCATGCCGCTGGTGCCACACAGCCCGGCAGCGCGCACCTCGATGGGCGTGCGCGCGTAGATCGTCAGCTCGTCGCCCTGGTGCACGACGGCGCCCACTTGCGCGGCGCCGCGCACGCCCAGGTTGATGGCCAGGCCGGTCATGTGCCGCGTGACTGGCTTGGCCTCGTCCACCAGGCGTTCAATTTCCTGGTGCATACCACTGGTCACGCCACTATCGAGCACATCAAAGTCGAGCTGAAAGGTGCCGCGCGGACCAGGCGGGGTGGTTTGCCACCATTCGCGTACGCGGATGCCGGCGCTGAGGGGGGCCAGCGCGTGGCGCAGGGCGCTGATGGTGCCCTTTTGCTTGTGCACGGCAAACGCAGACTGGATCACGGCGCGCTTGGTGCTGACGGACCAGGTGGGTTCCCAGTGGTCGACCGAAAACGAAGCGGCCAGGAAGGGCAGGGCCGATACCGGGCAGGCGGCAGGGTTGGCCAGATCGCGCAACGGCACGGGCACGTGCTCGATCAGGGCGCCGGCGCGGGCGAGGTTGCGCTCCAGGCGGGTGGCGTTGGGCGGCAACAGGTCGGGCGTGGAACGGTCAGCCACGGGCGCCCCCGTTGATGACGTCGATGCCGTTGCAGAATGCCGCTTGGACATCGGCCACGGCGATATCGTCGGCCGGCTCGTGCAGTACCACTTTCTTGACGCCTTCGGCATGCAGGGCGGCGATGATGGCGGAACGGTTCACGTCGCGGCCCAGGCGGCGGCGCTCGTTGGCATAGGTGGCGGCGCGCTCGCCGGCCGACTGCAGGATCGGTTCAGCTTCTGGGTGCGGATCGAGGTAGACGGTGGCGCGGATCGTGTAATGCACGATCTCGGCAGTCTGCACGCGCAGGCGGTCGCCCAGGGGGCGCACATCTTCGTCGCTCAAGGCAGCATGCACCACGGCCAGCAGGTCGTCGCTGGCGGTGCCGTCACCGATGGCGGACAGTACCGTGACCACCACTTCGCACGGTTCAGGCGAAATGGCGCTGATATCGGCCACGCGCGCGTCGGCGTCACGGGCATGCTTGACGTAGGCATTGCGCGGGCCGGCCACCGACAAGCCCTCAAATGCCAGCTGGATGCGCTCGCGTAGCAGGGCGTCCGTTTCCACGGTGGTGACGGTGGTTTCCGCGTCGAGCTGCTGCACCTTGACCAGGCGGGTCAAATTGACGTTGGCGGCGAGCTGGTCCAGATCGGTGCCGCTGGCAAAGGCCAGCATCAGGGCGCGCGCGCCATCGTTGACGCGCTGGCGCCAGACCAGTTCGCGGTAGGCGTTTTCCTGCAGAATCTTTGCCATCGGCTCCGACTCGATCTCCAGCGCGCGGGCAATGGCGTCCTGCTGGTTGGCCGGGAAGTGCGCGACGAGCGCGGCCTTGCGCTCGGCATAGATGGCTTCAAAGCTCAGCACCTCCACGATGCTGGGTGCCGGCAACAGGGACAGGTCGATGGTGCTCATGGCGTGCGCTCCTGGCCAATGCCGACTGCGAGCTGGACAGATTGGCCATCGGCCACGCCATCGAGGATCAGGGAGGCCGCGCCTGCCTCGCCTGGCTCAAACTGCAGGCCGGTCAGGTTGATGCGTGGTTCCCACAGGCGGATAGCGTAGGCGGTGGCGGCATAGATGCGCAGCACCGTGGCGCTATTCAGGGGCTGGTCGATCAGCTCGGGCACTTCCGAGCCATAGCGGCGGCGCATCAGGCGCGAGCCGATGGGCGTGGTCAGGATATCGCTGATGGACTGGCGGATATGGGCAATCCCGGACAGGGGGCGGCCAGTGGCGGCGTGCATGCCCAGCATCACAGCGGCCCGCCCGACTTGTCGCCGCCGGCCCTGACGCCGCCGTGTGGGTGTTTGGCCAGGCTGATGGCGCCGGCCAGCACGTCCTCGCTGGCTTTGACAGTGCCTTGCACGGCCATGGCCACGCTGCCAGCGGCGCCGGCCTTGGCGTTCACGCCGCCATTCAGGGCGGTGGCGCCGTTCACGGTGGCCGATTGCTCGACCAGCAGATTGCCCATGACGGTCAGGTCGCCCGTGCAAATGGTGCTGGGTGCGTTCGACGTTACCTTGTCGGCGGTGATGGTGGCGATGCCGCCGGGCAGTAGGGCCGTCAGGGCGTGGGCCGCATGGTCGTATTGCACCACGGCGCCGTCGGGGTAGTGCGTGGTATGGATGGTGGGGCTGGATTCGGGCGCGTCAAACTCCTGCGAGTACAGCGCCGGCACGATGATGCCGCGCGTCAGGTCGCCGCCAGGGGAAAAGACGATCACCTGTTCGCCCACGGTAGGCGCCGACCAGGTGCGGGTGTTGCCGGCGCGCGGCGTGGCCCATTTCAGCCATTCGGTGGTGAGTGTCGGCCCGAGCCGCACGCGCGCCCTGGCCCCTTTGACCTCGGCGATGGTGCCCAGGCGGATCAGGTTTTGCAGCAAGCGGGAGAGGTCGGACAGGTCGGCGTTCATGCATTGCATGTTGCCGAAGTCCGCGTGCGGATGCACGCGGGGGCGGGTTGATATGTCACTTGTTGACTTCATCGAAGCGCTACTACGCAATGAAAAAGCCCCGTGTGCTTTAGCTCTCGCCCCAAAAAATTGATCGATTATGGAGGGGCGTGTAGCGAACATCCACTAAAGGATTGTCGTGATGGACTCATCCTATTGACAATGTTACTTAATTCAGACTGATCCAGCTCTGTCAGAGGCAATCTATTGTCGTGTGAGGATTAGTGAAATTTTGATTGATCATGCTAAGATGATTGCAATTTCGCAATAAATTTTACCAAATTTCATCAAATATGACGCTCGAATTTAATCCCCTTACATCACTTCTCTCAGTATTCGGTGCCCTTGGCGTAGCAGCATTAATTGGCTGGATCAAGATGGCACGCTTGGTAGTATTGGTCCCTAAGACTTTTTCTTATTCCGAGTTAACGGAGAGCGGCAATGGTCAACTTGTTGAAATTGCTGTTTTCAATCGTGGTT
This sequence comes from Janthinobacterium sp. FT14W, assembly GCF_009208755.1. Lineage (NCBI taxonomy): Bacteria > Pseudomonadati > Pseudomonadota > Betaproteobacteria > Burkholderiales > Oxalobacteraceae > Janthinobacterium > Janthinobacterium sp. FT14W. The sequence continues at coordinate 34,402 of NZ_WFLL01000038.1, read as the reverse complement.
GGAAGACTGAAGACACTATTGATGTAACTATGAATCCAGCCCTGACATATCAAATGTTGGGGGCAAATAGCCAAGACGTAAAAGTAGAACAAAATCGACTTAAGATTTCTAGGATTGCACCTTCCGATGAAATAACCGCGTTAATAATTGTAGAGAAGGGAATCTTTCGTCGTGAGGACATAGTCCAGATCGTTTCTAAAGATTCCAAGGGTGTCACGGTGTCGAAAGCCGAAGAAATTGGTCCAACTGGTCAACAGCGTGTCCAATTTGTGGTTGCGCTTGTTGTGATGCTCTTATTGGGCGGAGGGAGCTATCTTGCCGTCCAAAGTTCAATAGCACAACCACCACAACAGGTGGGGCTTAAAGCCTCCGATGCAAAGGAAGAATTTCCCGCGAAGGTTGGAGGTTGGACTATAGAATCTCACTATCGGACCAAAGATAATGCTCTTTATCAAGCCGTGCTTAGTGGAAAGATCAAGCTTGTTGTAGGATCTCCACAAACAAAGGGAGACAACACGACCATTCCGGTTCGTGTGTCCAATAGTGGACCAACACCATTTGTAATCACACTTTCGATGAACACCAATGCGTCTGTCGGTCGTATTCCATCCCATGAGTTGCGCACCTTTGATCATATGGTACCTGTTGACCAAACCATTGAACGTTCGATTCGAGTCATTGTTCCAATCCGTAGCTCAGAAGCAGCAGATCGTTCTGTATACATTGAGGCGTTTCTAAAGACCCTTGAAGGGGAAAGTTTGATGTTGAAACAGGTCTATATTAAAGCTAGTTAAAGATCACCTTAGGTTACAGGTTTTGGTCGATAGGTAGCACTCATGCGGCCATGCTAAAGTTGATAATTAGTTGCCGGAAAATTGCATGTATGGTAACTAGAATTTATGTGTGGCGTAGTAATGATTCTCGTAGCACCACATGATCGGATTTACTCAACCCTAGCAATGGTCGCTCCTGATACCTGTACAGTGGCCCTTTTTTCGACACGCGTTCTTCCCTGCCAAACTGCTGCACATGCGCCACGCGCGCCACCCAGCCAAAGAACCCGACCTCGATCTGCTCGCCGGTCGCCTTTACTTTCAGGTGTTTGGCGGTGCGAATCTTGGCAAACATGGCCGCATTCTGCCGCTTGATTCGCCCATTCTTCCCCTTGAATTCCTTGCGCCGCTTGCGTGCCGGGTATGCGGTGCCGTCCGGTCCCTGTTGCGCCTTGATGCGCTGTGCCTGGCTGCGGCGCAGGTCGATGGCCACCTTGTGATTGATGGCACGGCGCTGGGCCGGCTGCAGCTTGGCCAGCAGGACACCGGCCCAGGCTTCCAGCGCGTGCAGGTCGTCGCTCATGGCGTGGCCTCGGGCGTGCGCCATTCGGCCAGCAGGGTGTTGCCGTCATACAGCTTCCAGAACTCATCCGCATAGGCAGGCATGTGCTGTATCTCGGCCAGGTGCTTGATGTCCAGGCGGCCCGCCTCGCCGGCCTTGACGGCCACGCGCTCGGTCAGGTCCAGCTTGATCGTGATATCGGCCGCTTCATGGCTATTGCAATCGTCCTCAAAGACGATGCGATACTTGCTCGCGGCTTAATTCCGAGAATTATTTTCGCATATGGCGATAAGGAATAGTGGATAGGTTTTTTTTAAAAAGCAATTTTCCAGTTCCACTAAACAACTGTTCAATCCCTATTGTTGCAAGTCGTTGATTTTCACATGGTCCTATAGTTACGATGCTTGGCATATATGTATTTTCATGTTTGGAGAAAATATTATTTATCTCAGGTTTTGGCGCGTCGTTCGATATCGGGAAGTCGACGTAAGGAGTGATGCCGAGGCGACCGCTTCTAAATTTTATTGGCTCATCGCGCGTAATTACAATTCGCCACTCCTGTTCATCCATAAATGCGATATTTTTAAGGCGAGGCATAAATCTTTGTAGTATGTATTTAATTACATATGAGCTAATGCATCCCTTCCACATGTCGTCTTCCATATTTTTTATTTTGTGCGCGACAAGTTTAATTATTCGTCTAACAAATTTTCGCTGTTCATCTTCCTCATAGATGCATTTCACCAATTTTGCACCACGAAATTTTGCCAATCTTCGTAACATATCGATGTTCCATCCTAATGCATAGCCGGAATCTCCGCTATAAGCACGCCATTGATTTAGGGAGTCATTTTGGCCGGAGAAAGAAATAACGTATGCAGTTACTGAGGAGTCGCGTCCGCCAACCAAAGAGTCAATAGCGCTCAATAAATATTCCAAGAAATTTTCATTAAATCCGTGGTCAATTTCTCCTGATTTTATTTTTGCAGCAATTTCTTTGACAAGCTTGCAGCCATGAATAAATTCCTCTGAATCATTTAAAAATCTGATGTCGGTTGCCCAGAGACATTCATTTTTAATAATCCCTATTGCCCCGTCAGGTGATGTGTAGTGAAACAATAAATCTTTATTCATGTGTTGTATGTTATTTAGTATTAGGGATGAACTTAAAAAGTTTTTACTGGTTTTGTACATTTATTGATTAAGGGGGAGTATTTTTTTTGTGAGAATATTCTTTTAATTAAATGCTGGTATTGCTTATTTAAATTGTTGCGACCGGAATAATTTAACTCTAACTCATTTGATAACTATTGTCAGTTGAATTTTGCACTGATGTAGTTTATTTTTTATCCATGTGTCGCAGAAAGGACTCTCGGATCAACGTCCGATCCGGTTCGCTCAAGCCCAGCAGCCGCCGCTCCGGGTACTTGTACAGTGGCCCTTTTTTCGACAAGCGGTCTTGCTGGCCAAACTGATGCACATGCGCCACGCTCGCCACCCAGCCAAAGAAGCCGACTTCGATCTGGTCGCCGGTCGCCTTTACCTTCAGGTGTTTGGCGGTACGAATCTTGGCGAACATGGCCGCCTTCTGTCGTTTGATGCGCCCATTCTTCCCCTTGAATTCCTTGCGCCGCTTGCGCGCCGGGTAGGCTGCGCCATCCGGTCCCTGCTGCGCCTTGATGCGCTGCGCCTGGGCGCGGCGTAAATCGATGGCCACCTTATGATTGATGGCGCGGCGCTGGGCCGGCTGCAGTTTGGCCAGCAGCGCGCCGGCCCAGGCTTCCAGCGCGTGCAGGTCGTCGCTCATGGCGTGGCCTCGGGCGTGCGCCATTCGGCCAGCAGGGTCTCGCCGTCATACAGTTTCCAGAACTCGTCCGCGTAGGCGGGCGTGTGCTGTATCTCGGCCAGGTGCTTGATGTCCAGGCGCCCGGCTTCGCCGGTCTTGACGGCCACGCGCTCGGTCAAGTCCAGCTTGATGGAAATGTCGACCGTTTCATGGTTATTAAAATCCACCTCGAAGGCGATGCCGTGTTTGCGCGTTTCCTCGTTGGCCATCAGGTCGAGCTGGTGGACTTTGAGCCAGGCTATCAGGGCCACCATGATGGCGTCGGCATCGCCTGCGTAATCGGTCACGATCAGGTTGAGCTTGAAGCGGTATTCGAAGGAGAGGGAGGCGGTGGCCGACGCCACCACGTTGCCCTCGTCGGCGAAGACCAGCAGGCGGTCGGGGTCGCGCTGCAGGTCGGGGATGGCGGCGGCCAGGTGCTGGCGCAGGCTATTCGGTTTGTACATGGTAGGTTTCGCGGATCAGGTTGTAGGCGTCGATGCAGGCGCTTAGCTGGCGGGTGGCGTCGTCGCCGTCGCCGGCAATGGCGTCAAGAGCTGCCGCAGTCGCTGCGTCAAGTTCGGCGCGCGTTTGGTGCTGATGGCCTGCGGCAGCGGTGGAATCAGCGGGGCCGGCGCACTGGTTGCTGGCAACGGGGATTGACAGGCGGACAGCGCCGCTGCGCACGTCAGCATGGAAATGGTCACGTTCAGTTTTCGCATGGGTTTGTTCCTGGGTGAGGTGGTCGGCGCGCTGCGCCAGGGCGGCGCCGGCGGCGCGCTCCAGCGTGAGCACGCGGGCGGTGGCCTGGGCCAGTTCGGTGGCGGCATTGGTTTTGCTGGTGGCGGCCGCCCGTTGCAGTTCGGCGATGCTGGCGTCCTTGCGCCAGCCCTGCGTCGTCCAGCCCGCGATGGCGCCGCACAGCAGGCAGGCGGCCAGCGGGCGCCAGGTGGTTGTGCTCACATGGCCACCCTTTCCTTGATCCAGCCGAACAGGAAACGGCGCTGGCTCTTGTTGGCTTCGGTGATTTCCAGGTAGCGCGCCGCCTGCAGGCCGTTCAGGGCGCGCAGTAGCACGGCGGCGCCGTCCTGGCCGCGCCATTTCAGGAAGGATGCCAGCGCGCCCAGCGACTGCGCGCCCAGGCGGCCGTCGACGAACAGGGCCGGGTAGCGCGCGCCCGTGTCGTTGAACCCGTTCAGCCAGCGCTGCAGGAATTCGGCCGCGCGGTGCGGCCCCATGTTCACGCCCGTGTCGATCACTTCGGCGCCGATGCCGGCATGCAGGGCCAGCACTTGGTCGAATTTCGGTTCCGTGATGTAGCGACCCGTGTAGATGGCGCGCGCCACCGTCACGGGCAGTTCGCGCATCGGCCCGGTGTAGCCGTTGGCGCGTGCCACGGCCACGGTGATGCCGAAATTCGTTTCGCCGCCTTTGTCTTGCGGGTCGTTCACGTAGCCGCCTTCGGCGCGCAGGATGGCGTCGATGACGCGCGCAATCAGGGGATTTTCCATGGTGGCCATCAATGCTCCTTCGCGTCTTTGACCAGCTCGGCGATGTCCTTGTCGCTGCGGCGCTGGAACCACAGGGCCACGGCGCGCGATATCCACCAGCCGGGCGCGCCCACGATCAGGTCGATGGCGGAGGCGTTGACCATGGCGCCGATGGCGGGGAGCTGGGCGCACAGCAGCTGGTACACGGTGCCGCCCAGCAGGCACGAGAACACGCCGGCGCAGGCTAGGCGGGCGACGAATTCGCCCTTGTTGAAGGTGCCGTCGGCATTCAGCGGCGGCAGCACGATGTACAGCATGGCCGCGCCGACCATGCCCAGCGCCGCCTTGAAGCCGTACAGTTTGACCAGGGTGGCGAAACCACCAAACGATTCTGCGGACATTGCTTGATTCTCCGGTGAGAGGGTAGATAGATTTTTCATGATGGTAAAAAGGTGGAATGCTGCGTTAATCCCATAGCTGCACAAGATCGGCTGCCGCCACCTGGCCCGTGCTGGGCGTTGGCTCGGGCAGGGTGACGACCAGCCCGGCCGGCAGCACGGCGCCGTGGCGCGCCAGCGCGGGATTCATTTCCAGGGTTTGCTCGACGTATCCCGCGCCGTCGCCCAGGTAGCGCCATACCAGGGCGTCTACCGTGTCGTGCTGCTGCGTGCGCACCTGCATCAGATCAATTCCACGGTGAGGTGCGTGCGGCCGACCATATCGGCGATGGCCCATTGCGCATTGCGCCGCTGCGCGCCGGGCGCCTCGTCCAGCCATTCCATGCTTTTCTTGTCGCTCACGGACGTGGCCGTGCTGTCGTAGTCGCGGTAACGCTCGATCAGATCGGCTTTCGCCGTGCTGTAGACGGCGCGCCGGTACTGCGCCAGCAAGCGGGACTCGCGGTTGATGCGCGTGGCCGGCACGTCCATCAGGGTGGCGATACCTGCAGCTGCCTGCTTGCCCTGCCAGTCGGCCAGCTCGCGGTTGACCTGCAGGATGGCATCGACCACGGCTTGCACCAGGCGCGCGTCGGTGACGGTGCCGTCCAGGCGCATGGCATCGCGCATATCGGTCAGCGCAATATCGGGAAACCAGCCGTCGTTCTCGATGATGCCGGGGACAGGCGCTGGCGCCGCCGGCGTGCTGCCGGGCGGGATGGATGGGGGCAGGGCCATGAAGGACATACGGGACGCTTTCAAAATGGGGCGGTGGACGGGGTTCATCAGGCTAATGAATTAGCCAGAATCCCCCCGTGCCGCCGTGCTGCGGGGGATGCTCTTTACTTGGCGTCGGCCGCGCGCTTGAGGCGCCGTTCCAGCCGTTCCATATCTTTCTTGACGCCGCACGACTCGGACAGGACGCGCGCACGTTTCAGCTGGGCCATGGCCGTTTCCGCCTGCGCCACCAGCGCCGGGGCGATGTCCGTATCGTCGGCCTGGTCCAGCATGGCGATCATGGCGAGGCCGATGGCCTTGTGCAGCTTGGCGCGCGCCTGGTCGGGCGCGTCGCTGGCGGCCGTCAGCCGTTCGACCGTGCCCAGCACCTGCGCGGCGTGCTGCGGATCGGCGGCCAGCTTGCCGTGCAAGTAGCCTTCGGCGAATTCGTCCAGCATCAGGGTGGCGATGTCGCGGCTGTAGGTGTCGGGCAGGGTGAATTTGTGCGCCAGCGCGTATTCGGCCATGACCAGGGCGCGTTCGTACTCGCCCGTGTCGATGTGCCACACCAGCAAGGTGGCGAAGACGTCGTCCTGCGCACCTTTGCCGCCGGCCAGCACGCCGTCGATCCACTGTGCGTAGTCCGGCAGCATGGTGGCCTTGACCTCGATCTTGCGTTCGACCGACTGGATGGATTTCAGGCGGCGCCGGTCGTCGGACAGCTTGTAGAGCATCATTTCGTAGGCCGTGCCGGTGGTGACGCCTTGCGGCGGCGCGGCGCCGGCCGTGCGCTCGGCCAGCATGCGCGCGCGGTGGCGCAGGGCGGGGGACTGGTTGGCCATCATTTGTCTTTCAGCTCGATGTTTTCCACCAGCGCGGCCAGGCCCAGGTCTTCGATCACGTAGGCGTCGTTGGACGACTCGTAATTCTCGATGCGGTCGCGCTTGGGCACGTCCTCGACGCGGCGGCGGCGCGCGCCTTCCTGGAAGTAGATCGACAGATTGTCGAAACGCGTGATGAGAATGGCGTTGTCAGGGAAGAACGGTACGCGCGCGGCCGGCAAGCCGCCAATGCGTTTCTGGCTGATGATGATGTCGGCCGCCAGGGTTTCCGTGGGCGCCTGCTTGGTGTTGACAAGTGGGAAATACTTGTCGTTCAAGAGCTTGCGCCCGACGATGGCTACCAGGTTGGTGTCTTCCTGATACCACGGGTCCAGCAGGTTGACGGCATCGGTGACGGCCGCGTCGAGGTTGGCATAGTCCGCATCGGCCACGTCGCCGATGACGACCTTGCCCGGCATGCCGGCGGCCAACAGGCCCAGCACGCGCTCGGGCGCCAGCTCGCGCAGGTGCTGCAGCCAGCCTTTGTTCACGTCCTGCAGCAGTGGATTGGCGTCCAGGTCGGTGTCGGCCATGGCTTTCACGCCATTGAAGCCGATGACGATGCGGTCGAGCGCCTGGCGCGTCAGGATGGCATTGGCCACGCGCGACTGGAAGTCAGGGAACTTGGCCCAGGCGTCCAGCTTGGCATAGTTCAGATGCGTGTCGAAGTTGGTCTGTTCGCAGCGGTACTTGGTGCCGTCCAGGGTGGACAGGTCGCGCGTCTTGCGTTCCTTGTCCTTGGTGTTGGTGCGGCCGGCAATCGGGCCGGATACGCCCAGGCCCAGCTTTTCGCCTTCCTGTTCGGTCACGCCGATGATGTTCACTTTCGACAGGAACTCGCTCGATTCCTGCATCTTCGTTTCCAGCTTTTGCTGCACGCTGGGCGTGACGCTGAAGGTCTTGGCCACGTTGTCCGTGTCGTTCAGCTGTCCCAGGCGGGTTTCATATTGGCCAAAGACCTGGCGCGTTTGCTTTTTCATGAATCAGTGCTCCGTTGTTGAATGGGGTGTTGGTGGATGGCGCGGGCGCTTAAAACTCGGTCTGCACGGCGCCGTCGTTGCCGGTGGCGGCCGGGCGGCGCGGGCCGTTGCCGGGCGCCTCGTCCATCTGCGTCTTGAAGGTGGCCAGCTCGTCCTGCGTCGCTTTCTGCGCCTTTTCCGCGGCATTGAGGCGCTTGAGGGCATCGGCATAGTTGTCGTTGGCGGTGACGACGTGGCCGGCCAGTTCCTGCACGGCTTCGCTGATGTCGGCGAACTGCGCGGCGTCGGCGCCGGATTTGTTCGAAAAGCGCGACAGCAGGTTTTTCACGGCATCGGCCAGCTTGGTGCCCTGCGGCTCGTCAAATTCCAGCGTGACCTCGACGGCGGAGGTAAATAGGTTGGTGCTTTGCAGCTTGCGGCTGGCGGAGAATTGCAGCGCCTCGGTGCCCAGGCTGGCCGGGCTGTCGGTGACGCCCAGGCCGACCAGGTAGGGCTGCGACGAGTCGGCAAAGTCGGGCTGGATTTCCAGGCTGGTGTAGAGCTTTTGTTTCGCCTTGTTGATGGCCACCAGCTCCGGCGTGGGTTCGATCTGCGCGAACAGGGCCAGTTTTTTGCCGCTGTCGGTGTCCACTTCCTCGGCTTTCACGGCGATCACGTCGCCGTAGGCCTTGAACTGGCTGTCGGGTAGGATGCCGCGAATGTGCTCGAGCCAGATGCGCGCGCCGTAGGTCTTCGGGTTGTAGGTGGCGGCGATCTGCTCGATGGTGGCGCGGTCGATGTTGCGGCCGTCCGTGGTGGCGCCTTCGGTGGCGACGCGGAAGAATTTCGATTTGGACATGATGGGCGTTCTCGGTTGATCGGATAACGCCATGGTCAACGTCTTGGCGCCGCGATTCAATGCGGTGCGGGTTGCTATGGGGCATAGCGACTTTTGCCTTCCCCCGCTCCGCGCGCGCGCGGCCTACGCTGGCGGCATGCTAGTCATTGAACAAAAACCCGAAGAAATAATCGCCGAACTGGCCGTGCCGGAATCCGAGCCGCGCCGTGCCGCGCGCGCCCTGTACTGGAAGGGCTGGCGCATTTCGTCCATCGCCCGACACTTAGGGATAAAGCGCAGCACCATCAATAGCTGGAAGCTGCGCGACGAGTGGGACAAGGCGCAGGCCATCGAGCACGTCGAGGCAGCGGCCGAGCTGCGCCTGGTGAAACTGATCGAAAAAGAGGTCAAGAGCGGCAGCGACTACAAGGAAATCGATCTGCTATTGCGCGCTATCGTGCAGGCGGCGCGCGTGCGCCGCTATGAGCAGCCGGGCGGCAACGAGGTCGATCTCAACCCTAAACTGGCGAACCGGAATGCCGGCCCGAAGAAAAAGCCGACGCGCAACGACTTCAGCGAAGAGCAGAAAGTCCAGCTGCTCGACGCCTTCCAGGATTCGCTCTTCGACTATCAAAAGGTCTGGTATCGCAACGGCGACCAGCGCACGCGCGCCATTTTGAAGTCGCGCCAGATCGGCGCTACCTGGTACTTCGCGCGCGAGGCGCTGGCCGACGCGATGGCGACGGGCCGCAACCAGATCTTTCTGTCGGCCTCAAAAAGCCAGGCGCACGTCTTCAAGCAATACATCGTGCAATTCGCGCGCGAGGCGGCCGGCATCGAGCTGACGGGCGACCCCATTGTGCTGCCGAACGGCGCGCATCTGTACTTCCTGGGCACGAACGCGCGCACGGCGCAGGGCTATCACGGCAATTTTTACTTCGATGAATTCTTCTGGACGCAGAATTTCCAGGAACTCAACAAGGTCGCCTCGGGCATGGCCATTCACAAGAAATGGCGCAAGACCTACTTTTCCACGCCATCCTCGACCACGCACCAGGCTTACCCGTTCTGGACGGGCGAGCTGTTCAACAAGCGCCGCGCCAAGGCGGATCAGGTGAACATCGACGTGAGCCACGGCCGCCTCTCGTCGGGCTACACGGGCGAGGACAAGATCTGGCGCCAGATTGTGACCATCCTCGATGCCGAGCGCGGCGGCTGCAACCTGTTCGACATCGACGAGCTGCGCAACTTCGAATACAGCCCCGACCAGTTCGACAACCTGCTGATGTGCAACTTTATCGACGACTCGGCCTCGGTCTTCCCGCTGGCGGAGCTGCAGCGCTGCATGGTCGATTCCTGGGTCGAGTGGGACGACTACAAGCCCTTGCTGGGCCTGCGCCCGTTCGGCAACCGGCCCGTGTGGATCGGCTACGACCCGGCCTTGAACGGCGACAGCGCCGGCTGCGTGGTGCTGGCGCCGCCCATGACGGCCGGCGGCAAGTTCCGCATCCTGGAGCGCCACCAGTGGCGCGGGCAGAGCTTCGAGGATCACGCCGACGCCATCCGTCAGATGACCCAGCGCTATAACGTCGCATACATCGGCATCGACACGACCGGCATGGGCATCGGGGTGCTGCCCATCGTGCGCGGCTTCTTCCCGGCCGTGACGGCCCTGAACTACTCGCCCGAAGTCAAAACCCGCATGGTCTTGAAGGCCAAAAACATCATCAGCAAGGGGCGGCTGGAGTTTGACGCCGGCTGGACGGATATCGCGCAGTCCTTCATGGCCATCCACAAGACCCTCACCCCAAGCGGGCGGCACGTGACCTATGTCGCCGGCCGCAGCGACGAAACCGGCCACGCCGATCTGGCGTGGGCCTGCATGCACGCCCTCGATCACGAGCCCTTCGAAGGCACCACCGACAACCACCACTCTTTCATGGAGATTTATTCTTGAGAAAAGCACGACATTTGCGCGCGCGCGGCCGCCAGGCCGAGAGCGCACCATCAACAGCATCCACGGCCACGGCCACGGCGCCGGCCGCCGCCGGCATCGAGGCGTTTTCCTTCGGCGATCCCACGCCCGTGCTGGAGCATGCGGATATTTTGGACTGCTTCGAATGCTGGAAGAACGGCCACTGGTATGAGCCGCCCGTCAACCTGGCCGGCCTGGCCAAGTCCTTCAACGCTGGCGTGCACCACAGCAGCGCCATTCACTTCAAGGCCAACGTGCTGGCGTCGACGCTGATCCCCAGCAGGTACCTGTCGCGCGACGCGTTTAAACGCATGGCGCTGGACTTCCTGACGTTCGGCAATGCTTACCTGGAAGACCGGCCCAGCCGCAGCGGCAAGGCGCTGGCGTACCAGCATGCGCTGGCCAAGTACATGCGGCGCGGCGTCGACCTCGACACGTATTTTTTTGTGAACGGCTACCAGGCCGTGCATCAGTTCGACAAGGGCCGCGTATTCCACCTGATGGAACCGGATGTGAACCAGGAGCTGTACGGCGTGCCGCAGTACCTGAGCGCGCTGCAATCGGCCTGGCTCAACGAGGCGGCGACTCTGTTCCGCCGCAAGTATTACAAGAACGGCTCGCACGCCGGTTTCGTGTTCTACATGACGGACGCCGCGGCGAACACGCAGGACGTGGACAACCTGCGCCAGGCCATGCGCGACAGCAAGGGGCCGGGCAATTTCCGCAACCTGTTCATGTACGCGCCGAACGGCAAGAAGGACGGCATCCAGATTCTGCCCGTGTCGGACGTGGCCGCCAAGGACGAGTTTTTCAACATCAAGAGTGTCACGCGCGACGACCAGCTGGCCGCGCACCGCGTGCCGCCCCAGCTCATGGGCATCTTGCCGAACAATGCCGGCGGCTTCGGCGCCGTCGAACCGGCCGCGCGCGTCTTCGCGCGTAACGAGCTGGTGCCGCTGCAGGCACAGTTCATGGCGATCAACGAGTGGGCTGGCGTGGAAGTGGTGCGCTTCGCCCCGTATGACCTGGGCCTGGGCAAGGAGGGCGCGCAATGAGCGATCACGTCGACAACACGGACAAGATCATCTTTGCCGAAGTGGTGCGCGGCCTGGCCGCCGTGCGCGGCCGGCCCGCCCTGGTGGCGCATGGCTGCTGCCACTACTGCGACGAGGCGCTGGCGCCCGCGCTGCTGTTCTGCGATGTGGACTGCCGCGACGACTACGACAAGGAACAGGCGGCGATGATCCGCGCCGGCCGCCCAGGATGACCGCCACGCCGCGATAGCCGGCAGGGCAGGGCCGCGACAGCCCAGCCGCGCCAGAGCGCCCCAGCCACCGCACAAGCCGCCCACGAGGCGGCTTTTTCACGTCCCGATGATTGATGTTGCACCAGAAGCAAGAAAAAAGCCCATTTCGGCCCGGCGCGCGCAGTTGTCCCCCCTCCACACCTGCCCGCTATATAGGGGTCTTTTGACTCAAATTTGCACCATGGCCGAAGGCGCATGAGGACTGGTGCGGCGGGGCGAAGAGGGGGTATGCGATTTGACGCATTTTGACGCACTTTGATCGCTTTTTCGTGCGGGTGGTGTTGCGGCGTGGGAACGGTGTTGTTTTCGCGCTGCGCCGCCTCCTGGCGCGGCTCTGGGCTATGTATGGCGTCTCTATGCTGACGATCATTCATCTTCACGCCGACGCATCATCGCCGCGTATTGCGGTCTCAAGAACTATTGATATACTGTATGTGTATACAGTATTTTACTTAGGTGTCACGATGATTGTTAAAATGTTAAAGATGCGCCTTGCTGGTGTAGAGGTGCCCAAGCGACGGCTGCATGATCGCTACAACTCGGCACGGCCCGGCACGTTGGAAGTCGTTGAAACGACAGATCAGGGCTTGCACCGGTTGGTGAAGCTGGCCCGCTTCACTTACGGCGAGAGCGGCAAATACGTTGACACACTGTTCGATGTGAATTTGCTCTGGTATCGGGACGGGCGCATGGTGTTGTCAGGGTTTGAGCGCAGTAAAGTGGATATGCAATTTTGCGACTATGCGCAGTCCTGGCTGTGTTTTGTCGGTACGGAGCCGCCGCCAATGCCGGAAGGTAGGTAGAGGGCATGATTCCTGTTGCGAATGGAAACGAATCCATATAAATTTTTTTCCGATGAGGAGCAAGGAGAATTCGTCTGCAAGCTACGTTGTGGAAAAGTGTTGCTTGGCGCCTCTTTATGTTGTTAGTAAATAATTTTTCATTGACTAAAGTGATATCATTTATTAACAACATTAATTATTGGGAAATCAGATGCCAATTCAACAGTTCGCAACCGCACGCGGTATCAAGCATTTGTTTCACTTCACGCAGTTGGGGAATTTGCCGTCAATTTTGGCAAACGGATTACTTCCCACGAATCACTTAGATGCAAATCGAGTAACTGCGATACGAAACGATGAACAACGTATCGATGGTACAACGGGAATCTGCCTGTCAATTAGTTTCCCAAACTATAAGCTATTTTACCCGTTCCGCATGAATTCTCCCGAGGCTCAATGGGTTGTTCTTGCCATTAAACCCAATGTCTTATGGGAGAAAGACTGTGCATTTTGCCGCGAAAATGCAGCTAAAGCCGAAGTTACAAGTATTCCCCTTAACACGCGTAGAACGCTTCCTGCACTGCACGCAATGTTTGACGACTTTCCCGGAGTTCCTCGTGCCTCTCTTGCTGTGCCAGAGAATTATCCTACACATCCGCAGGCGGAAATATTAGTGTTTGAGCCTATCCCGCCGCAGGACATCGTCGCTGTAGTCTTTAACGATCAGGCGTTGTATCGGCAGTACAAGGCAATGAATCTGCAGCAACAGATGGTTTACAATACTTCGTACTTTTCAGCACGCCGCGATTTCGATAAATGGAGGGCAAATGGCTAAACGCCCAGTATTCATACCAGTGGTTGACGGACCGGTTCTTGTTTCTACCGTGTATGTCGATTTTGAGTGGTTCCCCGGCATGGCACTTTCGCAGGCGCAGAAGTCGATTGCGGCTTTGCACTTGGCTGCGCGCAAAGAGATTTGTTCGGAAATGATCCTAGAGATTTCCAGCAAATCTATGCAAGATGTTGGTACTAAGCTAAGTGCTTTCAATCTCAAAATACGAACGCTGAAATACAATCAGGAATTTAGCGTTGAGTGTGCTTATCAGGCAAGTAAAGTATTTGAACGAGGTGGGCCGTTCACTGACTTGTTGGGAAGAACTTCCTTGGACGCCAAGCGTGACCCTCGATTGAACGAATGCGGTAGGATGACTAAGTTTTCATTCTTCGGCGTTGATTGGCAACTTGAGCCTCGCACAGCATTCTATGACTGGCTTTACATGAATGCTTTGCACAAGCAGCCTACCTTGGCGGAAGAGGTGTTGAGCTACTCGGCATTTACTGATATTGCATTTAACCCTGAGCGTTCGATAAATTGCCAAGCATACGCGGCAGCTTTGTATGTCTCGCTTTCGAAGAGAGGAATTTTAGATAGCGTTTTTCTTAGAGATCAGGCGAAGTATTTGGAGGTGGTCTCTAGCATGCAGGTTAGCAATGCGCATGAGAATACTGTGGATCAGGGGCGCATGACCTTTGAATGACCGCATTCAGTGCATTGAACTGCCGCTTGTTTAAAATCGCGGGAAATGGCTGTCAAAATGTATAATAATTAAAGATAGTGCACCGAAACATGCGGGCTTGAGTACCTGTCGAAAAGTACTGTATATTATACGACTCACCCCCTATATGTAGCATCCATGCGGGTTCCGACTAGGTCTCATCGAGCATGGGGTGCATGGGGTCGGAAGTTCGAATCTTCTCGCCCCGACCATTAGATTCAAGGAATTAGGCCACTCTTCGGAGTGGCCTTTTTCTTTTCTCCGTCCGGCCACGCCTGCCGCGCGCCGGCTGTCGCCTGAGCGGCCCAGCGTTCCATTCCCCGTTTCTTCCCATCCATCCCCCGATTTTCGTCCTTCATCGCCGTAATCAACCTGGCAACATGGCTTTCGCCTATCATGTGCTGGCACGTGCACAATTATTATGTTTTCCCTTCATTCAACAACCATGAGGTGTCCATGATTCGCTATGCCCTGCCTGCCCTGTTGTTCGCCAGCGTACTGCCGGCCCACGCCCAAGCCCCAGTCAACGATACGCCGCTGATCGAGCGGGCGAAGATCTTTGGCAATCCCAGCAAGTCCGGCGGGCGCATCAGCCCGGATGGCAAGTGGCTGTCGTGGATCGCGCCGCGCGATGGCGTGCTCAATGTGTGGGTGGCGCCGGCCGGCAATCCGGCGCAGGCGCGTCCGCTGACGGAGGAAAAGGTACGTCCCATCCGCAGCAGTTTCTGGTCGCCCGATTCGAAAACCCTGTTGTTTATCCAGGACAAGGGCGGCGATGAAAACTTCCTGCTGTATGGCGTGAATGTCGTGAGCGGCAAGCAGGTCAGTTACACGCCGTTCGAGAAGACCCGCGTGCGCGTGATCCAGATCAGCAGCAAGGTGAAGGACCGCATCCTGGTGGGCATCAACAACCGCGATGCGCGCTGGCACGATGTGTACAGCCTGGACCTGGCCAGCGGCAAGCTGACCCTGGTGCAGCAGAACGATGGCTATGGCGGCTATGTGGCCGACGAGCTGCTCAACTTGCGCATCGCCAGCAAGGCGCGCGCCGATGGCGGCATGACGTATTTCCGCGTGGCCGACGGCAAGGTCGAGAGCACGCCGCTGGCCGAAGTGGGCCTGGAAGATGCGCAGACCACGGCGCCGCTGGCTTTCACGGCCGATGGCAAGACCTTGTACTGGACCGATTCGCGCGGCCGCAATACTTCGGCGCTGCTGGCGCAGGACGTGGCCAGCGGCAAGACCACGCTGGTGGCGCAAGACCCGCGCGCCGACATTTCCGACGCCCTGTACGACACGCGCACAGGCAAGGTGCAGGCGTATTCCGTCGACTATCTGCAGCACGAATACCTGCCGCTGACGAACGACCTGAAGGCCGACCTGGCCTTCCTGAAGAAGCATGCCAAGGGCCAGTTCAACGTGACGTCGCGCACGGACGCCGACGATAAATGGCTGGTGGGCGTCGATGCCGTCACGGCGCCCGCATCGAGCTGGTTGTACGACCGCAAGAGCAAAAAGCTCACGCAGCTGTACGTGACGCGGCCCGAGCTGGAAGGCGCGCCATTGCTGCCCATGTATCCGCAGCAGATCAAGGCGCGCGACGGCCTGACCCTGGTTTCCTATCTCACCTTGCCGCAGGCATCGAAGGCGGGTACCGGCGGCGTGCCGTCGCAGCCGGTACCGATGGTCCTGCTGGTGCATGGCGGCCCGTGGGCGCGCGATACCTATGGCTATAACAGCTACCATCAATGGCTGGCCAACCGCGGCTATGCGGTGCTGTCCGTGAATTACCGGGGCTCGACGGGCTTCGGCAAGCAGTTCATCTCGGCCGGCGACCTGCAATGGGGCCGCAAGATGCACGATGACTTGCTCGACGCCGTGCAATGGGCGGTGAAGAGCGGCGTGACGACGGCCGACAAGGTGGCCATCATGGGCGGCTCCTATGGCGGCTACGCCACCCTGGCCGGCATGGCGTTCACGCCCACCACGTTTGCCTGCGGCGTCGACATCGTCGGTCCGTCGAACCTGTTCACCTTGCTGCAAACCATTCCGCCGTACTGGGAAGCGGGCAAGCAGCAGTTCTACAAGCGCATGGGCGACCCGACCACGGAAGAGGGCAAGGCGCTGCTGACGGAGCGTTCGCCGCTGAACTTTGCGCAGAATATCCAGCGCCCGCTGCTGATCGGCCAGGGTGCGAACGACCCGCGCGTGAACGTGGCCGAATCGGACCAGATCGTGGCGGCCATGGCAGCGAAAAATATCCCCGTCACCTACGTGCTGTTCCCCGACGAGGGCCATGGTTTTGCCCGACCCGTGAACAACATCGCCTTCAATGCGGTGACGGAAAACTTCCTGGGCCAGTGCCTGGCGGGCCGCGCCGAGCCGATCGGCGCCACCCTGAAGGCTTCCACCGCGCAGGTCAAGCATGGCGCCGGGTTTGCGCCGGGGCTGGAGGAGGCTATGCGCTAGGCGGAGAAAGCGGCATGGCAGGCTCTGCGCAGGCGGCCGGGGTGGACGACCCTGGCTGCCGGGTGCAGCGTGTAGGCTTTCATGTCAAAAACTGTGTAAAAGCGGCAATGCTTCCATTAGAATAAATCATTGTTTCAATCACACAGCCCATGAAATGGAATGCCTGCAATGATGAATGTATTGACCCTGGAACACTTTGCCGCGCGCGTCAACGACACGTTTATCTCGGTCGGCGACGGGAATGCCGCTTTCATCCTGAAGGAGGCGCGCCCCTTGCCGTCGGCCACACTGGAAGGCCTGTTGCGGGCGCCGTTCAGTTTGTTATTCCATAACAGTTCCCCCATCCTCTTCAGCCAGAAAATCTTTCAGCTGCAACATGACGGGTTTGGCGAGGTGGGTATTTTCCTGGTGCCGGTGGCGCGCGACAACCACGGCTTTCTGTATCAGGCGGTGTTCAACTGAGAATGCCGCTGATGCGGGGCAGGCAGGGCAGGCGGGAGCCCGACGGCGCCGCCTGCCCGGGGTGTTCAAGTCTCAATCAAACGCGGGAAACTCGCCCTGCAGGGCGATGCAGAAATTTACCGCCAGCATGGGCTGGCGGTTTTCGTGCGCCTGGCCGCCACCCGCGCTGCCGATGGTGAGTGGCGACAAGGTGACGTTCGGCGTTGCCGCGGGCACGAACGCGTTCGTGCCCGTGATGCTGGTCAGGCCATCGCCCGTTTGCGGCACGTTGCGCTGCAGGCTGGCATTGGTCTGGCGGCTCAAGGTCAGTTGATGGGTGTGGTTGGGGGTCTGCGTGATATTCAGCTGGACAGTATTGCTGCCGAACGTTTCGCCCATCACACGCTGCGTCAAGCCTGGCCCCTGGCCCTGGCCGCAGGGCGCGCGTCCGGTAAAGTTGGGCAACTGGAAGGTGTTGACCCCATCGCCGCCATATTGCGTGCCGATTAATGAAAACAGGGCGCTGAACTGCCTTATCTGCAGGGTGGCGCCATTACAGCTTGCCCACCCGGCAGGGGTGAAATTGAAGCCGAAGACTTGTATTTCGCCAAGATATGGTGATGTCACGGTAGGTTCTCCTGATCGATTTTATGGGCTGCGCTTGCGTGCTGGCTGTTATTGTTGGGATGGATAAATGCCTGCCCATGCGATGCAAAACGATGCGGTCAGGGTGGGCATGGTGTTGTCATGCGGCAAGCTACTGCCGGCAGTGCCCGTTGCTGCGGGCGCCATGTCATAGGTCGTGAGGCCAGCCAGGCTGCTCGTGTACATCTTGTCGTTATTCACCGGGGCCGCCAGCTGTGCGCTGGTCCCTGGCGTGTTGCTCGTCGCCAGTGTGCTGATCGCATTGAATACGTGCGTATGCGCAGGCATCTGGGTCGACAGCAAGGTCACCGTTTCGCTGCCCCCCTTTTGCCCCATGACCCGGGGTGTCAGGCCAGGGCCGATGCCCTGATGCAGGGGGACCTGGCCGCGCAGGTCGGGTACACCGAATGTATTGACGCCGTCGCCGCCATAGGTGGTGCCCAGCAGGGTATATAGCACCTCGTTATTGGCGATGGGCTTCAGGCTGCCATCGCAGGCAAACCAGCCTTGCGGTATGCGGGGAAAGGAAAACAGGCGGATCTCGCCGACATAAGGTGTGGTCATGACTATGCTCCGTGGGAAGTGGCTGGCATCTTAGTTGCGCGATGGGAAGATGCCGTTCAGGGCGATATTGAAATTGAGTACCTGGAATGGCTGCATATTGTTATGCGGCAGGCTGCCGCCCGTCTGGGCCAAGACTTGGTTGTTCAAGGGCACTTGCGGGCCTGCCGTGCCATAGATGGCTTCCGTGCCGCTGCCGCCATACAGGGTATTGGTCGGATTCTTGGTGGTGCCTGGGGAGGTCTGCGCATTGGCCGCGTGCGTATGCGGTGGAATCTGACTTAGTGTCAAAGTGATAGCTTCCGCGCCGTTACGAGCACCGACCTGGTATGGGGTGGGTTGCCAGGAAGCGTCTACCGAACTGCCTGAGCCGACAGGGGTGCTGCCTTGTAAGTTTGGCAAGGCAAAGGTGGTCGTGCCGTTCCCCCCGTAAAAGGTACCCAACAGGGCAAACAGCGCCTGATTCTGCGTAATTGGCAGCAATTGCCCGTTACATGCTGCAAATCCACGCGGCGCAAACCCAAATCCGCTCATCATGATTTGTCCCAAATACACATCAGCCATCATCGTTCTCCCGCAGTTGGAATATCATTAAATGCCAAAGGAATAACATTTTCCATTTGCAATCAATATTGTTTTTTAAAAAACCCTTTTTGTTATAGTTACTTTATTGAAATCTCGGGGTAGCATACGTTGTCGTATGGCAAGCGTCAACATCTGTTGGCCCTCTGGAAGAGCCCTGGATAGGGATCGCTTGCAGCCTGAATCCACGGTTCTTTTTGTCCCAAAAACTCTGTATTGGAGAAATCATGTTGCGTATTTGCAACGATATCGTCGCCCGTCCGGCACATTTTTTGTTCCCTGCTTTTGTCGCGGGAGCTCGAAGGCGGGCAGCGGCTTGCCGGGTTGGCCTGGCGCCAGCGTTTTGCCGCTTCCTGCATTGCTGCGTTGCGCTGTGCCTGCTGATGCTGGCGCTTGGCGCAGACCCGGCGCAGGCAGCCAACGGCGATCCGAGCACGAAATGTATTCCCAATCAGCGGAGTTTTACCGTCGCATCAGGCGGCTCCTATGTCGTTGACTTGTCGCTGTGTAGCTCATTTGGCCTGACGGACAATGGCGCGACGGCCCTGCATGGCACGATTACTGGTCTCGTCAATAACGGTACCGGCATTGCGACCTATATCAATAATGGTGACGGGGCGTTGTCCGACAGCTTTGTCCTGTGGGATGAGGACAGCAAGGCGGTGACTTTTACGGTGACCGTCCTGCCCCCTGCGGCTGCCTTCACCGTGACGCCGGGCAGCATATCGGCGCCCGTGATCGGCGTGCCGTACAACCAGGCGATGTCGTCGACCGGCGGTGTCGCACCTTACAGCTACGCGCTGGTATCTGGTACTTTGCCGCCAGGCATCACTGTGTCGTCGACCGGCGTGATTTCCGGCACCGTGACGGCGACCGGCGCCTATGTGTTCGGCATCCAGGTGACCGACTCGACCTCAGGCACGCCGCTGACCGTCACCAAGAATTACTCCGTGTCGATCGCCGTGCCCACCCTGTCCATCACCCCCACCGGCTTGCCCGCAGGCGGGTTGTCGGTGCCCTACAGCCAACAGATGTCGACCGCCAATGGCACCGGACCCTTTGCGTATGTGGTGGAGTCGGGCAGCCTGCCGGCGGGCATCACCCTGTCGGGCAGCGGCTTGCTTTCGGGTACGCCCGGTGCCCTGGGCACCTACAACTTTGTGATGAAATCGACGGACAGCACGGGCGGCAACGGACCATACAACACGTCCAGAAGCTATTCGCTGGTGATCAACGCCCAGCCGCCGCCTACGATCACGGGTGTGTCGCCGGCGCTCGGTCCGGTTAGCGGCGGTACCGCCGTCACCATTACCGGTACCGGCTTTACCGGCGCAACGGCACTCAAATTCGGCAGCAACAATGGCCTCAGCGTTACCGTGCTTAATTCCACGACAATCACTGCCACGTCGCCTGCCGGCACCGGCGTCGTGAACGTCTTCGTCACTACGCCAGGCGGCACCAACGCCGCCGATCCGTCAAACCAGTTCACCTATGTTCCGGCACCAGCGATCAGCAGTATTTCGCCGACGGCGGGCCCCCTGGGTGGCGGCACCACGGTCACCATCAACGGCTCGAACTTGACCGGCGCGACAGCGGTGACCTTCGGCGGCGTGGCGGCGACCAGTTACACGGTCAACGGCGCCTCGCAGATCACGGCGACGTCGCCAGCCGGTACGGGCACGGTGGATGTGCTCGTGACCACGGCGGGCGGCACCAGTGTCATCGCCGCAGCGGACAAATTCACGTATGCCGCAGTACCGGTGGTGAGCGGCATTTCGCCGACGGCGGGTCCCCTGGGGGGCGGCACCACGGTCACCATCAACGGCTCGAACTTGACCGGCGCGACAGCGGTGACCTTCGGCGGCGTGGCGGCGACCAGTTACACGGTCAACGGCGCCTCGCAGATCACGGCGACGGCGCCAGCCGGTACGGGCACCGTGGATGTGCGCGTGACCACGGCGGGCGGCACCAGTGTCATCGCCGGGGCGGATAAATTCACGTATGCAGCAGTACCCGTGGTGAGCGGCATTTCGCCAAACTCCGGATCCTTAGCAGGCGGCACCAGCGTCATCATCACCGGTTTGAATTTCAGCGGCGTCACGGCAGTGAAGTTTGGCACCAACAATGCCAGCGGCTTTACGTTCAACAACGCCACGCAGATCACGGCGACGGCACCCCCGGGCATTGCAGGCACGGTGAACGTGACGGTCACCACGGCTGGCGGCACCAGCGTCACCAGTTTGGCGGATCAGTTTACTTTTGTGGCCGTACCAATTGCCGGCAATACCAGCGCGACGGTGGCGTATGGCAGCGGCGCCACCGTAATCCCCCTGAACCTGAGCGGCGGAGCGCCGACCTCGGTTGCCGTGGCAAGCGTTCCCTCGAACGGCACGGCGACAGCCAACGGCACCAGCATCAGCTATACGCCGACGGCAGGTTTCGGCGGCAACGACAGCTTTACCTATACGGCCAGCAACGGCGTCGGCACCTCGACGGCGGCCACCGTGACGATCACGGTCAGCGCACCGACCGTGACGCTGGCACCGACCAGCGTGGCAGCAGCAAAGGTCGGCACGGCATATAGCCAGACCGTGACGGCCTCGGGCGGCAAGGATACCTATACCTACGAGATCCTTGCCGGCGGTACCTTGCCGGCCGGCGTGAGTCTGTCCAGCGACGGCATTCTGGCGGGTACGCCGACGGCGGCCGGCACCTTCAATTTCACCGTGCGTGCCAAGGATAGCTCGACGGGCAGCGGCCCGTATTATGGCTCGCAAGCCTATACGCTGACGGTGGCGGCGCCGACGATCGTCGTCGCGCCGACAGCCCTGTCGGCGATGGTGGTCGGCGTTGCCTTCAACCAGAGCATCACCGCCACTGGCGGGACGGCCACGTATGGCTTCGTCGCCAGCGGCACCGTACCTGCGGGCTTGACGCTGGCGGCGAACGGCACCCTGTCCGGTACCCCTACCACGGCAGGCGCATACAATTTCACCGTCACGGCTACCGACAGCAGCACCGGGACAGGTACTCCCTTCAATGCCCAGATAAATTATTCGGGCACTGTAGCTGTTGCTGTGCCCATTGCCGGCGCCGTCAGCGCGACGGTGGCGTATGGCAGCAGCGCCACTCCGATCACCTTGAACCTGAGCGGCGGCGCGGCGACGTCGGTGGCGGTGGCCTCCGCCGCCAGCCACGGCACGGCGACGGTCAGCGGCACCAGCATCACTTACACGCCGACGGCAGGCTATGCCGGGCCGGACAGCTTCTCCTACAAGGCCAGCAATGGTAGCGGCACGTCGGCGGAGGCCATCGTGACGATCACAGTAGGCAATCCTAGCATCAGCCTGACCCCGGCCACCTTGCCCAACCCGACGGCGGAGGCAGCCTACACTGCGACCCTGGCGGTGACGGGCGGCACGGCGCCGTATACCTACAGCGTGACCAGCGGCCCCTTGCCCGTCGGCCTGAGCCTGAATGCGGCCACCGGCGTGTTGTCCGGTACGACCAATGTGGCCGGCAGCTTCCCTGTCAGCATCAAGGTCGCGGACAGCAGCACCGGCGCGGGGGCACCGTTCAGCGCCAGCAACAGCTATACCTTGATAGTGGTTGCCCCCGTAATCTCGGTGACGCCAGGTTCGCTGGCGGTGCTGAAAGTGGCCACGGCGTATAGCCAGCAATTGACGGCCAGCGGCGGCGTCGCTCCCTATGCCTACACGGTGTCGGCTGGCAGCCTGCCTGCGGGCCTGACGCTGAGCAGCAGTGGTCTGCTGAGCGGTACTCCAACGGCGGGCGGCAGTTTCACCGCGACCGTGCAGGCGGCCGATGCGCACCAGTTCACCGGCACGCAAAGCTATACCCTGGTGGTGTCCTCGGCCACGGTCAGCCTGACGCCGGCCACCTTGCCGAATCCAACGGCGGAAGCGGTCTACACTACGACGCTGACGGCAGCGGGCGGCACGGCGCCGTACACCTTCAGCGTCAGCAGCGGTACCTTGCCCGCTGGCCTGAGCCTGAATGCGGCCACGGGCGTGCTGTCCGGCACGACGAATGTGACCGGCAGCTTTACCTTCAGCCTGCGCGCCAGCGACAGCAGCACGGGCGCGGGCGCGCCGTTCAGCGCCGCGAACAGCTATACCGTGACGGTTTCCGCGCCGACGATCACCGTGACACCCGGCACCTTGCCGGCGGCGACAGTGGCCACGGCGTACAGCCAGCAACTGTCGGCCAGCGGAGGCGTCGGCCCGTATGCCTATACGGTGTCGAGCGGCAGCCTGCCAGCAGGCCTGACCTTGAGCAGCAGTGGTTTGCTCAGCGGCACGCCGACCGCAGGTGGCAGTTTCACCTTGAACGTGCAAGCGGCCGATGCGCACCTGTTTACGGGCACGCAAAGCTATACCCTGACAGTGGCGTCAGCTACTGTCAGCCTGACGCCGGCCAGCTTGCCCAACCCGACGGCGGAAGCGGCTTACAGCACGACCGTCTCGGGTACGGGCGGCACGGCGCCTTACAGCTATGCCGTGGTGGGCACCTTGCCCGCGGGCCTGAGCCTGAATACGGCGACGGGCGTGCTGTCCGGCACGACGAATGTGGCGGGCAGTTTCCCGTTCAGCATCAAGGTCACCGACAGCAGCACGGGCGTGGGTGCACCGTTCAGCGCCAGCAACAACTACACGCTGGCGGTTGCAGCCCCCACCCTGACCCTGACGCCGGCCAGCCTGGCGGCGATCCGCGCCGGCGATGCCTACAGCCAGCCATTCACGGCTGCCGGCGGTATCGCGCCGTATGCGTATTCCCTCAGCAGCGGTACCTTGCCGAGCGGCCTGGTACTCGATGCGGCCACCGGCATCGTCAGCGGCACGCCGACGGTGGCGGGCAGCTTTGCCTTCACCCTGCAGGCGAAGGATACGCACCAGTTCACGGTGCAGCAGGCGTTGACCTTGCAGGTGAACCAGGCGCCGCCACCGGTGGCCAATGACGCCACCACCACCTCGGCCAACCAGGAAGTGAGCCTGACCATCGCTTCCACCGATGGCAGCCCGATCACCGACGTCACCATTGTCACGCCGCCGCAGCACGGGCGCGTCACGGTGGTGTCGACGGGCGCTTCGGCACGGATGGCACGCGCCGTCGGCGCGAGTTTTAAAGTGACGTATGTGCCGAATGCCGATTACTTCGGTCCGGACAGCTTCAGCTACACGGCGACGGGACCAGGCGGCACCTCCGCGCCTGCCACCATCAGCGTGACTGTGGCGCCGCAGCCGGTGCCCGTGCCCGTCGCCAAGACGGCCACGGTACTGGCCGGCACGCCGGTGACCCTGCACGTGACGGAAGGCGCCACGGGCGGCCCATTCACGGCGGTGGCCATCACCACGCAGCCGGCCAGCGGCACAGCTACTGTCAGCGGCATGGACATCGTCTACACGCCAGGCATCAGCACCAGCGGCGACATCAGCATCGGCTACACCGTGTCGAACGTGTTCGGCACCTCGGTGCCGGTGAAAGCGACCATCAGCGTCAATCCGATGCCGCAGGTGGTCAGCCAGAGTGCCACCGTGGTGGCCGGCCTGACGGTCACGGTCGACCTGACGGCGGGCGCCACGGGCGGTCCGTTCACGGCGGCCAATGTGCTGAGCGTGGCGCCGGAAAACGCGGGCAAGGCCGTGGTGCGCGACGTGGGCACGGCCGGCAAGCCGTCGTACCAGCTGAGCTTTACGGCCTCGGGCAAGTTTGCCGGCGCCGCCGTGGTCAGCTACACCCTGAGCAATGCCTTTGCCACCTCGAAACCGGGCGTGGTCAACGTGACCGTGACGGCGCGCCGCGACCCGTCGACGGATCCGGAAGTGATCGGCCTGCAGGCGGCGCAAGCCGACGCGGCGCGGCGTTTCGCCAGCGCGCAGCTGTCGAACTTCACGCAGCGCCTGGAAAGCCTGCATGGCGATGGCTGGGGACGTTCCAGCTTTGGCCTGAGCCTGACGTCGCCGGGCGACAGCGGCAATCCGACGGCAGCGCTGGCGCGCTGGCAGGAACAGGAAGCGGACCGCGTGTTCGGCACGGCCGTGAAACCGTTCATGCGCAAGGCGGCCCTGCGCCAGCCGGACAGTGGTTTCAGCAGCGAACGGCAACAGGTGGATGTCAGCGAGGCCACGAACGGCTTGCCGGACATGCCGCAAAAGCCGGACACGCAGAAACAAGCGCTGGCATTGTGGCTCGGTGGTGCGGCGGACTTCGGCCAGCACTATGTGAATGGCCGCGATACGGGCTTCCGCTTCCGCACCAACGGCATCAGCGTGGGTGGCGATTACCGCATCAGCGACCTGGCGACCCTGGGCGTAGGTGCCGGCTTCAGCCATGACCGCAGCGATGTGGGCCAGAACGGCAGCCGCAGCACGGCTGACAGTGCCGTGGCGGCCGTGTATGGCAGCTTGCGCCCAAGCAAAGGCGTCTTCCTCGACGGTGTGCTCGGTTACGGCACCTTGCAGTACGACGCCTCGCGCTACCTGACCGACGGCAGCGGTTTCGCCACCGGTGAACGCGACGGCAAGCAAGTGTTCGGCGCCGTCGTCGGCGGTATCGAGATGCGCCACGACACCTGGATGTGGTCGCCATATGGCCGCGTGGAACTGATGTCGGCCAAGCTCGATCCGTACACGGAGAAGGCGCCGGGCATCAATGCCTTGAGCTACTTCAAGCAAACCGTGCGTTCGCGCATCGGCGCGCTGGGCGTGCGGGCCGAGGGCTTGTACTTGGGCGGCCTGGGCACGTGGTTCCCCCGTGCGCGCCTCGAGTATCGCCACCAGTTCCAGGGTGCCGATGATGCGCGCCTGGCATATGCCGACCTGGTGGCCGACGGCCCCGTGTACGTGATCCGCACCTTGCCGCAAGAGACGGGCAACTGGACGGCGGGACTGGGCGTGAAGCTGCTGCTGTCGAACGGCATGACCATCACCTTGGACTACAACAGCAATCTGAATATGGATAGCGGGCGTACCCAGTCGGTGATGTTCGGCATCGCCATGCCGCTGAAGTAATCACGTAGGCAGGCCAGCCCTGATCGCCGGACCGGAATCACTTCCGGTCCGGCGATTTTTTTTGGTTATGTCAGAGTGCCCACGGGTGTGCTTCGGCGCCGGCGACGATGCCGCCCAGCACGGCCTGGTCGCGTTCCGCGTGGCTCTGGCGCAGGAATACGGGCAGGTCGGCCGCCAGGCGCGCGAAGCGCGCATCGCGGCACAGGGGGCCGGCGCCCAGCGCCCGCGTCGCCAGGTGCAGGACCAGGGTGGCGGCATCTTCCACCGCCAGGCGCAGGCGCAGCGCCAGTTCCATGGCATTGCGCTGCGGCTGGGCGTCGATCTCGGCGGCGCCTTCGCGCAGCAGGGCGCCGGCGGCGCGCAGCGCACAGTCGATCTGTCCCAGTTGCGCCAGGCGCACGGGATCGGGGGCGGCGTGCTGCGCGCGCGCATGCAGGTGGCTGGCGACGGCGCAGGCAGCGCCATACCAGGCGGCCGCGATGCCGGCGCTGCCATGCCAGTAGCCGGGGCGGGCCAGATACGCGCCCGGCGCGCCCACGGGAACGGCGCGCGCGCGGGAAAAGGTCACGTCGACGCTGGCGCAGGCCTGCATGCCGACGGCCTGCCAGCCTTCGTTGCTGACGTGCACGCCGGGCTGCGCCAGTGCCACGCAGGCCAGGCAAGCCTGGCCTTCTTTATTCCAGCAGCTGATCAAGGCATGGCTGAGGCCATGCGCCCCGGCACACGAGGCCTTGTGTCCGTCGAGCACATGGCGGCCGTCGGCCGTCTGCTGCAGCTTGACGCGCGCGTCCGGCATTTCCGCGCACCAGACGCCCCAGCTGCTGCCGGCCGGCACGCCGGGGCCGCCGATTTCCGCCAGGATGGCCAGCGCATCGGTATGGCTTTCGTACAGTTTGAGCAGGGAGAGGTCGATGGCGGCGATGGCGGCCAGCATTTGCCAGCGCCGCAGGGTGGCGCCGTGGCCGGGCAGGGGCAATTGGTCCAGCCCCGCGTCGCACAGGCGCCGCAAGCCGTCGATGGGGAGGAAAGCGCTGTCCCGCGGCTGCAGCAGGGCAGTCAATGCAGTATCGGACGGCAGCGAGAAGGCGTTGGGCGGCATGGCAAGCTCCTGTTTTCAACAGAATAGCTTTTTGTTTTTGCAATGTAGGTTCGATTCTACACCTGCACTGCTCGACGGCCACGCGTCCATGCCACGGCGGGCCAATGGCGCCGCCGCGGCAGGTCATTGCCTATTTTTTCACATAGTGCATGTCCAAGACATACGCGCCCTTGTCCAGCATCACCGTGTACAGCTCATTGCCCCGCAAGGACAGACCGGCGGGGACGCTTAATGCCGGATGCATGCCGTCGTCCTCCATGCACGATTCGCCATTGTCCACGTCCACGCACCATTGCTGCTTGCCTTCGCGCAATACATATTTCACGGTACCGCCGGCTCGCAGGAATGTATAGGCGGGGACGGACGAGGTGATCTTGTCGACGCGCAAGCTCGTTGCTGCGGCATTGTCGGACAGCTTGATCAGCATGTCGGCGGTGCCGTCCGGCTTGCCGGTGATCCTGGTGCTCATGCCGTCCGTCGCCACCACGGGGCCGGAGCAATCGGCCTTGAAGTAGGTTTCGCCCGTCGGCGTCAGTTCCAGTGTGCCGCTGCCGTCGTTCTTGAACGCGATGACGAGCAACTGGCGGTCGTGATTGTCGCAGGCCGATTGCCAGGTGCCGACATATGCGGCCAGCGTCGAGGTGCTGCCGGAATCGCCGGCAATCTGTTGCGTCGAACCGCCGCCACCGCCACCGCAACCGGTCAGGAGTGCCGCGGCCGAGCCGGCCAATACCGCCAATAATTTTTTCATGCATAATCCTTTTCATCCGGCAGCGGTGCGTGCCGTAAGCGCGGATTGATTATAGGATTATTAATAGCTGGTAATTCTCACGGAATCTATCGCTGACTTGATTTGGATCATGTCGCTGAAATGCGCTGAAATGGAGGGCGGGACTGAAGGAAAGACGGGGCGTGGCTGGTGCGCATTGCGCCGCCCACGCGGCGCAATGGCTATTTCACCGCTTCTGTTATTGTTTTACATAGTGCATATCCAGCACGTAAGCACCGTCTTTTTCCATCACCGTAAACAATTCGCTGCCGCGCAGATAAAAGCCGCCCTTGCCGCTTTCTGCTTTTTTCAAGTCGCTCTTGAGGATGTCCATGTAGTCGCCATCTCCAATAGCGATGTGCCAATGCGGTCCGGACTCCAACTGGACCGTGGTGACGGCCGGGCCCGTAAACTGGACCGTGTGGGCGGGCAGCGACGACACGACCTTGTCGATGCGGATGTCCGAGGCGGGGCTGTCCGCCGCCAGCTTGACCTGAATATTGCCTGCGCCATCGGGCACAGCGGTCATCTTTTCACTCGTGGTTTCCGTGAACTGCACGGGGCCGCTGCAATCGGGAGTGCCGAAGGTTTCGCCGTAGGTCGACATTTCCAGGGCACCGCTGCCATCGCTTTTGAGGGCGACGACCAGGCGCTGGCGCGATTGGTTTTCACAAGCGGGTTGCCAAGTGCCAACATAGGCGGCCAGTGCCGGAGGCGGCGGAGGCGCGACCACCTCTGGCGGGGGCGCGACCACCACCGGCGGGACAGCTACGCTGACATTGCCGCTATCGCCACTGTTTCCGCCACCACCGCAGCCAGTCAATGCCACTGTGCCCGATACCATTAATACAGCCCATACTTTTTTCATGCGTCATTCCTATAAATCACCAACAGGCTGGAGGCCGTGCCGTATGCGCGCGATATTATAAAGGACATGCCTGTTTTATTATTGTGAAATCTGTAATTGGCTGCAATGGCCGTATTGAATATGGCCATCGGATAATTTCTGGCCGAAGCGGATGATAATTATCCCGTCCGAATATGGCGGGACGGCGATGAATATCATTGCATGGCGCAGAAGAAAAACAGGCGGGGTGCCGCGCATAATAATGCGCGGGGCGTGCATTGAGATGGGCGCTTGTCAGGAACGTTATTGTCTTGCGAATGGATCAGGTGAAGCGCGTGCCGGCGCCTGACAAAGGGCGCCGGCCGCGATCATGGAGGGCAGGCTTAAAACTCTTCCCAGTCGTCGCCTGCCGGTGCCTTGGCTGGCGCGTGCTGTGCCGCTGGCGGCTTGGCGACGCTCAGGCGCTTGGCTGGCACGGGTGTCTTGGGCGTTGCGGCGCGCGGCGTGGCTACCGCGGCCGCCGCCGGCGCCGCCTGGCGCGCCTGCTCGCCCAGCTTGAACACGCTGACCACGTCGGCCAGGTGGCTGGCCTGGTCTTGCAGGCTTTCGGCGGCGGCCGCCGCTTCCTCGACGAGGGCCGCATTCTGCTGCGTCACGCCATCCATCTGCGCCAGGGCCTGGTTGACCTGGGCGATGCCGTCGCTTTGCTCGGTGGTGGCGACGCTGATGTCGGCCATGATGGCGGTGACCTTGCGCACGCTGTCGACCACCTGTTCCATGGTGGCGCCCGCTTCATCGACGAGTTTGCTGCCGGCCGCTACCTTGCCCACGGAATCGTCGATCAGCAGCTTGATTTCCTTGGCGGCAGCAGCCGAGCGCTGCGCCAGGTTGCGCACTTCCGTGGCGACGACGGCGAAGCCGCGGCCCTGTTCGCCAGCGCGCGCCGCTTCCACGGCTGCGTTCAGGGCCAGGATATTCGTCTGGAAGGCGATGCCGTCGATGACGCTGATGATGTCGACGATCTTGTTCGACGAGTCGTTGATCGAGGTCATGGTTTCGATGACCTTGCCGACCACTTCGCCGCTCTTCTGCGCCACGCTCGAGGCGGACGCGGCCAGCTGGTTGGCCTGGCGCGCATGGTCGGCGTTTTCCTTCACCGTGCCCGTCAGTTCTTCCACGGAGGCGGCCGTTTCCTCCAGCGAACTGGCTTGCTGTTCCGTGCGGGCCGACAGGTCGTTATTGCCTTGTGCAATTTCCGCGCTGGCCCGCGCCACGTTGTCGGCACTGGCTTGCACCTGCAGCAGCACGGCGTGGATTTTTTCCACGAAGTCGTTGAAACCCTTGCCGATCACGGCCAGCTCGTCGGTGCCCTTGACTTCCAGCTTGACGCGCAGGTCGGCGTCGCCGCTGGACAAGTCCGTCATGGTGCGGCCCAGGGTACGCAAAGGACGCGTCAGCTGGTTGACGACGAGGATCAAAATGCCGGCCGTGGCCGCCGCGCACAGCAGGGCGACGATCAGGGTGTAGGTCATCAGGTCGCGCGCCGAGGCGGTGGCCACGCTTTTCGGGAAGTTCAGTTCCACGCTCCACGGCGCGATATCGGGGTGGATCTGCAGCGGCTGCAGCAAGTGGATGTAGCCCTTGTCGTCCTCGTATTCATACGGCTGGCCCTGGCGCACTTTTTCCAGGCCGGCGGCCGGCACGTCGTCCGCTTTCTTGCCCAGGCGCTCGGGCACGGGGTGGCTGGCGTACAGGCCGCCGTTCGAGATCAGGGCCAGCTTGCCGCCCTCGATCACTTTCAGGCCGGCCAGGATTTTCGTCAGGCGCGTGAGCATGAAGTCGGCGCTGGCCGTGCCCTTGAAGCTGCCGTCGATCATGATGGGCGCGACCAGCGAGGCCATCAGCACATTCTTGCCGTCGACGGGGTAGATATACGGTTCCGTAAAGTAAGTCTTGCCGGTGCGCTTGGGCACGTCATACCAGTCGTTGGCGCCCGCTTTCGGATCGAAGACGATGGGTTCGACTTGCAGCTTGCCGCCGGCGCCCCGCGTCCAGTAGGGCATGAAGCGGCCGGTGGCGTCGTAGTTCGGCTTCTGGTTGGCGAATTCCGCATCCTTGCCGTCGAGCGCGTTCGGTTCCCACGTCACGGCCGAACCCAGCAAGTCTTCCGAGCTGGTCAGGGTAGCCTTGGTCAGTTCGTTGATCTGTTCGCGCTGCATGGGCAAATTCGCGCTTTTGGTGCCGCGCATGGCGCCGGCCAGGCTGGACACGCTGGACAGGTTGCTGGCGATGCGCGCCTGCAGGGCGCCCGCCACTTCGCGTGCCGAGGTGCGCGCCAGGTCCAGCGCGGCCGCTTCGGCGCTGGCGCTGCTCTTGTAGCCGATCACGGCCGCCGTGACGCCCAGGCTGAGGACGGCGAGCGCGGTGGCGGCGACGCAGATTTTACTGTTCAGTGATAGTTGCATGATGCTGTTCCTTGATGGGGAGGGATATCGGTGTCATGGGCGTCGCGGGTAGCGCGCCTAGAAAGTCTTGCTGACTGCCAGCACGAAGGTGGCCGCGGCGGGGTTCGAGGTGTCGAACTGGCCGGCCGCATTCGGGATGCCCAGCGTGTAATGGTCGTAGGCGTCGGTGGCGCCCCAGGCGCGCGTGACGGCGCCGCTCAGGCTCCAGCCGCCGTCGAAGGCCCGCGTGACGCCTGCCTTGGCGTCGCGCCAGTTCCAGATGGCATTGCCGTTGCCCGCCACCCGGCCATTGCCGGCGTGCAGGTTCAAGGTCCAGGCATTGCCCAGGTCGACATTTGCGCCCACGTCCAGGTAGCCCGTGCCGCGCGCATTGCTGATGCCGAAAAAGTCGCGCGTGACGGTATGGTTGTACTTGGCATACAGCATCTTGTAGCTGAGGCCCAGCGACAGTTCGCCATAGTCGTACTTGACGCCCGTGGCGCGGTAGACGGCGCCCGGGTATTTGTAATAGTAGGCCAGAACGCTGTAGCCCAGCTCGCCCACCGTGCCGCCGTAGCCGCCGTACAGGTCCCATTCGACGGTGGCATCCTGGATGTAGCGGTCGCTGACGGTGGACGCCCAGGTGCCCAGCGACCAGCCGCTCGGGTGCGCGTAGTCGGCGCCCGCCTGCAGCGCGGGCTTGCCCCAGGTCTGGCGAAAGCCCCGCGAAATGTATTGCGAGGCGAGGCTGGCGTTGGCGCTGAAGGTGGCGGCAGGATGGTCCGTGGCCTGGGCCTGCGCGGGCCCGGCGGGCAGCAGGAAGACGCAGCCCAGCAAGGATATTGCCGGGAAATTCAGGTTCGATGGCATGGCAGTCGGCTCCGTATTTGCTGGCAGCGGCCGTCCAGGCACGTTGCCCTGATGGTTGCGATAAAAATGCGGAATGGACTTTTGCGGAAGCAAGGCGACGCCGTCTGCATGTTCGCATGAACATGCACACATTCTCACCAAACGTAACCGAAAGGATAGGGGCTAGGACTAGTGCAAGTCAATAATGTTGCGATACGGAAATCATAAGTTGTTGTTTAGCGGCACTTTTTCATGCCGTTGTCACAATTGGCGGCACGCCGCGGCTGGCTGCCTGGCGCAAGGCGGCCAGCAAGCCGGGCAGGACCGCGTGCAGGGCAGGCATGGTGGCGTCCGCCAACTGGGCCTGTGCTTCTACGGCGCCCGAGGGCTGGCCCCAGACCACTTTCGCGCTCAACTGCGCGCTGGCGGCGAGCCCCGTGACGCTGACCAGCAGGGCGACTTCTTCCGGCGCATCCTCGGGCATGTCCTCGAGCAGGCAGGAAATGCCGAAGTGATAATCCTGGAAAGCGCTGGCCGTGCCGCTGGAAAAGGCGAAGACGGAGGCGAGCGCCTGTGGCGCGGCAAGCGCAAGGGGCGGCAGCGCGGCGCGGAACAGGGGCAGCAAGTCGTTCTCCAGCTGGAGCACGAGCGGATGCGTGTGGCTAAGGACGGTCATGTGAGGCTGGCAGAAGTGGCGGCGCGCGATGGTAGCAGTTTTTTGCGCCACCGTGGCCATGGAACTGGTCCTACCAGTCGCTTCAATCGTCGTCGCTGGTGACGCGCGTGCGCACGAAATCGATATGGCTTTGCATGGCCGTGCGCGCTTCCTCGGGCTGGCTGGCGCAGATGGCTTCGCACAGGGTGCGGTGCTGCGACAGCAGCTGCAGCGAGGTGGCGTCGTCCTGCTGGCGCAAGCCCGTGCCATTGATGGTGATGTGTTCGCGCAGCATGCCGATGATGCTGGTGTGCAGGTGCAGGAACATGGTGTTGTGCGACGCCTGCGCGATGACTTCATGCAGCCGCGCATCGGCCTGCGCCTCGCCGTGCTTGTCGTCGTCCGCGCGCGCCTGTTCCAGCTCGGCCAGCAGCGCCATGATCAGCGCGCGTTCGCCCGTGCTGGCCCGCTGCGCGGCAAAGTAGGCCGTCGCCCCTTCCAGCACGCGGCGAAATTCCAGGATGTCGTCGCGCAGGGCAGGGTGGTCAGCCACCAGCTGGCTCCACGGCGAGGCCATGCCTGTGCGCAACTGATCCGTCACGAACACGCCGGCGCCGCGCCGGCTGCGCACGAGGCCCCGCGCCGCCAGCCGCTGCACCGCTTCGCGCACGGTATTGCGCGAGACCCCATATTGCTGCGCCAGCAGGCGCTCGGCCGGCAGCTGCGCGCCCGCCGGCATGCTGCCGTCCAGCAAGGCTGTTTCCAGCCGGCGCATCACCGTTTCGACCCTGCCCCGCGTTTGCATGCCTGTCGCCATCGCTGTCTTCCGGTGTTGTTTTAAAGTGGTCCGAGCAATTTGAAGCGGCTCGCGGAAGCTGAAATTATGCGTGAACCGCCCATTCTTAACAACACACTGCGGCGCCGCAGCAACGCACAGAGCGCCGGGGAGACACACTCATGCAGCCAGACTCGCAGCCAGACCGGCGCCAGCCACGCCACATACCACGCCGCTATCCGCCCGCATCGCTCCAGGTGTATCTGTTCGCCACCTGCCTGGTCGACCTGTTCGTGCCGCAGGCGGGGCTCGACGCGGTGCGCCTGCTGGAACGGGAGGGCTTGCTGGTGCACTATCCGCGGGGCCAGAGCTGCTGCGGCCAGCCTGCCTACAGCAGCGGCAATCCGGAACAGGCGCGCGCCGTGGCCCGCGCCCAGCTGGACCTGTTCGCCCAGCCCTGGCCCGTGATCGTGCCGTCCGGCTCCTGCGCCGGCATGATGCGCCACCACTGGCCGCAGCTGTTCCAGGACGACCCCGTGGCCGGTCCCCAGGCGCGGGAACTGGCCGAACGCGTGTATGAACTGAGCGAATTTCTCGTCTGCGTGCTGCAGCTCGACCTGGCCGCCATGGCCGCTTCCGCCCAGGCGGATGAAAGCGTGGTGCTGCATACCTCGTGCGGCGCGCGCCGCGAAATGGGCACGCGCACCCACGGCGTGGCCCTGCTCGACGCCTTGCCCGGCGTGACGCGCATCGAGCACCAGCGCGAATCGGAATGCTGCGGCTTCGGCGGGACGTTCTCACTGAAACACCCGGACATTTCCGGCGCCATGGTCAGCGACAAGATCGCCTCGGCCTGCGCCACGGGCTGCGACCGGCTCGTCTCGGCCGACTGCGGCTGCCTGCTCAATATCGGCCACGCCGCGCAGCACCAGGGCGCGCCGCTGCCCGTCGAACACCTGGCCAGCTTTTTGTGGCGCCGCACGGGAGGCGAAGCATGAGCGCCGCCTTGAGCGCCCGCGAACGCATGCTGGGACGCCTGCGCGCCGCGGCACCGGCCGCGCCCGCGGCGGTGGAGGCCATCGATGCCGCCATCGACAGCCACTATCAGGCGCGCCGCGCCGCCGCGCCGCTGCC
>NZ_WFLL01000037.1:0-57903 GCF_009208755.1 Janthinobacterium sp. FT14W | reverse complement strand
GGCTGGCGGCGCGGCGGCCACGGCCGGCGCGGAAGCGGCGTTGGCGGCCGGTGCGCCCGTCTGCGTGTCGTTGCCTGGCGGCGGCGGCACGGAAATCAGGGGCACGGACGGCGTCTGCACGGGCGTCAAGTCCTGGCCCGGCTTGATCAGGGTCGTTTCCACGGGGCCCACGTCCGCATGCGCGGTTTCTTTCTCCGTGTGCGAAGACAGCAGGCTGGCCGGCACATAGCCGAGTTTATACGCGCCGAAGGCGGCGGCCACGACGACGGCCACGGCGCCGGCGATCCAGAGGGGAGTCTGGTTCGACGAGCGCTGCGTCATCGACGGGAAGCGCGATTCGGAAAACGTGGCGGAAATCTCGCGCCGCACGGGCGCGGCCGGGTCTTGCGCCGGCGCCGGGTGGACTTCGATCATGGCCACCAGCGGCGCCGCGTCGAGACGCACCACCTTGGCATAGGCGCGCACGAAACCGCGCACCACGGCCACGTTCGGCAAGGCCGCCATGTCGCCCTCTTCCAGCGCGATCACCTGGCGCGGCGCCAGCTTGAGCTGGTCCGCCACCTGTTCCACGGGCCAGCCCAGCGCTTCGCGCTGCGCCTTCAACTGTGCGCCTGCCAACGCAAGATTGCCCTGGGGCTGCTGCTGAGGCGTTTCTGCCCACTCTGAATTCATTGGTATCCCTGTCTCACTCATCAAACGCCCCATTTTGATAAGCAGCATATTCGGGGGAGCCGGAATGGTGGTTGCGCAAATGCGCCCCCAGGCCAGCTTCCGCACCCGCATCCCCGAGCTTATGCTGCACCTTGATCCCGAGCCACAGCACATCGGCCGTCTGGCTCTCCATTGTTGCTATCCTGCCCAGCCGCTGCAAATAATAAGCCGCCTGCCGGTAGTCTTGCTGTTGGTAATACACGCGCACCAGGCCGGCATTCGTTGCTGCCACATCCGGTGCGATCCGTACCGCGCGCATCAAATACGCGCCGGCACGCGGGTAATCATTCAGGGCCAGGCTGCAAGCGCCCCCATTGTTGAGCGCTTTTTCCGGCGACACATACGCCGCATCGGCCAGCGCCGCATCGAAATACGCCAGCGCTTGCGCGGCGCGTCCCGTCTGGCACAAAAACAGGCCGTAATTATTGCTCAACTCAGGATTGTGGGGCGCAAGGCGCAAAGCGTAAAGGAAATCTTTCTCGGCAGGCCCAGTTTGCCGCTGGGCCGCAAGGATCAGGGCACGCACGCCGTAGGCTTGCGCATCGTTCGGCGCCAGCTGCACGGCTTGTTCCGCTTCCGCCAGGGCCACGTCGAGCTGGCCTTGCGCATAATACGCGCTGGCCAGCTGCAGGCGCAGCGCGGCGCGCTCATCGGCGCTGGCCTGCCTCTCCTGGCCAGCGGCCGCGGCGCGGCTCGCGGCAGGAGCGGAAGCACAGCCGACCAGCAGCACAGCCAGGCAGACAGCGGCCACAGCGAGCGAGCGTTGGTAAGCCATGCCTTCCCTCATCAGGAGCGGATTTCCACGATCTTGCCGAAATTGGCGCCAAATTTCTGTTGATACTCAGTCATCTTTTCCATGCGCTCCTGCACCCGCGTGCGATCCTTGACTTCGCCCGCCAGCTGGCCGCAGGCCGCATCGATATCGTCGCCGCGCGTCTTGCGCACGGTGGTGATGATGCCGCCATCCATGAGCACCTGGGCAAACGCCTTGATGCGCGGGTTTTTCGAGCGGAACAGGCCCGACTCGGGGAAGGGATTGAACGGGATCAGGTTGAACTTGCAGTTCACGCCGAACTCGCGGTCCTGTACCAGCGCCAGCAGTTCGCGCGCGTGCTCGTCGCTGTCGTTGACGCCGTCGAGCATGCAGTATTCGAAGGTGATGAAATCGCGCGGGGCGAATTCCAGGTAGCGCTTGCAGGCCGCCATCAATTCCTTCAGCGGGTATTTCTTGTTCAGTGGAATCAAGCCATCGCGCAAGGCATCGTTCGAGGCGTGCAGCGAAACGGCCAGGGCCACCGGCACTTCCTGCGACAGCTTGTCCATCATCGGCACCACGCCCGAGGTCGACAAGGTCACGCGGCGGCGCGACAGGCCGTAAGCGTTGTCGTCGAGCATCAATTTCAGGGCCGTGACGGTCGGCTCAAAGTTCAGCAGGGGCTCGCCCATGCCCATCATCACCACGTTGGTGATCTGGCGCTCGCCTTTCGGGCCAGGCTCGATGCCCTTGGTGCGGCGCAATTCGAATTCCGCCATCCACAGCTGGCCGATGATTTCGCCGACGCTGAGGTTGCGGTTGAAGCCTTGCTTGCCCGTCGAGCAGAAACGGCAATTCACGGCGCAGCCGGCCTGGGTCGAGATGCACAAGGTGCCGCGGTTGTCTTCCGGAATGAACACGGTTTCCACGGCATTGCCATTGCCCACGTCGACCAGCCACTTGCGCGTGCCATCCGTCGACGTATGGTCGCTGATGATGGCCGGGGCGCGCACTTCGGCGCGCGTGGCCAGCTTGTCGCGCAGCGACTTGGCCAGGTCCGTCATGGCGTCGAAATCGGAAGCGCCGAACTGGTGTATCCAACGTTGCAATTGTTTCGCACGAAACGGTTTCTCTCCCAACTCGGCGCAGTAGGCGATGAGTTGCGCGGGATCGAGGTCCAGCAAGTTGGTGAGGGTCGTCGTATTCATGATCATGTCTATTCTAAAAATCCGTCCCCGCGCGCATCAGGGGCAAAGCACCACAGCGCAGCGGGAACAGGGGGTGATAAGTTATTTCACAGATAACGCCAGGAAATAACGTTATCTAAGGCAATTAAGCCTTCAGTTCTGGGAAGAAGTAAGCGATTTCCACTTTAGCAGCTTCGACAGCGTCGGAGCCGTGTACGGCATTGGCGTCGATCGAATCGGCGAAATCGGCGCGGATCGTGCCTTTTTCTGCTTTCTTCGGATCGGTCGCGCCCATCAGGTCACGGTGGGCCAGAACGGCGTTTTCGCCTTCCAGGGCTTGGATCATGACTGGACCGGAAACCATGAAGTCGACCAGATCCTTGAAGAAGCCGCGTTCTTTGTGCGCTGCGTAGAAGCCTTCAGCTTGTTCGCGCGACAGTTGGGTCATGCGTGCTGCAACGATTTTCAGGCCAGCGTTTTCAAAACGGGTGTAGATTTGGCCGATTACGTTTTTTGCAACTGCGTCTGGTTTGATGATCGACAGGGTGCGTTCGATTGCCATGTGTGAAAACTCCAATAAAAAGAAAGGTTTAAAACGGTAAATTGATAACTCAATCAACCTTTGATTTTACCATACTCCACCCCATATCACCCAGACAGGCAGGTGAGCATCTTCCGCCCTTGCCTGAGTTTAATTAAATCTTAAGCTGGTTTTTTTGTAAAAACCGGGGTCCATGCTATCCTTGGGCAAAGCAGTAATTTGAATTGACAACACGGAGGCACTATGAATCAGAACATGCAACGCACCTTTGACCTGTCGGGAGGCATGCAGCAAGTCCGCCACCAGGTCTTGCGCAACACCTACTGGCTGCTGGCACTGTCCATGATACCGACCGTGCTGGGCGCCTTCATCGGCGTGCAAATGCATTTGCCGATGCTGACCGGCGGCATGGGTTTCATCATCTTCATGGCCGTCGCATTCGGCTTCATGTACGCGATTGAAAAAACCAAGAACTCGGGCCTGGGCGTCGCCGTCCTGCTGGGCTTTACCTTCTTCATGGGCCTGATGCTCACGCCTATCCTGACGCGCACGCTCGGCTACTCGAACGGCGGCATGCTGATCATGACGGCGTTCGGCGGCACGGCCACCATCCTGGCCGTGATGGCCACCATCGCCACGGTCTCGAAGCGCGACTTCTCGGCCATGGGCAAATGGCTGTTCGCCGGCGTGATCGTGCTGATCCTGGCATCGGTGGCGAACATCTTCCTGGGCCTGTCGGCACTGTCGATCGTGATCTCCATGGTCGCCATCGCCATCTTCTCGGCCTACATCCTGTATGACGTGCAGCAAATCATCAACGGCGGCGAGACCAACTACATCTCAGCCACCCTGCGCATCTACCTGGACGTGTACAACATCTTCACCAGCCTGTTGTCGCTTTTAGGTTTCGCCGGCGGCAGCCGCGACTAATCGCCAGCGCAAAAACGCCCAGGGCGGCGTTGCAGTGCCCTGAACGTTTTATGTACTGCGATTAAGAATCAAAAAGCCGACCTGCGGGTCGGCTTTTTTACGTCTGTCGGGTCTACCCGGATTTCTCGGCCACCTCCAGCAGGCAGGCGCGGGCGCGGTCCAGGGTCGGGTTGTCGCGCTGGGCCGCGTACACGGCATAGGCGGAATGCGAGAACTCGGGCGCGTCGCGCACGCGGTGCAGGAGGCCCGCATCGAGATAGGGCTGGGCCGAGCCGATACGGAAATAACTGGCGCCACCCGCTTCCAGCAGGTACACGAGGGCCAGCGGCCCCAGCGAAATCGAGACGGGCGGGCTGCTCAGCTCCGGGTACGTCGCCTGGTGATTGGCCGCGAAACTGGGCCCCCAGTCCACATACACGTAGGCATCGGCATGCATCTGCCCGTCAGCGCGCGTGGTCACCATCACCAGCTTTTCCTCGGCCAGCAGTTCGCTGGCCAGGCCCGGGCGCTGCGGCGGGTTGTACAGCACGGCCAGGTCGAGCGAGCCGTCGTGCACGGCGTCGAGCAGGCGCGCGGGACTATCGACTTCCGCGCGCAGGGCGATCTCGGGGCATTCACGGCTCATGCGTATCAGCCAGTCGCCCAGCAGCGGCTGCCACAAGCTCAGCTCGCAGCCGATGCTGACGGCATCGTCGCGCCCCGGCGGCAGGGCCACCTGGTGGCGCGCCCTTTCCCACACCTGCACCATGGTGGCGGCGTGGCGCATGAAACGCTCGCCGGCCGACGTCAGCCGCGCGCCCGCCTTGTTGCGCACAAACAGCTGCCGCCCCAGCTGCTGCTCCAGGGTGCGGATGCGGGCGCTGACGGCCGTTTGCGTCACGTGCATGCGTTCGGCCGCCATGATGAAGCTGCCGCAGGAAGCCACTTCCAGGAAGGTACGCGCTTGATTGATGTCCATCAAGCCATCATATCAGTTGCCGCGCCTCTTAACTGACCCGCTCGTAACCGCCCAGCACGCCCTGCTTCGACAAGACCCATTGCCACAGCTGCAGGTCGCGCGCGCGGAAGGCGCCCGCGCAGGACAGCAGGTAGTACGACCACATGCGGTGGAAGCGCTCGCCCAGCTGGGCGGAAAACTGCGGCCACGCCTGCTCGAAATTGGCGTGCCAGGCCATCAGGGTCTTGTCGTAGTCGGCGCCGAAGTTGTGCAGGTCCTCGGCCACGAACAGGTCGTCCATGGCGTCGCCGATCTGCCCGATCGACGGCAGGTCGCCATTCGGGAAGATGTATTTGTCGATCCACGGGTCGCACGTGGAATGGCGCTTGTTCTTGCCTATCGTGTGCAGCAGGAACAGGCCGTCGTCTTCCAGGCAGCGGTGCGCCACCTCCATGAAGGTGCGGTGGTTTTTATGCCCCACGTGCTCGAACATGCCGATGCTGACGATGCGGTCGAATTTCTCGTCCGTGTCGCGGTAATCCTGCAGACGGAAGTCCAGATGCTCGCCGCCCGGCAGGCTGCGCGCATACGCGGCCTGCTCTTTCGAGATCGTCACGCCCACGCACTGCACCTGGTATTTTTCCGCCGCATAGCGCATGAAACTGCCCCAGCCGCAGCCGATGTCGAGCACGCGCATGCCAGGCTCCAGCCGCAGCTTGCGGCAGACGAGGTCCAGCTTGGCCTCCTGCGCCTCGGCCAGGCTGGCCGCATCCTTCCAGTAGCCGCAGGTATAGGTCATGCGCGGATCGAGCATGGCCGCGTAGAAGGCGTTGCCCAGGTCGTAGTGCTCCTTGCCCACCATCCAGGCGCGGCGCTCCGTCTGCAGGTTGAACAGGCGCGCATACAGCGCGTGGAAGGCCAGGCGCATGGGGCGCACGTCGTCGGCCACGCGGGCGCGCAGCAAATGGCAAAAGAATTCGTCGAGCTGCTGTGCATCCCAGTCGCCATCCATGTACGCTTCGCCCAGGCCCAGGTTGCCGCTGGCGAAAGCCCGTTCGGGCACGCCCGGCTTGCGCAGTTGCATGTCCCAGGCTGCGCGGCCATTCAGGTGGATGTCGGCCCTGGCCAGCAGTTCGGCCGCTTCGCGTGTCAGCCGCGTGGCGTGCTGAAGTCCAGCGCTGGCTGCTGGTGTCTGTTGCAACTGCATTCGTGCTTGTGTCGTGTGCTGCGTGTTCATGCCCTGCCGCCTCCAGATGGTTGTCGGTGCTGGTGCGCGCCGGCAACTCATTCAGGTGCCCGGCGGCGCACCAGCCATAAAATTATCCGCCCGCCATCGCCATCTGGATAATGAAACATCATGGCCGTTCATATCAAAATAATTGCTTCGAAATGATTTGAGTCAATTATTTTATGGAAATATGCGCAACAGGAAGCGCGCCGTAGCATGAAAAAAGCCGCCTGTTCGGCGGCTGTTTCCGGCATGATCGCCGCATTCGTGGAAGCGATCAAAAGTCGTGATTTGGCGGATACTTGCTGTAAAAATCGTTATCCCATTTGAAATTGGTAAACGCCACCGTCATGGAGATGTCGAGCGCCTCGACGAAATGCCAGCAGCCGACGGGCAAGAACAGGATTTCACCGGGCGCCAGCACGCATTCGCGCACCTGCACGTCGGCCATCAGCGGATAGCGCTGCAAGTCGATGTCGCG
Organism: Janthinobacterium sp. FT14W; assembly: GCF_009208755.1. Lineage (NCBI taxonomy): Bacteria > Pseudomonadati > Pseudomonadota > Betaproteobacteria > Burkholderiales > Oxalobacteraceae > Janthinobacterium > Janthinobacterium sp. FT14W. The sequence goes on along the minus strand of NZ_WFLL01000037.1, from coordinate 51,134 downwards.
CCCGTCGACGGGCGTAAAGCAGTGGCGCTGGTTGTACACGCGCGCCACCTCGCAGGCGGCCATGATGCGCAGCCGCTTGCGCCCCTTGACCTGGGCCATGAAGTTGTTCGTCAGGTCGTGGTGGAACGGCGTCACCGTGCCGGCCGGGCCGAACCATAGAAATCCCGTCGGACCGCCATCCTGCCGCAGGTATTCGGGCAGCTGGCCGATATCGTCCCACAGCTCGCGCAAGGCTTGCCGGTTCTGCGAATTGTTATTCGCCGTCATGTAGAAATCGTTGGTGGCGCCGCTGCCCTCGACCAGGCTGGCGTACTCGCCAAACGCCATCTTGCGCTTGTGCGCCACACTGTTCATCTCGTACTGCGCGTCCGCCTCGCGGCCGAACTGCACTTCCACTTCGCGCTGCGCGTAATGCTCGCGGAAATACGCGGGGCTCCATGTCGCCATGGCGGGCCAGTCTTCCATCATGCCCGTGATGATCACGGGCTGGTTGGTGGAGTAGTATTCGTCCAGGAACGCCTGCGCGGACAGCTTGTCGCGGCGCGGAATCTCGGGGGGGCGCAGGTGGTTCAGCTTGCGCTGGATGTCGATCACCCAGTCGCGCTTGGCCAGCCGGTTCGACAGGCGCACGGCACCGGCCAGGTAGGGGCTGTGCAGCGCCAGCTCCACCTCGCGGCGCGCCAGCGGCTCGGCGATGCCGGCCTTCTGCAGCACCGGCATCAGCGCCGATGGGTGGCTGCCCAGCATGAGGTTTTCCGCGATCCAGCTGCGCCATTCGCGGCTCAGCTCCTGCTCCTGCGTCTGCTGCTTGACTCCCAATGTCGATACCGCCGCCATCGCCGTCTCCTGTTTTTTATGTGATAAGGCAGCCGGGCAGCAATGCCGCCCGGCTGCATCCTACTCTAGCGCAGTCCTACTCTAGCGCAGTATCAGCGCACCTTCCACACCTCCGTCGCCAGCACGCCATTCGCGTCGCCATCGAGCTCCCACGAGAACGCGCCGCGCAAGCCCTGGTCCTTGACGTATTTCACCTTGGTGCCGATGACGGTCGGATCATCATAGCTCCACCACTGGCCGCCCGCCCCCGTGTACAGGTACAGCTGCTTGGTGACGGGATGGTAGTAGCGCGTGCCGGACTTGGCCACGAGGACTCTATAGTCCTCGATGCCCGACTCGTAGGTGCCAGGCGCCGTACCCGTGGCCGTCTGGTACAGGCCATCGCCGTTCGGCCCCGGCGGCACGCCCGTCCAGCCGCGGCCATAGAACGGTATGCCCAGCAGCAGCTTGTCGCGCGGCACGCCGGCGGCAATCATGTACTGCACCGCCTTGTCGCCCACGTATTCGCGCGCCATGCCCGTCGACGGGTCGGCAGGGTCGGCAAACAGCTGGGCGTTGAAGTTGGTGCTGTTTTCCCATCCGCCGTGGAAGTCGTAGGTCATCAGGTTGATCCAATCCATGTACTGCGAGTACAGGGCCGGTTCCGTGTTGTCGATCTTGTCCTTGCCCGCACCGACAGCGGCCGTCAGCAGATAGCGCTTGCCGTTGGCTGCACCGAGCGCATCGAGCTGGCTGCGGAATTCCGCCATCAGCAAGGTGAAGTTGCGCTTGTCGTTGGGGCTGACCGTGTTATACGGCTGGCCGCCGCCGACCGGATATTCCCAGTCGATGTCGATGCCGTCAAAGATGTTGGCTGCCGCCCCCACGCCGCCCCGTCCGCCCTGCACCGGCAGGTTGCCCTTGATGTAGATGTCGATGCACGAACGCACCATCTGCTTGCGCAGCGCATCGGTGGCGGAACCGACGGAGAAGTTCTTCGACCAGCTCCAGCCGCCCAGCGAAATGAACAGCTTGAGGTTCGGGTGCGCCGCCTTCAGCTTTTTCAGCTGCAGGAAGTTGCCCGACAAGGGAGCGTCCCACGGGATGGCCTGGCCATCGACAGTGCGCTTCGGCGTGCGGATGTAGTCGGCCTCGGCATCGCCGCCCGTGCCCGCGTCCGGCGAATTCGGATTCGACGCGCCCGGCTCCGTCTTGGTGATCATGCCGCACTCGTAGCCGCCATTCTTCGGATAGATGTTGCCGAAAGCGTAGTTGATGAAGGTCAGCTTGTCGGCCACGCCGCTGGAATGCACGTTCGCCACTTCATAGTCGCGGCCATACACGCCCCATTGGGCGAAATAGGAACCCACTTCGCGGCCCGTTGGGGTCGGCGTTGGCGTTGGCGTCGGCGTCGGCGTCGGCGTTGGCGTCGGCGTTGGCGTTGGCGTTGGCGTCGGGGTTGGCGTCGGGGTTGGCGTCGGCGTCGGAGTCGGCGTAGGAGTCGGCGTGATGCTGCAGATTTCCTGGCTGGTCCATGGCTTGCCCGTGCCGGCGGCGCCGCTGCTGGTCGACGGGTTGTCGCCCTGCGTCCAGTAATTGGCGCGGTAATTCGTGCCCGCATAGCTGACGGTGGCGCCCGCGCTGTAGGCCGTGCTGGCCACCCATGCCAGCGCGCAGGTGCCGCCGGTGGGCGTTGGCGTCGGAGTGGGCGTTGGATTCGGCGTAGGCGCCGGTGTCGGCGTTGGAGTGGGCGTCGGGGTCGGAGTCGGTGTCGGCGTGGTGCCGCCATCGCAGGTGCCGCCCGCGCTCCACAGGCTAGGCGTGGCGACGGGATTCCAGCCCGAGCCCACGTGATCGGTCTGCGTCACCAGGGCCGTATAGTTGGCGCCCAGGTAAGTGACCACCGTGCCCGCGTCATACGTGCCGCCCTCCTGCCATGGCACGCAGGCCACCGCCGCACTGGCCGCCAGCAATTGCGCGCCGCCCGGTGCGCCGGCGTCGCCGCCGCCACCGCAAGCGGCCAGCACGCCACCGCTGGCCAGGCATACCATCATGTTTCTGATCGTCTTTCTGAGTATTAAATTTTCCACGTTGTCTCCTGTTCAGGTTGCGGAAATACCACTCTGCTTCGATAAGAGCTACCCTGTGATCTTGTTTTTCTGCAGTTGCAAGAACAGCATGCTGCTGAAAAAATAGGCGGTCAAGTGGTTTTGAAGTGGCATCAAACCGTGCAATACCACTTCGCGCGAAAAACACAGCGGCTTATGCGGACGGCGTGTTGTCCTACTGGACAATGAAAAAAACGGCAGAGGGAGGACGAACGGGAGGGATTGATCGAGAAAAAACAGACCAATTTTATAAAACAGCGTAAGTGGTATTAGGGTGAAATCAGGCGGAAAGGCAGAATCTGCACCAAAGTATAGATAGCCTCAGCGCGCCTGAAAAACGTTCAGAGCAAGGCGCCTTGCCGAAGACAGTACGCTAGTACGGCTAGGCAAGGCAATGCAGCTATGGACGTTTTCTCAGGTGTGCCTTCAGACCAGGTCAAATACCGCCATCGACTCGACGTGGGAAGTATGCGGGAACATGTTCACCACGCCCGCCTTGCTCAGCACATAGCCCGCTTCCAGCGCCAGGATGCCGGCGTCGCGCGCCAGGGTGGACGGGCTGCACGACACGTAGACGATGCGCTTCGGCAGCATGTCGGGACGCACTTGCGACAGGCCGACCAATGCCTGGCACAGGGCCATGGCGCCATCGCGGGGCGGGTCGATCAGGATGCGGTCGAACTTGCCCAGCGCGATCAGGTCGTCCGTCGTCACTTCGAACAGGTTGCGCGTGGAGAACGAGGTTTTTTCCGCCAGGCCATTGGCCAGCGCGTTTTCCAGCGCCCGCTCCGTCAGGGTGGTGCTGCCTTCGATGCCCACCACTTCGCTGCCTTGCGTGGCCAGCGGCAAGGTGAAATTGCCCAGGCCGCAGAACAGGTCTGCCACGCGGTCGCTGGGCTGCACTTCCAGCAGGCGCAGGGCTTTCGACACCAGCACGCGGTTGATGTGGTGGTTCACCTGCGTGAAATCGACGGGCTTGAACGGCATCTTGACGCCGAACTCCGGCAGCAGGTAGTGCAATTGCTTGTCCAGCGGATAGAACGGCACGGCCGTTTCCGGGCCTTTCACCTGCAGCCACCATTGCACGCCGTATTCGTCGGCAAAGGCCTTCAATTTCGTTTCATCGTCCGCCGTCAAAGGCGCCATGATGCGCAAGACCATGGCCGTGACGTCTTCGCCCACGGCCAGTTCGATCTGCGGCATCTGGTCGAAGATGGACAGCGAAGCAATCAAGCCGCGCAGCGGCAGCAGCATGGCGGAGATGTGCGGCGGCAAGATTTCGCAGCTATCCATGTCGGCCACGAACGCCGATTTCTTTTCATGGAAGCCCACCAGCACGGCGTCCTTCTTCTTGACGTGGCGCACGGACAGGCGCGCGCGGTAGCGGTAGCCCCAGGTCGGGCCATACATGGGGCGCATGATGCTTTGCGGACGCACCTTGCCGATATGCCACAGGTTATCCTCCAGCACGCGCTGCTTGATCGCCACCTGCGCCGACGGCTCCAGGTGCTGCATCGAGCAGCCGCCGCAATTGTCGAAATGCTTGCACTTGGGCGTCACGCGCATCGACGATTCGCGGTGCAGCGCCGTCATGCGGGCCATTTCCCAGTTCTTCTTTTTCTTGAACGTCACAAAGCTGACGCGCTCGCCCGGCAGCGCGCCCTCGACAAACACGACCTTGCCCGGCGAGCCGTCTTCGTTCTCAATATGGCCAACGCCACGGGCGTCCATGTCGAGCGATTTGATTTCGATGATATTTTCTTGCATAGCGATCAATAGGTAAGAGTGGGCCAGGACGCAGGGCCGCGCTGGAACTTGCTAACAATGGGGGAAAGGTCAGGCGCCGCGAGCGGGGCATATGATAGCAGATCGCGACCGGCAAAAGCCGCTCAAGCCCGCACCGGGCAGCAAGCCTGAGAAAATGCGCAGGGCAAGGCGCGTGGCCGAAGACAGTACGCCAGTACGGCGAGGCCATGCAACGCCGCCATGCGCGTTTTATCAGACTTGCTACAGCAGGGAGTCGCGCACGACACCGCGTGCGGCCATAGCCCGTTTGAGCTTGATCAAGGCTTCCTGCTGGATCTGGCGCACTCTTTCCCGCGTCACGCCCATTTCCTCGGCCAGGGTTTCCAGGGTGGCGGGGTCGTCGTTGTCGAGGCCGAAGCGGCGCATGATGACCACGCGCTGCTTGTCGGGCAGCTTGGTCAGCCAGTCGCGCACCAGCACCGTCATCTCATGGTGTTCCGCGCGCGCGTCGGGGCTGTCTTCGCTGGCGCCGGGCAACATGTCCATCAGGGACGACTGCGGATCGTTGTCGAGCGGCGCGTCGAGCGAGGTGGCATGCTCGGACAGGGCCAGGATATCCTGCACCTCTTCCACGGGACGGCCCACCAGGTGGGCGATATCTTCCGCGGTGGCATCCTTGCCGTCGTGGTGCTGGGCTTCCAGGTGATATTTGCCGCGCAGTATCTGATTCAGTTCGCGCACCATGTGCACGGGCAGGCGCACCGTGCGCGCCTGGTTCATGATGGCCCGCTCGATGCTCTGGCGTATCCACCAGGTGGCGTACGTGGAAAAGCGGAAACCGCGTTCGGGTTCGAACTTGTCGATGGCCCGCATCAGGCCGATGTTGCCTTCCTCTATCATGTCGAGCAAGACCACGCCGCGGTTGATGTAATGCTTGGCGATCGACACCACCAGGCGCAGGTTGTGTTCGATCATGGTTTGCCGCGCTTCGAAATTGCCCTGCTTGGCGAGGGTGGCGTAATGCACCTCCTGCGCCGCCGTCAGCAGGGGCCGCGTGCCGATCTGGTTCAGGTAGTGCTGCGTGGTATCGGTCGACAGCTCGGCCGCCAGCACTTTCTTCAGTTCATCGACACTTTCGACCAGCACGCTGACGCTGGCCACTTCGCCGCCCTCGCCTGCGTCGACGGCGTCAATGCCGTCGAGTTCGCCGGCATCGTCCGTCACGACTTCGTCCGCCCCGTCTTCCGGCGGTTCCGGGTCATCGTCCAGCTGATCGTGCGGCGCGTGTGTCATTGCTTTACCTAACGGTTAGGCAGGAATTTCGAAGGATCGACAGGCTTGCCCTGCTGGCGGATTTCAAAGTGCAGCTTCACGCGGTCGGCATCGGAATCGCCCATTTCAGCGATGGCCTGGCCTTTGTTGACGTTCTGCCCTTCCTTCACCAGAATGCTGCGGTTATGCGCATATGCCGACAACAGGCTATTACTGTGCTTCACGATGACAAGATTACCATAACCACGGATTCCGCTCCCGGCATACATGACTTTTCCCGCGCCGGCGGCCACCACCTGCTGGCCCGCCTTGCCGGCGATGTCGACGCCCTTGTTCTTGCCTTCGTCAAAAGTGCCGATGACCTTGCCTTCGGAAGGCCACATCCAGCTGATCTTGTCGTCGCCAGGCGCCGATGCCGCAGGCGCTGCTGCCGCTGCGGCGGCCGGAGCGGCGGCAACGGCGGCTGCCGGCGCCGGCGCCGGCTTGGCGTCGCCGGTGCCGCCATCGGCGCGCAGCTCGGCCAGGGTGGCGTCGGAGTACGCGCGCTTCTCGCCGCGCGGGCCCGTTTTCTTCGGCACGACGGGCGCCGCCGGTTTGACTTCCGTGGCGGGCGGCATGACGATGGCCGACGTCTGCGCGCCGCCCGTGTCGCCATTCGGCGGCAGCACGCGCAATACCTGGTCGACCTTGATGTCGTTCGGGTTGCTCAAGTCATTCCAGGCCACCAGGTCGCGGTAATTCTGGCCGTGTTCCAACGCGATGCGCAGCAGGGTGTCGCCCCGCTTGACCGTATAAAAAGCCGGGTCGCGGTCGCGGGGATCGCTGGCGGCGGCGCTGCTGCTGCTCGTGGGATGGCGCTCCACGACGGGCGCCTGGACGCCTGTGGTGCCGCAACCGCTCAACAGGGCGGCCAGCGCGAGGCTGCAGAGGAGTATGTTACTTTTCTTAATCATTCGCATGTATATTTAGGTCCTGCTTGCTAGCTGATCCGGGGATCATATGGTGCCCGGGCGCAAAGGCACGAAATGGCAATCTTCCAGGGTCTGGCTGGTCCATTCCATTTTCCCCACCCGGGTAATGAGTTGTAAGTGTTGCAATTTAGCCCCCACCGGCGCAACCAGACGCCCGCCGGGCGCCAGCTGTTCCAGCAGGGCTTGCGGGACTTCCAGGCCGGCTGCGGCAAGGATGATCCCGTCGAAGGGCGCCGCCTGCGGCAGGCCAAGCATACCATCTCCGTACTGCAAGCGCAGATTCGACACGCGCAGCGGGCGCAGATTCGCCTTCGCCAGCTCGTGCAGGGGCCGGATGCGCTCGATCGAATACACCTCTTTTGCCACCAGCGACAGCACCGCCGCCTGGTAACCGCAGCCCGTGCCGATTTCCAGCACGCGCTGCAGGCTGCCGCCCTGGCGCATCACTTCGATCATGCGCGCCACGATATACGGCTGCGAAATGGTCTGGTGGTGGCCGATGGGCAAGGAAGCGTCGATATACGCCTGCGAAGCCAGCGCCTCGTCCATGAACATGTGGCGCGGCACGGCTTGCATGGCGTCCAGCACCACCGGGTCCTTGACGCCCTGTTTCGCGATGCGCGCCACCATGGCCCGGCGCACGGCGTCCGAGACGAGCGGGTTTTGCCGCGGCGGCGATGCCGTGGCCGGCTGCGCCCGTTCATTGGCGATGGCCTGGGCGCGCGATGGCGCGATGGGCGCGGCGCCATGGTGCGGCGCCCCGCCGCGGGCCGCGCTTTGCGCCGCATTCTGCGTGGCCGTCTGCGGCGTGGCGATGCGCGACTGCGCCAGCGACTGCCCCCCGCCCTGCCTGGCGGGCTTGCCGGCCAGCGAATCGAGGGACAGGGGGAAGGTGCGCGGCTTATCGGTCATGGTTGTCGGTCATCGTGAGCGCTCATGCCAGGCCTTGTGCCAGCGCATCGAGTTGGGTGGTATGGGTCAGGTCGATCTGCAGCGGCGTGATCGACACTTTCCCATGTTCAACAGCATGGAAGTCCGTGCCCGGCCCCCCTTCCTTGGCAGCGCCGGCGGGGCCGATCCAGAAGATTTCACGGCCGCGGGGATCGAGCGCGCGTATCACCGGCTCCGCCGAATGGCGCTTGCCCAGGCGCGTGGCCGCCATGCCTTGCATCTGCTCATAAGGAATCGCCGGGATATTCACGTTCAGCAGATACGGTTTCTGCAAGGCGTCAAACTGGCGCTCGACGATGTCCCTGGCCACGCGGGCAGCCGCGTCCAGGTTGGCCCAGCCGAACTGCGACTGGGAAAAGGCGATGGCGGGAATGCCGAACAGATAGCCTTCCGTGGCGGCGGCCACCGTGCCCGAATACAGGGTGTCGTCGCCCATGTTGGGGCCGTTGTTGATGCCGGAAACCACCAGGTCGGGGCGCTCGATGAGCATGCCCGTCAACGCCACATGCACGCAGTCGCTGGGTGTGCCATTGACGAAATAAAAGCCGTTGGCTGCCTTGTGCACGGACAAGGGCCGGTCCAGGGACAGCGAATTGGACGCGCCCGAGCGGTTGCTGTCGGGCGCCACCACGACGATGTCGGCAATGGGCGCGAGCGCGTCGGCCAGTGCTGCCAAGCCTGGCGCCAGGTAACCGTCGTCGTTACTGATAAGAATTCTCATAACGAGATTTTACCTGAAGCAATGCCAACACTGCGCGTGCCGCACGCCGATTGACGGCATTATTTGTGCCATCGCACAGGCATGGCGCGCAAGGTCAGCGCTGCTCGGTGCGCGCCTCGGACAAGGCCCCTTCCAGCGCCTGCACTTCATCCTCCTGCAAGGCCAGCAAGGCATTCAGGTCGCCTTGCAGTTTATACATCCTTTTCAGCTGCGCCATGCCGCGCCGGCGCAGCTTGCCCGGCACGCCCGGACGCAGCAAACAGGACTTCAGATGCTCGGCCAGTTCGCCCGCCTGCGGATACTGTTCGCGCTCTATCATGCCTTGCAACATTGAAATCATGCTGGCCAGGGTATCGGGCTCGGCTGCGTCGTGTCCGCTGGCGCGGCCGGCCAGGATGGTTTCCTGCAAATGCCGCGCGCCGTCCAGCACGCTGTCCGCATGTCCCGTGACGGGCGCGTTCAACAGCCGGTCGCTGCCGCTCAGCACGGCGTCTTCCAGCAGGCGCGCCGCCTCGCTGTCGCCCTGCTGCTGCAGGGTGCCGGCCAATTGCGTCTTGCTGTGCAAGGTGTCGAGGTGGTCTTCGCCCAGCAGGCGCGCATGCACTTCCAGCACCTGCTCCTGCACGCTGCGCGCCGCATCGAGTTCGCCGCGCCGCAGCAGAGCCTCGGCCAGCTTGCGCTGGCTCATCAGGGTTTCCGGATGGTCCAGCCCCCGCGTGCGCTCGCGCGCCGCCACCTGGTCTTCATGCAGCTGGCGCGCGCCGGCCCAGTCGCCCTGCCCGGCCACGATATCGGCCAGCAAATCGCGCGTGGCCAGGGTGGCCGCATGGTCGCTGCCCAGGCGCCGCTCCTGCGCCTGCAGGACGGCAGCAAGCAGGCGCCGCGCGCCTTCCAGGTCGCCTTCGCGTCCCAGCGCCTGCGCCAGGGCCAGCTTGCTGCGCAAGGTGTCGCCATGCTCGGCGCCGAACAGGCGCTCGCGCGCCGCCACCACCGTCGCCAGCACTTGCTGCGCCTGCGCCAGCCGGCCCATGCGCAGCAGGGTGGCGGCGCGGCCATCCATCGCTTCCAGGGTCAGCGGATGTTCGCCGCCCAGCTGGCGCGCGTAGGTGGCCAGCACCGTGTCCTGCAGCAGCAGGGCTGCCGCCAGTTCCCCCTGCAGCAGCAGGGTTTGCGCCAGGCAAGCCCGCGCGGCCAGGGTATCGGGATGTTCGCCGCCCAGCACGCGCTCGCGCACGTCGACCACGTCCTCTTCCAGGAAACGGGCTTCGTCGAGCTTGCCCAGCTGGCGCAGCAGGCGCGCCATGCCGCTCTTGCATGCGAGGCTGTCCGGATGCTCCTCGCCCAGCAGGCGCACGCGGATCTCGACGCTCTGGCGGAAGGCATCGAGCGCCTGCGCGCTGCGCCCGTCCTTGCGGTACAGCTCGCCCAGGCGGGCCAGGTCGCGCGCCAGCGGCAGGGCCACGGCGCGGCCCGGTTCCAGCAGCAGGGCCTGGCGCGCCTCGCCGATGGCGCCCAGCAAGGCGATTTCACGGCTCGATTGCCATGGAAAATAGCCGCCCGTCAGCCAGTGCAGAAAGGCTTCGAAGGTGCGCGTGAGGGAAAAGCGGTCGCCGCCCTGGTCGATGCGCACGGCCAGCTGTTCGCCATAGGCAAAGGTTTTCGTCTGCTGCAACTGGACTTCGTCGAAATAGCTGTCGAGGGCGATCTGCGACAAGCCATAGGACGTGCGCAGCAGGCGCTCGAACATGGGCTGGAAGCCGGCGATGCCCTTGTGCGCGTCGCCGCGGCGCCACTCGGCGCGCTGCGCGCCATCGCCCATTTCTATGCGCGACGGCAAGGGGTAGACGAGCAGCGGACGCTGTTCGTCCTCGTGGCTGCGGCGATACTCGATGGCCCGCGTGACGAGCGCATCGACGCCCTCCAGGCTTTGCCGGTTCGGCGTGAAGACCACCACCAGCTTTTTCGGCAGCAAGGTGGTGCAGATGCCCGCGCTGTCCGTGCGGCCCGTGCGCGAATCGACCAGCACATAGCGGAAATGCTGGGCCAGGGTATCGGCGAAGCAGCGGAACAGGGCCGGGCACGTGTCGAACAATTGATCCCAGCGCATCTGCGCCAGGCGCTCGCTGTAGCTGGCGTCGAAACGCCCCGCGCGCATCAGGTACAGCGGACTGCCCTGGTCGACGCGCACCACGTATTGCTGCCAGTCGATGGCGTCGAGCACGCGCTGGGCCAGCGCCGCATCCTCGCGTCCGCCGGCGCGCGCGCCCGCCGTTTCCAGGCCGATGCGTTCAAGCTGCTGGCGGCATGCTTCGAAGAACTCGAGCACGCCCGGCCGTTCCTCGTGCTGTTCGAAATAATGGTGCAGGCCCGGCGCTTCCATGTCCCAGTCCAGCATCAGCACGGGCACGCTGGCGTTTTCGCGCCGCGCCAGCAGCACGGCGATGTTCGACAGGGCCATGGTGCGGCCGGTACCGCCCTTGTAGGAATAGAAGGTGACGACTTCGCCAGGGGCGCTCAAAGGTGGCAGGGAGAGGCGTTGGCATTCCATGACAGGACCTTTTACGTGATTAACGTGGAAAGTGAGGAGGCGGAATGGCGCGCCATTCCGGTGGAATATCGGGCAGCACGAAGCGGCTGCAATCGTGGCCGGGCGGCGTCGACCGCTTGAGCAAGTGGTAGTGCGTGGCGATACGCTGCACGATGCGTTCGATATCGGGCAGGTATTGGGGATTCGACTTCAGGTCGCCGCTGGCCAGGGTATAGCCGGAGAAATCCACGTACAGCCCCGACTCCGTGATCTGCGGCGGCAAGCCGTCCGGGTGGCGCGTCATGATGATGGGGATGATCAGGTGGCTGGGCAGCTCATACCAGGCGCGCCGTTCCTGCTCGATCAGCTGCATGGCGGCAAATTCGCGCCGCGTGTAGCCGTGCGCTTCATATTTGGGCGTGTACAGCACGATCATGCAGACGCTCTGGCACATGGCGCGCGCCACGCGCAGGTCGATATCGTCGCCGCCGCCCAGCTGTTCGCTGTCGATGAACAGGACTTCCTCGCGGTCCAGGTGCGGCTCTAGGTAGCAGGCCAGCGCCTCGATAAGATCATTCTTGAACTTGTTCATGAACGCATATTGGCCGTGTGCATAGCTCAAGAAACAGCCGTAGCGGATCTCCATGGCATCCCCCTGTTCCCCGTGCGGCGCTGCCATTGCCGCGCCTTGACCCTGCAAGGCATGAGCTCACTGTAGACCGCTCGGCAACAAGCCTGTTTGCGCTGGCGCAAAGATGTGTCTGGCGTCCTGGAGAGGCGGAAAAATGCCGGAAACTGGCGCGATCACGCCCATTTCTGGCATGCCGGGCGCGCAGGCAGGCGCCGCGCGAACAACGCCATGCAATTGATAACAAAGGGAAATAAGCCGGCACGCGGATGGCGCCGGCAGGCTGGACTCAAGCGAGGACTTAAGCGCCCCTGGCGGGCAGGTTGCGGAAGAACTCCACCACTTCAGCGGTATCGCGCGTGCGCTTGAAGGGCGGCAGGCTTTGCCAGATGCGCTTGCCATACGGCTTGGAAATGAGGCGGGGGTCGCAGATCATCAGCACGCCCCGGTCGCCCTCGTCGCGGATCAGGCGGCCCGCGCCCTGCTTCAGGTTGATGATGGCTTCCGGCAGCGAATGGTGCATGAAACCGTTCTTGCCCTGCTTTTCCATCACTTCGATGCGCGCGGCCAGCACGGGATCGTCGGGCGGCGCGAACGGCAGCTTGTCGATGATCACCAGCGAGAGCGCATCGCCGCGCACGTCGACGCCTTCCCAGAAGCTCTGGCTGCCGATCAGCACGCCATTGCCGGCGGCGCGGAACTGGTCCAGCAATTCCGTGCGGCCCCGGTCGCCCTGCACGAACAGGGGGAAGTTCAGGCCCCGCTGCTTGAATTCGTCGGCCAGGCGTTCTGCCGCCCGCTTGACGGCGCGCAAGGTGGTGCACAGGAAGAAGGTACGCCCGCCCGCCGCCTCGATGATGGGCAAGGCGCAGTCGATGACGGCATCCGTGTAGCCCAGCGAGTTCGGCTGCGGCAGGTTTTGCGGCACGAACAGCAAGCCCTGCTGGCCATAGTCGAACGGACTCGGCCAGGTATGCGACGGTTCGCCCGTCAAGCCCATCTGCTCGGAAAAGTGCTTGAAATCGTTCTTCACGGCCAGGGTGGCGGACGTGAAGATCCAGCTGCGCGGCGTGCCTTCGCGCTGGTTGTTGAAGATGGGTGCGATCGACAGCGGCGTTTTATGCAATTGCAGGGAGCTGGAAAACGCTTCCACCCAGAACACGGCTTCTTCGCCGGCCGCCACTTTCGCCTTCGGGTCGAACTTCCAGCCGCTCAGCTGCTGCGCCAGTTCGACGCCGCGCACGCGGCACTGTTCCAGCGTTTCCGCCCGTTCCGCCTGGGTTTCCAGCACGGCCACCATGCCGTCAAGCTCATCCTTGAGCGTATCGAGCGCGGGAAAGAAGTCGCTCGACGGGGCGATTTGCGGCAAGGACAGGCGCACGATATCCTGCGGGAAGGTCAGGCGCAGGTCGCGCGCCGCCTTTTCCACCACCGTGACGGTCTTGGCCCAGTCGATGCCGCGCGCATGCGCGAGGCCCTCGGCCAGCACGTCGCGGCACAGTTCCAGGATTTGCGACGTGGACACCGTGTTGCCAAAGAATAAAGTGGCCGTATCGGGCAGCTGGTGCGCCTCATCGAAGATGATGGTATTGGCCGACGGCAGCAATTCCGCCACGCCCGTATCCTTCAGGGCCACGTCGGCAAAGAACAAGTGGTGGTTGACCACCACCACGTCGGCCTGCTGCGCCTCCTTGCGGGCCTTCATGACGAAGCAATCCTGGTAATACTGGCACTCGGCGCCCATGCAGGTGTCGCGCGTGGACGTCACCAGGTTCCAGATCATGGCGTTTTCCGGCACCTTGGCCAGTTCCGCCTTGTCGCCCGAGCTCGTCATCTTGATGAAGCGCGAGATTTCGCGCAAATGGCCCACGTCGTCGCGCGACGTCATGCGGCCGTTCTGCAGGGTGCGTTCCAGGTGATAGTGGCAGACGTAGTTCGAGCGGCCCTTCAGCAAGGCGACGGAAACGGGCGCCTGCAGCGCCGCGCGCACGGTGGGGATATCGCGCAGGAACAGCTGGTCCTGCAAGTTCTTGGTACCGGTGGAAACAATGGTCTTGCCGCCCCACATCAGGGCCGGCACCAGGTAGGCAAAGGTCTTGCCCGTGCCCGTGCCCGCCTCGGCGATCAGGGTCGTCTGGCTGTCGATGGCGCTGGCGATGGCCTTGGCCATCTCCGTTTGCGAACGGCGCGGCTTGTAGCTGCCCACGGCGGGACCGAGCGGGCCGCCGGCGCCGAACAGGCGTTCGATGTCGGCATCGTGCTTGCCAGGGGCGGCCTGGGGTTCGGCTGGCACGTCGGCTGGCAGAGCGGCAGGCTGGCCATCTGGGCTTGCGGGCAATAAATTGTGATCGGTCAAAATATACTTAGGTGAAGACTGGACTGGGCGCTGCTGGCGCCCCTCAGGCGGGAACGTCGGGCACCAACTGCATTTTCAGCAAGGTGATGTGATCCTTCAATTGCAATTTGCGCTTTTTCAGGCGGCGCAGTTGCAGCTCGTCATGGTGACCATCGAGTATCAGCAACTCGATGACGGCATCGAGGTCACGGTGTTCCACGTTGAGTTCAATCAGGCGCCGCTCTATATGCTGTGCATCGCTCATGTGTTGCGTTCCAGGCAGTGTTGGTAACAGTGTTGGGAAACAGGCGCGCGCAGCGTACGCAGGCAGCCATGGGGCCGGCATCACCGGCAAGTGCATAGTTTAACCTGCCGCGCGCGTTAGGGCACGCCATTTCCGGCATGCCCCCTGCGCGGCCGTCTTATTTGGCCGGCGGCACGGGCACTGGAACAGGTACGGCAGCGGCCGGCGTGCCGGCAGCCTCCGCTGCCGCCTTGGCAGCCTTGGCCTGCGCTTCGGCCTGGCGCTCGGCCAGGCGTTGCGCCACCCGCTTCTGGCGCGCCGCGGCGTCGGCCTGCTTGCGCGCATAGGCTGCTTCGCGGGCCGCGCGGCGCGGCGCTTCGGCCGCATCGTCGGCAGCCTGTTTCGCCACCTTCGCCGCGTGCTCCGCCTCGCGCTCGGCCACGCTCTTGCCTTGCGGCTTGGGCGGTTCCGGCTCGGGCGCGACCACTTTCACGGGCTTGGGCACGGCCGCGGCCCGCTGTTCGGCGTCCAGGCGCGCATCTTCCTGCGTGCGCGCCAGGTCGATATCGCGCAGGCGCACGGACTCGGCCCGCTTGAAGTAGTTCGCTTCCGCATCGATGGCGCGCAGGCGCACGAGGATCAGGCGGCGCTTTTCCTTGGCCGTGTCCAGGCAGTTATTCACGAAAAACTTGCTGTAGCATTCCAGCTCGCGCGCGGCAAACTCGTTTTCCGCCGCCTCGCGCTCGCTGGCCGACTGTTTCAGCTTGGCGTCCGCTTCTTCCACCGACAAGGTGGCGGGCACCTGCGGTACGCCCACCTCGTCCAGTGCCGCGACACCCTGGTGCGCGCAGGCGGACAATGCCAGGGCCAGGCCCAGCGCCGCTCCCAGCTTGTACATCGTATTTGCCATCATCTTCATTATCCCTGCCTCAAACGATCGCGTCGGCCGCGCCGCGCTGTTCTTTTTCCATGTATTCGCGCGATTGCATCTCGATGATACGCGAAACGGTACGGTGAAACTCGTTGGCCAGCATGCCGTTCGTGTACAGCTGGTCCGGCGCCACTTCGGCCGACATGATCAGCTTGACCTTCTGATCATAGAACACGTCGATCAGCCAGGTAAAGCGGCGCGCCTCGGACGACTGCGCCGCCGACATGGCCGGTATCCCGGACAATATCACCGTGTGGAAGCGGCTGGCGATTTCCAGGTAGTCATTTTGCGAGCGGGGGCCGCCGCACAGGGTGGCGAAATCGAACCAGATGATGCCGCCGGCGCGGCGCAGGCAATGGATTTCGCGGCTTTCGATGCGGATGCGGGCGTCTTCGTCGGCCGTCTCGGCGATGCGCGTATAAGCGTCGCGCAAAGCCTTGTCGGTGGCCGCGCCCAGCGGCGTGTAGTAGCTTTCCACCTGTTCCAGCGCGCGGCCCCGGTAATCGACGCCCGCGTCGACGTTCAGCACGTCGAGCTTTTCCTTCAGCAGCGCGATGGTCGGCAGCATGCGGTCGCGGTGCAGGCCGTCCGGATACAGCAGGTCCGGATCGTAATTCGAGGTCATGATGAAGGACACGCCATTGGCGAACAGGGCCGACAGCAGGTTGTACAGGATCATCGCGTCGGCGATGTCCGAGACGTGGAATTCATCGAAGCAGATCAAACGGTATTTCTTGGCGATGCGCTTGGCCACCTCGTCGAGCGGGTCGGCCACGCCTTTCAATTCATCGAGCTGCTGGTGCACGCCGCGCATGAATTCGTGGAAATGCAGTCGCGTCTTGCGCACCAGGGGCACGACCGAGTAAAAACTATCCATCAGGAACGATTTACCGCGCCCCACCCCACCCCACATGTACACGCCCTTCGGCACGGCGGGACGGTTGAGCAGGCGCTTGAAGGTACTCGAGCGCTGGCCCTTGTAGGCCACCCACTCGTCATAGCACAGCTGCAGGCGGTCGACCGCGCGCCGCTGGGCGGCATCGGCCTTGAAATCGCGCTTCTGCAACGCGTGCTGGTAAAACTCTTCAACGTTCATGGGATTCGATTCAACAGGGATTCTTGACATAGCGCAAACGGGCCGGCAAGGCAGAAACTGCTTTGCCGGCCCGCTGCGAAGTACTGTAGCGCTTAGAAGTTCAGCGTACGCTTATCGACGGCCAGTGCCGCTTCCTTGGTCGCTTCCGACAAGGATGGGTGGGCGTGGCAGATGCGCGCGATGTCTTCGGCCGACGCCTTGAATTCCATCGCCACGACGGCTTCGGAAATCAGTTCGGACGCCATCGGGCCGACGATGTGCACGCCGAGGATTTCATCGGTGGTCGCATCGGCCAGGAATTTCACCATGCCCGAGGTGTCGCCCAGCGCGCGCGCACGGCCGTTGGCCATGAACGGGAAGGTGCCGGCCTTGTAGGCGATGCCTTCCGCCTTCAGGGTTTGCTCGGTCTTGCCGACCCACGCGATTTCCGGCGAGGTGTAGATCACCCAGGGAATCGTGTTGAAGTTGGTGTGACCGTGCTGGCCGGCGATACGCTCGGCCACGGCAACGCCTTCTTCTTCCGCCTTGTGCGCCAGCATCGGGCCGCGCACGACGTCGCCCACTGCCCACACGTTCGGCAGGTTGGTCTTGCAGTCGCCGTCGACGGCGATGAAGCCGCGCTCGTCCAGCTGCAGGCCGACCTTGTCGGCGCCCAGGCCATTCGTGTTCGGCGTACGGCCGATCGAGATGATCAGTTTATCGAACACGGCTTTTTGCGCTTCGCCCTTGGCGTCCACGAATTCCACGGTGACGTCTTTCTTGCCTGGCGTGATCGCACCGATCTTGCAACCGAGGTTGATCTTCAAGCCTTGCTTGGTGAACAGCTTCGACGCTTCCTTGGCGATCTGCTCGTCCACGGCGCCCAGGAAGACCGGCAGGCCTTCCAGCACGGTGACGTCGGAACCCAGGCGGCGCCAGACGCTGCCCATTTCCAGGCCGATCACGCCGGCGCCGATGACGCCCAGCTTGGCTGGTACGGCATCGATGGCCAGTGCGCCCGTGTTCGACAGGATCAGTTTCTCGTCGAATGGTGCGCCCGGCAGTTCGCGCGCGTTCGAACCCGTGGCGATGACCACGTGCTTGGCCGACAAGGTTTCGTTGGCTTCGCCCGTCACGCTGATTTCATACGCGCCAGCGGCGGCGGCAGCGAAAGCGGCGCGGCCGTGGAAGAAGGCGATCTTGTTCTTCTTGAACAGGTACAGGATGCCGTCGTTGTTTTGCTTGACGACCGTGTCTTTACGCTTGAGCATCTGGCCCAGGTTCAGCTTCAGGCCGGCGACATCGATGCCGTGCTCGGCGAAGCTGTGGCCCGCGTGTTCGAAATGCTCGGACGATTGCAGCAGCGCTTTCGACGGGATGCAGCCCACGTTGGTGCAGGTACCGCCAGGAGCGGCGCCGCCCTTGGCGTTCGACCACTCGTCGACGCAGGCGACGGAAAAGCCCAGCTGCGCTGCGCGGATGGCGGCGATGTAGCCGCCAGGGCCCGCACCGATGACAACTACGTCAAATTGTTTAGTACTCATGTTTTGTTATTCCAATCTCTTCGTCTGGTACGAAAATCCACAATAGAAGGTAAATCACCACGCCGAAGCCGAAGGTCAATGTAAACAGGACGAAGACGAGGCGCCAGATCCACGCTTCCATGCCGGAAGCGCGGCCCAGGCCGCCGCACACGCCGCCGAGCCAGCGGTCGTTGCGCGAACGGCGCAGGCGGTTGAATTCCTGCACCAGGTCGTTCGCGGGGCCGGCGGCGGCACCGGACGTGCCGTCCGGCTTGTCCAGGTTGATATTGCTCAGGAGCTTGGCTTTCGCTTGCGCGAATTCCGCGTCGCTCAGGGCGCCCGCCAGGTGCAACTCGTGCAGACGCTTGATTTCTTCAGAGACGTTCATAGGAATCCTCTTTCATTGAGATCAGCCAGCTGCGTCTTCTGGCAAGGGGTATCAACTACATTGCCCCGGCGGCTAAGCCGGGGGACTACGGTGCTTACAGGTCCAGCAGCAGGCGTGCAGGATCTTCCAGCGCTTCTTTCATCGCCACCAGGCCCAGGACGGCTTCGCGGCCATCGATGATGCGGTGGTCGTAGGACATGGCCAGGTAGTTCATCGGACGCACCACGATCTGGCCGTTTTCGACAACGGCGCGGTCCTTGGTCGCATGCACGCCCAGGATGGCCGATTGCGGCGGGTTGATGATCGGGGTCGACAGCATGGAGCCGAAGGTGCCGCCGTTCGAGATCGAGAACGTGCCGCCCGTCAGGTCGTCCAGGGTCAGCTTGCCTTCCTTGGCTTTCGCGCCGAATTCACCGATTTTTTTCTCGATGTCGGCGATCGACAGCTGGTCCGCATTGCGAATGATAGGCACGACCAGGCCGCGTGGCGAACCGACGGCGATGCCGATGTCGAAGTAGCCGTGGTAAACGATGTCGTTGCCGTCAACGGAAGCATTGATGATCGGGTACTTTTTCAGGGCAGCGACGGCGGCCTTGACGAAGAAGGACATGAAGCCCAGCTTGACGCCGTGCTCTTTCTCGAACTTGTCCTTGTACTTGTTGCGCAGGTCGATGACCGGCTGCATGTTCACTTCATTGAACGTGGTCAGGATGGCGTTCGTCGATTGCGATTGCAGCAGGCGCTCGGCGATACGTGCGCGCAGGCGGCTCATCGGCACGCGCTCTTCCGGACGGTCGCCCAGGTTGGCGGCGGCCGGCGTGGCCACTTGCTGCAGCGCTGGCTTGGCAGCGGCTGGCGCCAGCGGCGCAACGGCAGGCTTGGCGGAAGCGGCCAGGGCGTCGCCCTTGGTCACGCGGCCATCTTTGCCGGAACCGGCGACGTCGCCAGCGGACAGGCCTTTTTCGGACAGGATCTTGGCGGCGGCAGGCATGGCGACATCGCCTTTGCTTGCAGCGGCAGGAGCCGAAGCGGTCGAAGCGTCTTGTGCAGCGGCAGCCAGGGCGGGTGCGGCAACGGCCGACACTTCCATCGGGCTGACCTTGGCCGAGCCGTCGGTGTCGATGATGGCGATGACTTCGCCGGCCACGACGGTGGCGCCGTTATCCTTGATGATCTGCACGATCACGCCGGCGGCAGGCGCTGGCAGTTCCAGCACGACTTTGTCGGTTTCGATATCGATCATGTTTTCGTCGCGCGCGACTGGCTCGCCGACTTTCTTGTGCCATGCCAGCAGGGTCGCTTCTGCAACCGATTCCGACAACTGGGGAACTTTGACTTCGATTTGTGCCATGTAAAACTCCGTTTATTTTGTTATTGCGGCGCCGTCCCTGCGTAGCAAGGGCGGCGCTCCGTCATCATATACTGGTCGGGCGCCGCGCAAACCGCGCAGCGCCCCTTATCCTGCCGCTTACTTGGTCAGGATAAAGCCCTTCAGCTTCGAAAATGCCGTTTCCAGCAGGTCTTTTTGCTGGGCGTAGTGCTTGTCATAGTAACCGACAGCAGGCGACGCCGAAGCAGGACGGCCGGCGTACGCCAGACGCTGACCCGATTCCAGGCCTTCGAAGATGTTGTGCTGGATCTGGAACCAGGCGCCCTGGTTTTGCGGCTCGTCCTGGGTCCATACGACTTCGACCAGGTTCGGGAACTTCTTCAGTTCAGCAGCAAACGACTTGTGCGGGAACGGATACAGCTGTTCCAGGCGCACGATGGCCGTGTCGGTCTGGCCGCGTGTCTTGCGTGCGTTGACCAGGTCGTAGTAGACCTTGCCCGAGCAGGCGATGACGCGCTTGACCTTCTTGGCATCGATTTTGTCGTCGACTTCGCCGATGACGGTCTGGAAACCGCCCTTGGCCAGGTCGGTCAGCGGCGAACCGGCATCCTTGTTGCGCAACAGCGACTTCGGCGTCAGGATGACCAGCGGCTTGCGGAACTGGCGCACCATCTGGCGGCGCAGCAGATGGAAGATCTGCGAAGCCGTCGTCGGCTGCACCACTTGCATGTTGTTGTCTGCGCACAGCTGCAGGAAGCGTTCCGGACGCGCGGACGAGTGCTCGGGACCCTGGCCTTCGTAACCGTGCGGCAGCATCATGACCAGGCCCGAAGCGCGGCCCCACTTCACTTCGCCGGAGCTGATGAACTGGTCGATCACCACTTGCGCGCCGTTGGCGAAGTCGCCGAACTGGGCTTCCCAGATCGTCAGGGTGTTCGGTTCGGCGGTCGAGTAGCCGTATTCGAAGGCCAGTACGGCCTCTTCGGACAGCACCGAGTCGATGACGGTGAACGGCGCCTGGTTGTCCGACACGTTTTGCAGCGGAATATAGGTACCTGCGTCCCAACGCTCGCGGTTCTGATCATGCAGCACGGCGTGGCGGTGCACGAAGGTGCCGCGGCCGGCGTCCTGGCCCGTCAGGCGGATGGCGTAGCCGGACGATACCAGCGATGCGTAGGCCAGGTGTTCGCCCATGCCCCAGTCCAGGTTCATTTCGCCGCGGCCCATGGTGGCGCGGTCGCCCAGGACTTTTTCCACCAGCGAGTGGACCTTGAATTGCTCCGGCACGGTGGTGATGCGCGCGGCCAGGCGTTTCAGTTCCGTCATCGGCACGGCCGTGTCGGCCGAATCGGTCCATTTCTTGTTCAGGAACGGCAGCCAGTCGACCGCGTACTTGTTCTTGAAGTTCGAGATGACCGGATCGACGGTGTGCTTGCCGGCGTCCATGGCGTCGCGGAAAGCGGCCACCATCTTGTCGCCGCCATCGGCAGGGATCACGCCTTGCGCGACCAGTTTGTCCGCGTACAGCTTGCGGGTGCCTGGATGCTGGCCGATGCGCTTGTACATCAGCGGCTGCGTCAGTGCTGGCGTATCCTGCTCGTTGTGGCCCAGCTTGCGGTAGCAGATGATGTCGAGGACAATGTCCTTCTTGAATTCCATGCGGTAGTCGAGCGCGATCTGCGTCGCCAGCACCACGGCTTCCGGATCATCGGCGTTGATGTGCAGGACCGGTGCTTCGATCATCTTGACGACGTCCGAGCAGTACAGGGTCGAGCGCGAGTCGCGCGGGTCCGAGGTGGTGAAACCGATCTGGTTGTTGATCACGATATGCACCGTGCCGCCCGTGCCGTAGCCGCGGGTTTGCGCCAGATTCAGCGTTTCCATGACCACGCCCTGGCCGGCGAAAGCGGCATCGCCGTGCACCAGGATAGGCAGCACTTGCGCGCCGTGCACGTCGCCGCGGCGGTCCATGCGGGCCTTGACGGAACCTTCGACCACAGGGTTGACGATTTCCAGGTGCGACGGGTTGAACGCCAGCGACAGGTGGACCGGGCCGCCTGCGGTGGAGATGTCCGACGAGAAGCCTTGATGGTACTTCACGTCGCCGGCAGGCAGGTCGTCGCCGTGCTTGCCTTCGAATTCTTCGAACAGTTCCTGCGGTGCCTTGCCCAGGGTGTTGACCAGCACGTTCAGGCGGCCGCGGTGGGCCATGCCGATGACGATTTCCTGCACGCCTTTTTCGCCGGCGCGCTGGATGGTTTCATCCATCGAGGCGATGAACGTTTCGCCGCCTTCCAGGGAGAAGCGCTTCTGGCCCACGTAGCGGGTGTGCAGATAGCGTTCCAGGCCTTCCGCCGCAGTCAGGCGGTCGAGGATGTGGATTTTTTTCTCCGGGGTGAAATTCGGGGTGGAGCGGATCGCTTCCAGTTTCTCTTGCAGCCAGCGCTTTTCGGCCGGATCGGAGATGTACATGAATTCGGCACCGATCGAACGCGTGTAGGTATCGCGCAGATAGTTGAGCAGATCGCGCAGGGTGGCGGTCTCGGGGCCAAAATAGGTATTGCTGATGTTGAACACGGTGTCCATGTCCGCATCGGTGAAACCGTAGAAGCTCGGCTCCAGCTCGGGGATCATCGGACGTTCCTGGCGTTGCAGCGGGTCCAGGTTGGCCCAGTGCGAACCGAGGTAGCGGTAAGCGGCGATCAGTTGCGTAGCAGCAACACGCTTGCGGCCCATTTCGGCATCGAAGGAAGCGGTCACTGTGCGGATCGGGCCTGCTTTTGCGCGCTCGGCGAACGAGGCGACGACGGAGGCATGCGCCACGTCAGGCTTGTTGGTGCCGTCGACTGCAGGCACGTGCTGCATCGCGTCGAAATAGGCGCGCCAGTTGTCCGGTACCGAACCTGGGTTATTGAGATACGCTTCGTACAGATCTTCCACGTACGGAGCATTCCCACCGAACAGGTAGGAGTTGGACGTAAATTGTTGCATCATATTGCTCACCTTTCTTCGCGCTTCGCGAGATTAGCGGGTTAATCTAACCTTCCGCGACACGGCCTGACCGGTTAGCGGATTGCACATCAAGTTGTGGGGGAAGGGCTTTTTTATTGCGCCAGCATTCTTCATACCGTCATTTAGAATAGCACGCGGTATTGTAACGCAACAACCGCTAGTTGAATTTTATTTGGCAAGCAAATGTAAGCTGTGTTGCTGATTTTCCCGGGCTTGCCAGCCTGTTATTGTTGTGCTTACGGCACCTCCCCGCCCCCGCCGGCGTGCCGCTTGCGCCCAACTGGTCTGCCTGGCAACGGCGCCGCCGCGATGGCCGCCAGCCAATCGGGATCGCCGGCAAACCATTCCACCAGGAAATCAAGCATGGTCCGCAGCAAGGGCGACATGTGCTGGCGCGAGGTATAGATGCCGTAGATGCCCATGTCCTGCGGCTGATACGCAGGCAGGAGCTCCACCAGTTGCCCGCTGGCGATCAGCGGCGCGGCCGAATAGCGCGGCTGCATGGCGATGCCCGCCCCCGCCACCGTGGCCACCAGCAGCACCAGCGACTCATTCGCCGACAGGCGGCCGCTGACGGGGACAGTAAGCGCTTCCCCGTCGTGCGTGAACTGCCACAGGCTCTTGCCGAAATACGTATAGGTCAGGCAATTATGCAGGGCCAGGTCTTCCGCCCGGCGCGGCGTGCCGTGCGCGGCCAGGTACGATGGTGCGGCGCACACCACCGAAGCGCAGCTGGCCAGCTGGCGCGCGATCAGGTTCGGCTCGAGCGCGTTCGTGATGCGGATCGCCAGGTCGATGCGCTGCTCCACCAGGTTGACGGCGCGGTTCTCCATCTGCAGGTCGACGGCGGCGCGCGGATAGCGCCGCAGGTAAGCGGTCACTGCGCCGGCCAATGCCGTCTGCGCCAGGGATTGCGAACAGGTGATGCGCAGCAGACCGTGCGGCGTATCGGCGCCTTCGGGCGATGTGACGGCCATGGCGCCGGCCACCTCCAGCATCTGCCGGCAGCGCGCCAGGGTGGCCTCGCCCGCATCCGTGAGGCTCAGGCGGCGCGTGGTGCGATGCAGCAAGCGCGCCCCCGCCCACTGCTCCATCTCGGCCAGGTAGCGCGTCACCATGGCGCGCGACATGTCGAGCGCTTCGCTGGCGGCCACCATGCTGCCGCGCTCGGCGATGGCGACAAACACTTGTGCGGCGGTGATGCGGTCCATCTGCGGCCCTCCCTTGATTCGTTCGATTCATGCAACTAAGTATTGCAATCTACCCTATTTCCCCCGACTGGTCGAAAGGATAATATGCGGCAGAGTATCTGATATCGAAAGAATAATTTGCTTGCACGCGCCGCCCGCCCCCTCCGCACGCCGGACACCTTTCATCTGGATGTGCTGGGCCGCGCGCCGTCGACTTCGCTGCTGCTGAGCGGCGTGGCCGATGCCATCCTCGTCAATGCCCAGTTCCTGCGCGACGATGCGGCGTAGTTAGCGCACACCATCGCCGCCAGCGGCAAGCGCCTGACCACCATCTATATCAGCATGGCCGAACCGCAAGCGTATTTCGGCCTGGGCGTGCTGCAGCACGCCTTTCCGCAAGCCCGCATCCTCGCCAGCAGCGCCACGGTGGAGGCGATCCGCCGCCAGGCGGGCGCCAGGGTCGCCCACTGGGGCGGCATCCTCAAGCACAATGCGCCGCGCTGCATCGTCATGCCCCAGCCCTACGAAGGCAGCAGCCTGCAACTCGAGGGCCGGTACGTCGAACTGCACTGCCTGGTAGCCGCACTCAACTAAGCCGAAGCCCACCTTACAAGGCGGCCAGGAAACGCTCGTATTCCTGCGCGCTGCGCGCCAGCCGTTCGGCATAGCCCGCCTCCTTCGGCCCGTCTTCCGCGCCATAGAAGGCAAAGAAGCGGCGGTTGTCGGCGCCGATGTACGCCAGGGTCACATCGAACGGCGCCAGCAGCTGCGCCAGGCTGACGTTCCACTTGCCTTCCGGCGTGAAGTCTGCCTGGCGGATGCCTGCCGTGACGGCCAGCGCCACCTTGCGGCCCTTGAAGGCGTCGCCGCCCGTGCCGTAGGCCCAGCCATACGCCAGCACGTCATCGAGCCACCGCTTCAGCAGGGGCGGACAGTTGAACCAGTACACGGGGAATTGCAAGACCACATTGGCGTGCGCTTCCACCAGCGCCTGCTCGCGCGCCACATCGATGTGTCCGTCCGGATAAGCCTCGTGCACATGGTGGATGGTGTAGCGCTCGGGATACTGCGCCAGCTCCTGCAGCCAGCGCTTGTTGGCCACCGAGGTGGCGATGGAGGGATGGAAGACGATAACGAGGGTTTTCATGAGGCTGCTTTCCTGAGTATGGAATGGGTGCGCCGGGCCCGCATTCGCAGGCAAGCCGGCCCCCTGCCCCCAGGCGCGCGGTCGCGCCTTCAGGGGCAGAAACAGCATAGCCATGGCGGGTACTTTTCACAAGTATGCACATTTACCACTCATACAGTAAGAAAAGTAAGCTACGCGAGCGCAGAAAGCCCTTCAGTGGCATGCGCCTGCCCATGCGGATCAGCCTGGCTGGTGCTGCTCGCCCCATTCGCACAGGGTATTGAGCACGGGAATCAGCGATGCGCCCTTGCTTGAGAGGAAATATTCAACCTTGGGCGGCACTTGCGGATATTCCTTGCGGACGATCAGCGCGTCGGCTTCCAGTTCCTTCAGGACGACGCTGAGGGTCTTGAAGGCGATGCCGCCGAGATGGCGCTTGAGTTCGTTATGCCGCAGCACGGTGTTTCCCGCCAGCGCGTACAGGATCAGCATCTTGTATTTGCCGCCGATCAGCGACAAGGTGTAGCCAAAGCCCGTGTCGCCCAGGGCCACGCCGCTGGGGGCGCATATGTCTTCGTTCATTGCGTTGTGCTTCCTGTTGATCCAGGGCCCGAGCATAACAGCCTGGCAGCCTGCCGTTGCAACGCCCGACAGGGCGGGCATAAAAAAAGCGAGCCCGAAGGCTCGCTTTTGCGCACCGGGCCGCAAGGCCCGGCAAGGATGCGGCGGCTTGACTTAAGCGCGCTTGTCCAGTGGCAGTACTTCGCGGGTCGTCGAACCGACGAACAGCTGGCGTGGACGGCCGATTTTCTGTTCCGGATCGGCGATCATTTCGTTCCACTGGGCGATCCAGCCGATGGTGCGGGCCATGGCGAAGATACCGGTGAACAGCGACACAGGGATGCCCAGCGCCGATTGCACGATGCCCGAGTAGAAGTCGACGTTCGGGTACAGTTTGCGCGACACGAAGTATTCGTCGTTCAGTGCAATCTTTTCCAGTTCCATCGCCAGCTTGAACAGCGGGTCGTCCTGCAGACCCAGTTCTTGCAGCACTTCGTAGCAGGTTTCACGCATCAGCTTGGCGCGCGGATCGAAGTTCTTGTACACGCGGTGGCCAAAGCCCATCAGCTTGACGCCGGAGTTCTTGTCCTTGACTTGCTCGATGAAGGCAGGGATGTTCTCGACGGTGCCGATTTCCTTCAGCATGTTCAGTGCCGCTTCGTTGGCGCCGCCGTGGGCAGGGCCCCACAGGCAGGCGATACCGGCAGCGATACAGGCGAACGGGTTGGCGCCCGACGAACCGGCCAGACGGACGGTCGAGGTCGAAGCGTTTTGCTCGTGGTCTGCGTGCAGGATCAGGATGCGGTCCAGGGCGCGCACCAGCACGTCGTTGACCTTGTACTCTTCGCACGGATTGGCAAACATCATGTGCATGAAGTTGGCGCTGTACGACAGGTCGTTGCGCGGGTACACGAACGGCTGGCCGACCGAGTACTTGTAGGTCATGGCGACCAGGGTAGGCATCTTGGCGATCAGGCGGATGGCCGACACTTCGCGGTGACGCGGGTCGTTGATGTCCAGCGAGTCATGGTAGAACGATGCCAGCGCGCCGACGGTGCCCACCAGGACCGACATCGGATGCGCGTCGCGGCGGAAGCCACGGAAGAAGAATTGCATCTGCTCGTGCACCATCGTGTGCTTGGTGACGGTATCGACGAACTTGGCTTTTTGCGCTGCGTTCGGCAATTCGCCGTTCAGCAGCAGGTAGCACGATTCCATGAAGTCGGCGTTGACGGCCAACTGTTCGATCGGGTAACCGCGGTACAGCAGCTCGCCCTTGTCGCCGTCGATGTAGGTGATCGACGAGTTGCAGGCGGCCGTCGACATAAAGCCTGGGTCGTAGGTGAACTTGCCGCTACCGGCGTACAGTTTGCGGATGTCGATGACGTCCGGGCCAACCGTGCCTTTGTAGATTGGAAATTCAAGCGATGGGCTGCCATCGGAGAACGACAGGGTAGCTTTTGTGTCAGAGATATTCATGGGCTCTTCCTTCTCGGGAGTGAGTCGAAATTAAAATCAAAAATTCTGGCTGCAATTCGCACCGCAATTCGGCAGTGCTACAGCGCGCCACTCGCACCGTTTGCAATATATCGCCCAGGCGTCTAGGCAATGCGCAGTCGTTGCAGCAGTGCGCGCACATGCGGCAGATCGACTTCGCCTTCCGGCTCTTTACGGGCCAGTACCAGATCCATTAACGCATTGTCCGATAAATCCAGCAAACGCGTCAGCGCGTCGACTTCTTCATCGGTCAATTCGGTTTCATACGCATCGAGAAAACGGGTCAGGATAATGTCGTTTTCCAGCAGGCCACGGCGTGAACGCCAGCGCAGGCGGGCGCGGTTGGCCGGGTCGGCCTGATGCGAGGACAAAATTGATTCTGTCATTTGGTTTACCACTTTACGTGTGCCTTGCGGCACGGTGCTGCTTTGCAGGCGCCGCCTGCAGGCAAGAGAGGATACCCTCTTACCGCAAACGGCGCCCGGCGGACGCGGTCAGGAGAATCAGATCGCGCGGCGGACCATCAATTCCTTGATCTTGCCAATCGCCTTGTTCGGGTTCAGGCCTTTCGGGCAGACGTCGACGCAGTTCATGATCGAATGGCAGCGGAACAGGCGGTACGGGTCTTCCAGGTTGTCCAGACGCGCGCCCGTGGCTTCGTCGCGCGAATCGGCGATGAAGCGGTAGGCTTGCAGCAGGCCGGCCGGGCCGACGAACTTGTCCGGATTCCACCAGAACGACGGGCACGACGTGGAGCAGCATGCGCACAGGATGCACTCGTACAGGCCATCGAGTTCTTCGCGCTGTTCCGGCGACTGCAGGCGCTCTTTTTCAGGCGGGATCGAATCGTTGATCAGGAAAGGCTTGATCGAATCGTACTGCTTGAAGAATTGCGTCATGTCGACGATCAGGTCGCGGATGACCGGCAAACCTGGCAACGGACGCAGCACGATAGGCTCCGACAGCTCGTTCAGGTTGGTCGTGCATGCCAGGCCGTTCTTGCCGTTGATGTTCATCGCGTCCGAACCGCACACGCCTTCGCGGCACGAGCGGCGCAGGGCCAGCGAGTCATCGACGTCCGCCTTGATGCGCTGCAGCGCGTCGAGCAGCATCTTGTCGGTGTCTTTCAGTTCGACCGTCAGGTCTTGCATGTACGGCTTGGCATCCTGGTCAGGATCGTAGCGGTAGATTTTGAATTTGAGAGTGCGTGCCATGGTATAGCCTTAGAAAGTACGTGGTTTCGGTTTGAAGGTATCAACCGTCAGCGGCTTGGTCACGACTGGCTTGTATTCCAGTCGGTTGCCTTCCGAATACCACAGAGTGTGCTTCATCCAGTTGTCGTCGTCACGTTGCGGATGGTCGTCCTGGGCGTGGGCGCCGCGCGATTCCTTGCGGGCTGCTGCCGAAACGATGGTCGCTTTCGCCGTTTCGATCAGGTTGTCCAGCTCCAGCGCTTCCACGCGGGCCGTGTTGAAGACCATCGATTTATCCTTGAAGGAGACGTGCTTGCGGCGCTCGTCGAGCTTCATGATTTCTTCGACGCCCTTGTTCAGCATCTCGTCGGTACGGAACACGCCACAGTACTTCTGCATCGTTGCGCGGATGTCGTTTGCCACGCCCTGCACGGTTTCCGTGCCGGTCGAGTTTTCCAGGCGCTGCAAGCGGGCCATGGCGAAATCGGCCGCATCGGCTGGCAAAGGCTTGTTTTCCTTGGCTTTCAGGCCGCTGCCCACGATGTGGTTGCCGGCCGCGCGGCCGAAGACCACCAGGTCCAGCAGCGAGTTCGTGCCCAGGCGGTTGGCGCCGTGCACCGAGACGCAGGCGCATTCGCCGATCGCGTACAGGCCGTTGACGACTTTCGCCGAATTGTCCGGACCGGTCGGGGTGACGACCTGGCCGTGGATGTTCGTCGGGATACCGCCCATCTGGTAGTGAATCGTCGGCACGACAGGAATCGGTTCCTTGGTGGCGTCGACGTTGGCGAACTTGTGGCCGATTTCCAGGATCGACGGCAGGCGCTTGGCGATGGTGTCGGCGCCGATATGGCGCAGGTCCAGCATCACGTGGTCCTTGTTCGGACCGCAGCCGCGGCCTTCCTTGATTTCCTGGTCCATCGAACGCGACACGAAGTCGCGCGGCGCCAGATCCTTCAGGGTCGGCGCATAGCGCTCCATGAAGCGTTCGCCTTCGCTATTGATCAGGATGCCGCCTTCGCCGCGCACGCCTTCGGTGATCAATACGCCCGCGCCGGCCACGCCGGTCGGGTGGAACTGCCAGAATTCCATGTCCTGCAGCGGCAGGCCGGCGCGTGCCGCCATGCCCATGCCGTCGCCGGTATTGATGAACGCATTCGTCGACGCGGCGAAGATACGGCCTGCGCCGCCCGTTGCCATGACCGTCGTCTTTGCTTCCAGGATCATGCATTCGCCCGTTTCCATTTCCAGCGCCACAACGCCGATCACGTCGCCGTCGGCGTCACGGATCAGGTCGAGTGCCATCCATTCGACGAAGAAGTGCGTACGGGCGCGCACGTTGCGCTGGTACAGGGTGTGCAACAGGGCGTGACCGGTACGGTCGGCTGCCGCGCAGGCGCGCTGCACCGGCTTTTCGCCGAAGTGGGCCGTGTGGCCGCCGAATGGACGCTGATAGATGGTGCCGTCAGGGTTGCGGTCGAATGGCATGCCGAAGTGTTCCAGTTCGTACACGACTTTCGGTGCTTCGCGGCACATGAATTCGATGGCATCCTGGTCGCCCAGATAGTCGCCGCCCTTGACGGTGTCGAACATGTGCCAGAACCAGTTGTCTTCGGCCATGTTGCCGAGCGACGCGCCGATACCGCCCTGCGCCGCAACGGTGTGCGAGCGGGTCGGGAAAACTTTCGAGAGGACGGCGACGTTCAAGCCGGCTTCAGCCAGTTGCAACGACGCGCGCATGCCGGAACCGCCGGCGCCAACGATCACCGCGTCAAAGCGGCGGGTAGGGATTGCAGATTTATATGCTGCCACGATTACACACTCCAGAGTATCTGTACCGTCCAGCCGGCACAAGCGATCAACCACAGCATGGTGGCAATTTGCAGGGTCAGACGGAGGCCAGCGCTTTTCACGTAGTCCATCCAGATGTCGCGTACGCCGACCCATGCGTGGTAGAACAGGGCGACGAAGGTCACCAGGCTGAACAATTTAAACCACTGCTGTGCGAACAGACCGGCCCAGCCTTCATAGCTGAAGTTGCTGCCAGTCAAGAAAGAAATAAGCAGGATGGCCACATAGGCCACCATGACGATGGCGGTGACGCGTTGCGCCAGCCAGTCGCGCAAGCCGTAATGGGCACCGACGACGAGGCGTTTCGGTCCGATATTATTGTCTGCCATGTTTAAAATACTCCAAACAGTTTCAAAGCAACCAGGGCCGTCAACACCAGGCTCACGACCAGCACGGACGACGCTGTCTTGCGTGCCGAATCTTTTTCGATGGCAACGTGCACATCCATGAACAGGTGACGGATACCGGCGCAGAAGTGGTGCAGGAAGGCCCAGACCAGACCCAGGGTGATCAGCTTGACGAACCAGTGCGAGGCGATGCCCTGGAAGTAGGCGTAGGACATCTCGGAACGCAGGCTCAGTTCCAGCATGTACAGGATGCACGGCAGCAAGGCGAAAATGATGAAACCGCTGATGCGATGCAGGATCGAGACGATGGCGCCGACAGCCATGCGGTAGTTCGACAATTCGGTAACATGAATGTTACGGAATTGCGGCCGTTCTTTTTTTGGTACTTCTCTTACGGCTTCAGACATAACAAAAACCTCCCCTTTGAATTTCAACTAAATATTGAAGCCGCGATTTTCGCCGATTTTCGCAACCCATACCAATATCTATTGTTACATATAACCAAAATGGTTTTTTACTACAAAATACCGCGCTACTTTCCGTAGTTCACGTAATTTAATTACAGAATCGCCGGCAAAGCACGGCCCGCCGGGGCTGGCCATGCTGTCGCTGCGCTTTCTGTTGTCTCCGTTGCCCGCCTTGCGGCAGGCATCTTGCAAGCGATGCACTTCAGTTTTGCTGCTTGTTCGGGCGCCCGCAGGCGCCCCGCCGCTTCAACTGAGTTCATTCTGATAATGATGACGACTGGTCAGGTACAGGCCCCGGCGCAGTTCGACCGGCTTGTCGCCGTAGGTAAACGACACGCGCTCGGAACTGAGCAAGGGCGTGCCGAGGTCGATATTCAGGAGCTGCGCGGCGCCCGCATCGGCGCACACGGCGCGGATCTGCTCGGACGCGCGGATCATGCGCGTGCCAAATTCCGTTTCAAACAGGCCATACATGGGCCCCTTGTATTCCACCAGACGCTCGGCCGTGAGGCCCTTGAAGATCAGGCCGGGCAGCCACAGCTCCTCGACGATGGTGGGCACGCCGTCGAAATACTGCACGCGCTTGATGAAGATGACGGCGTCGCCCGATTTCAGGTCCATCAGGCGCGCCACGTCGGCCGGCGCGCGCACGCGCTTGACTTCGATAAACTTGCTTTCCGGATAATGCGGCACGCCTTCGTCCGGCACCAGGCGCAGGAAGCGGAAGTGCGCGCGCGCCTCATGGTGGGTGGAAACGAAGGTGCCCTTGCCCTGGCGGCGCATGACGAGATTCTCGGCGGCCAGTTCATCGATGGCCTTGCGCACCGTGCCCTGGCTGACCTTGAAACGGCCGGCCAGCTCGACTTCGCTGGGGATCAGCTCGCCCGGCTTCCATTCGCCCGATTGCAGGCTCTGCGTAATGAGCGCCTTGATCTGCTGGTACAGGGGACTGAAGGTGGGCGACGCGCTAGCGACGGGCAGCGCCGCCGCAGTGGTATTGGTGCCGGCCACCACGGCGGCAGGGGCATTGGCCGCTGCGGCGACGGGCGTGGCCGGGGTGCCCGCGGTCGGACTGACCGCCCCGCTTGCAGCAGTGGCATTGTTGGTCAGATTGGACGAGGCGGAATTCATAGTCCGACATTTCAACACAAATCACTGCCCGCGTCCAGTAAAACACACGTAGTTATCTGTCTTATATAAGACATAAGATATGATTGACAGATAGAGATCGGAGGCCTAAACTGCCCTCGATAAAACTTGTGAGCCAGCGTTTTATGTTGTCGGCCAGCCACTCTGGTCTCGTGCAGCACAGGCGTGACGGCAGCGTACACCAGCAATTCGGTGGCGCGGGCCGGTTTTGGTATCATTATAGTTTTTCCGGATAAGCGTAAGCCCAGCTTCAAGCCCGTTTTCTTTCCCATTTTTGGAGATTCATCATGGCTAAAACCCCAATGCGTGTTGCAGTGACCGGCGCCGCCGGCCAGATCGGCTACGCCCTGTTGTTCCGCATCGCCAATGGCGACATGCTCGGCAAAGACCAGCCTGTCATCTTGCAACTGCTTGAAATCCCGGACGAAAAAGCCCAGAAGGCGCTCAAGGGCGTGATGATGGAAATCGACGACTGCGCATTCCCGCTGCTGACGGAAATGACCGCCCACTCCGATCCGCTGACCGCATTCAAGGATGTCGACGTGGCCGTCCTGGTGGGCGCGCGTCCACGCGGCCCAGGCATGGAACGCAAGGACCTGCTGGAAGCGAACGCACAGATCTTCACGGTACAAGGCAAGGCGCTCGACGCCGTCGCTTCGCGCAATGTCAAGGTACTGGTGGTCGGCAACCCTGCCAACACCAACGCCTACATCGCCATGAAATCGGCACCATCGCTGCCGGCGAAAAACTTCACCGCCATGCTGCGCCTGGACCACAACCGCGCGCTGTCGCAAGTCGCTGCCAAGACCGGCACCGCCGTGAAAGACATCGAGAAGCTGACCGTCTGGGGCAACCACTCGCCAACCATGTACGCCGACTACCGCTTCGCCACCGTGAACGGCAAGGCTGTCAAGGACCTGATCAACGACCAGGAATGGAACGCCAACACCTTCCTGCCGACCGTCGGCAAGCGCGGCGCGGCCATCATCGAAGCGCGCGGCCTGTCGTCGGCAGCGTCGGCAGCGAACGCCGCCATCGACCACATCCATGACTGGATGCTGGGCACCGCCGGCAAATGGACCACCATGGGCGTTCCTTCGGATGGCTCGTATGGCATTCCTGAAGGCACCGTGTTCGGCTTCCCGGTCACCACCGACAACGGTGAGTACACCATCGTTCAAGGTCTGGAAATCGATGCATTCTCGCAAGAGCGCATCAACCTGACCCTGAAGGAACTGACCGAAGAGCGCGAAGGCGTGAAACACCTGCTGGCCTAAGTCCAGTCCCGGCGGCGCGGCACGGACGTGCCGCCCGCTACGCAGGCCGTCCCGCGCATGGCGCGGCGCGGCCTGTGCGGCCCGACTGTTTATCAAGTAGTTTTTACCTGCAGAAATGCCTTAAGCATGCACCCTTCCGAGGTTTTATTCCAAGGCAAACGCCAGCCGCTGTTGCTCGCCGCTTGCGACCACTACGCCGGCTCCGAAAAGCTGATGCGTAAATCGATTGCTTTGCAACAAGAGCTTGGCCCCCTGTTCGACATCACGTTCGACTGCGAAGACGGCGCCAGCGCCGGCAATGAAGAAACCCACGCCCACATGATCGCCGGCCTGCTGGCCAGCGAGGAGAACCAGTTCAACCGCATCGGCGTGCGCGTGCACGACGTCGACAGCGCGTTTTTCGCGCGCGACGTGGAAATCATCTGCGGCGCCGCCAGCCGCCTGGCCTATATCGCCGTGCCGAAGGTGGGCGGCGTGCAGGACGCCATGCTGGCCATCGACCTGATCAACCTGCACGCGCGCCGCGCCGGCCGCGACAACCTGCCCGTGCACATCCTGATCGAGACGCATGGCGCGCTGCGTGACGCCTACGCCATCGCCGCCCTGCCCCAGGTCGAATGCCTGTCCTTCGGCATCATGGATTTCGTTTCGGCCCATTACGGCGCCATTCCCGCCGCCGCCATGCGCACGCCGGGCCAGTTCACGCACCCGCTGGTGGTGCGCGCCAAGCTGGAAGTGGCCGCCGCCTGCCACGCGCACGGCAAGGTGCCGTCGCATAACGTGACGACGGACGTGCGCGATTCGGCCGTGGTGGCAAACGATGCCCAGCGCGCGACGGCCGAGTTCGGCTACACGCGCATGTGGAGCATCCATCCGGACCAGATCAAGCCCATCATCAAGGCCTTCACGCCGCGCCTGTCCGAAGTCAACGAGGCCAGCAACATCCTCAATGAAGCGCTGCGCGCCAACTGGGGACCGATTGCGCAAAATGGCCGCTTGCACGACCGCGCCAGCTACCGATATTATTGGACCGTTTTGCAACGCGCCAAACTGGCAGGCCTGGGCCTGCCCGAGGCGGCCGCTGCATTATTGAACGCGCTGCCTACCAGCACCACTGAAAACTGACAGGAATTACACGATGTCCATCTCCAAATTAGCAATTGCCTGCAGCGTCGCGCTGGGCGCCATGACCCTCACGCTGGCGCCAGCCAGCTTCGCCGCCACGGACACCAAGGAAGCGGCAAACGCCAAGGCGGTCAAGACGGCCAAGGCCAAGCCGAAAGCCAAGACCACCAAGGCCAAGGCGACCGCCAAGGAAGCGCATCCGCTGGCCATGTCGGTGGTCGACAAGGAAGAGTCCGATGAACCGGATACGGCAGGCTCCGCCTCCACCGATTTCAATTGTGAACTTGGTAACAAAATTACCATCTACACCAATGCGACTGACGACAAACACATCGCCCTGCGCTGGAAGAAGCGCCTGCACCGCCTGAGCCGCGTGGGCACCACCACCGGCGCCAACCGCTTCGAGAACCGCTTGTACGGCCTGGTCTGGATCGGCATCCCGGCCAAAGGCATGCTGCTCGATTCCAAGCAAGGCCGCCAGCTGGCCAACGAATGCAAGGATGCGGAGCAAGCCAAGCCTGCGGCAGTGGTGGAAGCCGCGCCATCGCTGGGCGTGCTGCCGGCGACCGGCGGCTGATGTGAGCAGCAAGGGCCTCTTCGGGGGCTCAGTCATGTTTTGTAATTTGAATAATCAATAAATAGACGATACCCAACAAGGAGAGGTCATGTCCCGCAACACTCTGAACACGCTCAAGGACTTTAATATTTCGGATAGCAAGAAGGGCAAGCTGTACTCCCTGCCTGCGCTGGAAAAAAGCCTGGGCATCAATGTCTCCCGCCTGCCAGTGTCGATTCGCATCGTGCTCGAATCGGTATTGCGCAACTGCGACGGCAAAAAAGTCACCGAAGAACACGTCAAGCAATTGGCGAGCTGGGGCCCGACCGCCGAGCGCACCGACGAGATCCCGTTCGTGGTGGCGCGCGTCGTGCTGCAGGACTTCACCGGCGTACCGCTGCTGGCCGACCTGGCAGCGATGCGCAACGTGGCCGCCAAGATGGGCATCAACGCGAAGAAAATCGAACCGCTGGTGCCGGTCGACCTGGTGGTCGACCACTCGGTCACCATCGATCACTACCGCGAAAAGAAAGCCCTGGACCTGAACATGAAACTGGAATTCTCGCGTAACAACGAGCGCTACCAGTTCATGAAATGGGGCATGCAGGCATTCGACACCTTCGGCGTCGTGCCGCCAGGCTTCGGCATCGTCCACCAGGTCAACCTGGAATACCTGGCGCGCGGCGTGCACCACGCAGGCAAGAAAGCCGGCGACGTGTACTACCCTGACACCCTGGTCGGCACCGACTCGCACACCACCATGATCAACGGCATCGGCGTGGTCGGCTGGGGCGTGGGCGGCATCGAGGCGGAAGCGGGCATGCTGGGCCAGCCGGTCTACTTCCTGACGCCTGACGTCATCGGCGTGAACCTGTCGGGCGCGCTGCGCGAAGGCTGCACCGCCACCGATCTGGTCCTGACCATCACCGAATTGCTGCGCAAAGAGAAAGTCGTCGGCAAGTTCGTCGAATTCTTCGGCGAAGGCACGGAATCGCTGACCCTGACCGACCGCGCGACGATCGCCAACATGGCACCGGAATACGGCGCGACCATGGGCTTCTTCCCGGTCGACGAAGCCACCATCGACTACTTCAAGGGCACGGGCCGCAGCAAGGCTGAAATCGCCGCGTTCGAAGGCTACTTCAAGGCGCAAAACCTGTTCGGCGTGCCAAAAGCCGGCGACATCGACTACACCCGCGTGGTGGAACTGGACCTGGCGTCCGTCGCTCCGTCGCTGGCCGGCCCGAAACGCCCGCAAGACCGTATCGAAATCGGCAACGTGAAAGCCAACTTCGCCGAACTGTTCGCCAAGCCGACGACGGAAAACGGCTTCAACAAGAACCCGGCCGACCTGGCTGCCGTGTACGAAACGACGAACGGCGTGAAAGTGTCGAACGGCGACGTGCTGATCGCCGCGATCACCTCGTGCACCAACACCTCGAACCCGAGCGTGATGCTGGCTGCCGGCCTGCTGGCCAAGAAAGCCGTGGAAGCCGGCCTGAAAGTCGCTCCGCACATCAAGACCTCGCTGGCTCCCGGCTCGCGCGTCGTCACCGAGTACCTGACGGCTGCCGGCCTGCTGCCGTACCTGGAAAAACTGGGCTTCGGCGTGACCGCCTACGGCTGCACCACCTGTATCGGCAATGCGGGCGACCTGACGCCTGAAATGAACGCCGCCATCGCCGCCAACGACATCGTCGCATCGGCCGTGCTGTCGGGCAACCGCAACTTCGAAGCGCGCATTCACCCGAACATCCGCTCGAACTTCCTGGCCTCGCCACCGCTGGTCGTCGCTTACGCCATCGCCGGCAACATGACGCGCGACCTGATGACGGAACCAGTCGGCAAGGGCAAGGGCGGCAAGGACATCTACCTGGGCGACATCTGGCCGACCTCGGCTGAAGTCTCGGCCATGATGAAGTTCGCCATGAACGCCAAGGTGTTCAAGGACAACTACGCGGACGTCAAGGGCGCGCCAGGCAAGCTGTGGGAGAAAGTCACCACCGTCTCCGGTCAAGTCTACAACTGGCCGAAATCGACCTACATCGCGGAACCTCCGTTCTTCGACAACTTCTCGATGACGCCAGCAGCGGTCGCCACCGGCATCGAAGGCGCGCGCGCCCTGGGCGTGTTCGGCGATTCCATCACCACCGACCACATCTCGCCAGCCGGCTCGATCCAGGAAAACGGTCCTGCAGGCAAATGGCTGAAAGAAAACGGCGTCCTGAAAGCGGACTTCAACTCCTACGGCTCGCGTCGCGGCAACCATGAAATCATGATGCGCGGCACGTTCGCCAACGTGCGTATCAAAAACCGCATGATCCCTGCCAAGGCAGACGGTTCGGCAGTCGAAGGCGGCATCACGATTCACCAGCCTTCCGGCGAAGAAATGTCGATCTACGACGCAGCGATGAAATATGTTGCTGAAGGCACGCCAACCATGGTCTTCGGCGGCGAAGAGTACGGTACGGGCTCGTCGCGCGACTGGGCAGCCAAGGGCACCCAGCTGCTGGGCGTGAAAGCCGTGATCACCCGTTCGTTCGAACGCATCCACCGCTCGAACCTGGTGGGCATGGGCGTGCTGCCGCTGCAATTCATCGGCGACGACAGCGTGCAAACGCTGGGCATCACCGGCAATGAAACCTTCGACCTGAAAGGCCTCGAAGGCGAAATCAAGCCACAGCAACTGGCCACCCTGGTCATCCACCGCGCCGACGGCACCAGCGTCGACGTGAAAGTGCTGCTGCGCATCGATACGCCGATCGAAGTCGATTACTACAAGCATGGCGGCATCCTGCCATTCGTGTTGCGTCAACTGCTGGCCGAGTAATCAGCCCAGCCGTGAGGTAAGATAAAAGCGCCGGTTCCGACCGGCGCTTTTTTTCGTCCCTGCACCCTGCTTCTCCTTGAAATTTCG
This sequence comes from Janthinobacterium sp. FT14W, assembly GCF_009208755.1. Lineage (NCBI taxonomy): Bacteria > Pseudomonadati > Pseudomonadota > Betaproteobacteria > Burkholderiales > Oxalobacteraceae > Janthinobacterium > Janthinobacterium sp. FT14W. The sequence continues at coordinate 13,300 of NZ_WFLL01000037.1, read as the reverse complement.
GCTATCGGCATGATCTAGGGACAGCTTACGTATTGCGTGCGGCCGAATCCTCTACAATACGGTTATAAGGGTTTATCATTGTTTGACTGATCCATTTTTTTCACTTTCCGAGACTCTTATCCCGCTATGCGTCGTCCTTCCAAAGATTCATCCCATAAACTGACTGCCGACAGCCAGCGCCTGGTCACCTTTGCCCAGGCGATCGTACAGGCAGCCAGCCGTCTCGAAGAGCGGTCCTGGGAACACAGCCTGGATACGCAGCTCCAGAAATTACTCAAAACCGGCCACCAGGACACCATCGACAACACCCTGGGCAGCCTGTTCAAGGAAGACTTGAACGCCTACGACGTGCTGATGGACTGCGTTGAAGCCGTCAGCGAATCGACCGTCATGGTGCACGACGACGTGCGCTACGACGCCCTGCTGGTGGCCGTCCCCATCCTCGCGTGGACGCGCTTTTCCATCGCCTCCGGCGCCATGGCCGGCGACGCGCACGGCGTATTGTCCGCGCACTTTGCCGCCCACCTGCTGGCCGACGGCACGAAGATGGCCATGGCGCCGACCCTGTACTCGATCGACCAGTTGCCGCGCAGCCATGTCGAAACCTACGCCAAGACGCAGAAGCTGGCACAGGCCGCACTGAAGGGCACGGCCGTCAAGCCTTCAAGCAAGGAGGCGGAAACGGCCCCCTTCCTGGCCGACACGCGCTACCTGCTGGTGGCCGTGGTGGCGCCCGCCGGCGCGCCCCTGTTCCGCTGGCAGACGCCGGCCAGCCAGCTCGACTTCATCGCCGAGCGCAGCGCTGCCCTGGAACAATGGCGCGCGCAGGCGACGCCGACGATTGCCCGCCTGCTGCCCGGCTGCGGCCTGGAACTGCTGCTGCCGGAAGCGTACTACGTGGCCTGCCGCGAGGCGGACAAGCTGATACGCCCCGTCTCCGTGCGCGCCGCCGTGCACTACCTGACGCACACCCTGGCCATCGAGCCGTCGGAACTGCGCGCCGTCATCGCCGGCTTCGGCGAGGAAGCGGCCGACGGCCAGGTGGACGAGTACCGCATCGCCTTCACCCTGCGCCAGGCGCCGGATGTCATCTACGGCATCGTCTGGCCTTTGTACGGCCAGGAAGACGAGGATGGCACGCCGATCGAAGGCCTGATCCAGGTGGGCATCGCCGCGCTGGACAAGCAGAAGACGCCCGTCGGTGAAATCATCGAGCACCTGAACGCCGCCGGCGTGACGCAGATCAAGCGCCACGCGGAACGTTTTGTCGGTGAATACTGCGACGATTGCGGCGCCCCCCTGTTTGCCGACCCCGTGGGCGAGCTGGCGCATGCGGAAATGCCGGAAGATACGCCGCAAGGCACCGAGCATTTCCATTGACGCGGTAACGCTGTCGTCGGATTACGCGCTGCGCGCTAATCCGACCTACGCTGCTAGTACCGCTGCGTTACTCAACCCAATATCGGGCTTGCCCGCTACGGTTTGAAGAGGTGTCGATACGTTGACGACAAGACGTTCAAAGACAAAAAAGGCGGAACTCCAGTTCCGCCTTTTTCATTTCAACATGCTTTTTGACGCCTCGTCACCACTGTGAAAACGGGTGGCGGATCAGATTCGCATTGTAGTAGCGCGCATCGCCCGACACTTCCGCGCCGACCCAGTCGGGCTTCCCGAACGGCTGGTCTTCCGAGGCCAGCTCGATCTCGGCCACTACCAGGCCGGCATTGGCGCCCAGGAACTCGTCGACTTCCCACACCATGCCCGCGTGTTCGATGCGGTGGCGGTATTTTTCGATCAGCGGCTGTTCGCACAGGCCGTCGAGCAGTTCGGTGGCGTCGGCCAGCGGGATCGGATACTCCCACTCGCCCCGCGTCGCGCCCACGTTCGCACCCTTGATGGTCAGCATCGCCTGCCCGCCTTCGATGCGCACGCGCACCACGCGCTCGCGCGCCGACGACAGATAGCCCTGGCGCAGCAGCACCGCCTGCCCCAGGCCGCGCCAGGCGTCGCCTTGCAACAGGAATTTACGCTCGATCTCGATACCCATGAACAACGCCGATCAGTCCAGCGACAGCAGGATAGGCTGCAGCATGGCCGCACCCAGGGCCGCGCTGCGCGCGCCGTTCCAGCCGACGGCCGGATCCGGCAAGTCCGCATTTTCCTTGAACGGCATTTCCAGGGTCAGCGCCAGGCAGCCGAAGTGGTGGCCGATGTATTTCGACGCCAGGGTCAGCATGTCGGACTTGTACTTGCTGGCTGCGTAGCCAAACTTGTCCTGAAAGTCGGGGCTGGCCTGCTTGTAGCGCTCGATGAAGGCCTTCTGGTGCGCCGCTTGCTCTGGCGTGAAGTTTTCCAGCATTTCGTTGCCGGCCACAAAGTTGTACGGCAGCGCTTCATCGCCGTGGATGTCGAAGAACATGTCGACGCCCGTTTCGTGGATCTTGTTTTTCACGCACAGCACTTCCGGGCTGTTTTCCAGTGTAGGCGTCATCCATTCGCGGTTCAGGTTGGCGCCGGCCGCATTCGTGCGCAGGTTGCCGCGGATGGAGCCGTCCGGATTCATGTTCGGCACGATGTGGAACACGGCGCGCTGCAGCAACTTGCGCGCGATCGGGTTGGCGTCGTCCAGCAGCGAGTCGATGAGGCCTTCGACGAACCACTCGGCCATCGATTCGCCCGGATGCTGGCGCGCGATGACCCAGATCTTCTTTTCCGCCTGCGGGTTGCCGATGGTGACCATGTTCATGTCGCGGCCGTCGACCGTGCTGCCCAGGTCGGACACGCGCGCCAGCGGATGCTCGGCCACTTCACCGAGCAGGCGCAAGTGGCGTTCCCACGAATACGGCTCGAAATAGGCGTAGTACACGCTGTCGAGTTCCGGCGTATGCGAAATCGTCATGACCTGGCCATCGAACGAGGTGGGCACGCGGAACCAGTTTTCGCTGTCGTAGCTGGCCACGGCCTGGTAGTCTTCATAGCCGGCCGGATAGGTGGCCTGGCCCGCGTTCAGGAAGCGCATCGTGCACGCCTGGCCGCGCGCGCCCTGCAGGCGGAAGTGGAACCACTGGTGGATGTCGGCGTGGCTGTCCTTGCGCAAGTTCAGGTCGATGGCGCCGGCACTGGTGGCGCTCACCACGTCGATGGCACCCGAGTCGAAGTTCTGGCTGATTTTAATGGTCATGTAATGATCCCGTCCAATGTAAGTGTTCCGGCGCTGCCTCGTGGGCCGCCGCCGTTGCGCTAAAAAACGCAGTGTAAGCTATCCCGCTATTTTCCGCCCTTTGGCCCCGTTCGCAAAGCCTGGCCCGGCAATTTATGCACCAATCCGGGGCATCGATGGAAAAGCCCCGGACAAAAACACGAAAAATCGGCCAGCTGTCGCATCGACCGGACAAAAAACTGAATTGTAACAATGCCAGACACATTGGCGGCCCGTCGCCGCCCTATAATTCTTGCTTTCATAGAGTCGCCAGGAAAGAGTCGTGGACAAGAAGTTAACTAACATACAGGAAAGAAAATTACGCGAAGCTCAGGCGCGGCGCGAGCACATCATCGACGTCGTCAAGGATCTCATCAAGAAGGGTGGCGCGCGCGCCGTCTCCATCCGCAAGGTGGCCGAAGCGGCCGGATTTTCCACCACGGTCGTGTACGCCCTGTTCCGCGACAAGGCCACCCTGATCGCCCAGGCCATGGACAAGGACTTGCTGGAACTGGTGCGCGCCATGCGCACTGCCTGCGCCACCAGCGACGATGCGTGGGAACGCATCGCCCTGGTCGGCCGCGCCTACATCGAGTACGGCTTCCAGCATCCCGACGAATATTCGCTGATCTTCATGGAACTGCGTCCCCATGCGGAAATCGACGCGGCCCTGGTGGAGCACGGCAATATCGAGCAAGATCCATACGCGTATGCCTTGCACCTGTTCAAGGAACTGGCGCAGGCAGGCCAGGTACGCCAGGACGAGCCGACGCTGCACACGATGACGCAGATCTTCTGGCAATCGCTGCACGGCCTCGTGTCGCTGCGCATCGTCATGGATGCGGACGACCCATGGACGCCGCACCCGGAAATGAATGCGCATATCGACGACCTGCTGGCTGTCGTCACGGCAGGCATCCGCCTGCGCTTTGCCCCAGCTGCCTGACGTTTGATCCGGCGCAAACCGCGCCGGCGCCAAAAGCGGACAGTGGAGTGAGGCCGCCTGCGCTGGTGCAGCACGGCTGGCGCGAAGGAGCGTGAGATGAACGAAGCCTATGCCACGGACCGGCTTGACAAACAGCAAAGCGCGCACAATGCTGTCCGTATGGAAGCGCGGCTGACAAAACTGGAAACGGACCGGGAACACGACCGGCAATGGTTCAAGACCCTGGAACAGCGCCTGGGCGACGGCCTCGACAATGTACGCACGGAACTGCGCGGCGAATCGCAGCTGCTGCGCGCCGACCTGACGCAGTTTCGCGGCGACCTGCGCGGCGACTGCCACGCCCTGCGCACGGAACTGGGCGACATCCGCAAGCACATGCACACCCATTTCCTGTGGTTCATGGGTATACAGGCCACCACCACGTTTGCCCTGCTGGGGCTGGGCGCCAAGGCGCTGCATATGTACTAAGCAATAAAAAAGGCAGGCGCGGAGATGCACCGCCCTGCCCGTCCTGCCTCTCTTTGCGCGAACGCGCGCTTACTGTGCTGCCAGCATGCTCTGCGTTTCCTGGTAGCGCGTGTGCCACGACAGCGCCTCTTGCAGGATATGCGGCGTGTGGCCGCCGCGCTGGCATGCCGCGTCGTAATAGGCACGCAGCTGCGCGCGGTAGTCGGGATGCGTGCAGCGCTCGATGATCAGCGGCGCCCGTTCGCGCGGCGCCAGGCCGCGCAAGTCCGCATAGCCCCACTCCGTCACCAGCACGTCGACGTCATGCTCCGTATGGTCCACATGCGAGACCATCGGCACGACGCTGGAAATGCGCCCGCCCTTGGCCGCCGATTTCGATACGAACATCGACACTTGCCCATTGCGCGCAAAGTCGCCCGAGCCGCCGATGCCATTCATCATGTGCGTGCCGCACACGTGCGTGGAATTGACGTTGCCATAGATGTCGAACTCGAGCGCCGTGTTCAACGCGATGATGCCCAGGCGGCGCACGATTTCCGGATGGTTGCTGATCTCTTGCGGGCGCAGCACGATCTTCGAACGGTAATGGTCGATATTCTCCATCAGCTTCTGGTGCACGGCGGCCGACAGGGTGATCGACGAGGCCGACGCGAACGCCAGCTGGCCCGAATCGAGCAGCTCGATGGCGCTGTCCTGCAGCACTTCCGAATACATGCTCATGTTGCTGAAAGGCGAGCCGATCAGGCCATGCAGCACGGCGTTGGCGATGGTGCCGATGCCAGCCTGCAGCGGCAGCAATTCCGGCCCCATGCGCCCGGCCGCCACTTCGCCCTGCAGGAAGGCGATCACATGGCCGGCAATCGCCTGCGTTTCCGCGTCGGGCGGCAAGGCGTTCGACGGGCTGTCGGGGCTGTCCGTGATGACGATGGCGGCGATGCGGGCCGGGTCGATGGCAATGGCCGTGCTGCCCAGGCGCTGGTCGACGCGCGTGAGGGGGATCGGCTCGCGTCCCGGCAGGGTTTGCGGGATATAAATGTCGTGCAAGCCTTCCAGCGCCAGCGGCGTGGACAGATTGATTTCGATGATCACTTGCGTGGCCTGCTGGGCGAACGCGGCGGAGTTACCCACCGACATGGTCGGGATGATGGCGCCCGCGGCCGTGATGGCCGTCGCTTCGATGACGGCGATGTCGACGGCGGCCAGGTTGCCCGAACGCAGCTGCTCGGCCGTTTCCGACAGATGCTGGTCGATGAACATGACGTCGCCATTGTTGATCTTGCCGCGCAAGACGGGGTCGACCTGGAACGGCATGCGGCGCGCCAGCACGCCCGCCTCGGCCATCAGGCCGTCGCTGCCATTGCCCAGCGAGGCGCCCGTGATCAGGGTCAAACTCAGGGGATCTTGCAGGGCGCGCTCGGCCAGTGCGCGCGGCAGGGCCTTGGCGTCGCCGGCACGGGTAAAGCCGCTCATGCCGACACGCATGCCGTTGTGGAATAATTTGGCTGCCTCATCGGCGCTCATGATTTTGCTGAGCAAGCCTGGGTGGCGGATACGGTCCTCGTACATCGTGATGCTCCTGATCTTCTTAATATTCTCAAACTGGATGGCCGTCATACACCAGCCCCATAAGTGGTTTCAGTATAAAATCCTGCTTACATGCATGGCATGAATTAATTTCGCCAAACCCAGTCGATATTTTCATGCCACGCCAACGCCGAGCACCCTCTTGGATATCCGTTCCCTGCGCTATTTCGTGGAAACCGTGCGCCTGTCGAGCTTTACGCAGGCGGCCGAATCGCTGCACCTGACCCAGTCCACCATCAGCAAGATGGTGCGCCAGCTGGAAGACGAGGTGGGCGCGCAGCTGCTGGTGCGCGACGGGCGCAAGCTGACCCTGACGGACACGGGCCGCATCGTCTACCAGCACGGCCAGGAAATGCTGGCCAATATGCGCCAGCTGACCCTGGAAGTGCGCGACACCCAGGCCTTGCAGCGCGGCAGCCTGACGGTGGGCATCCCGCCCATGATCAATGTCTTGTTTACACCCGTGTTGAAGGCCTTCCGCGCGCGCCACCCGAACATCAGCCTGACCCTGCAGGAAGACACGGGCCAGCAGATCGAGCGCAAGGTGGCGGCCGGCGAGCTGGAAATCGGCATGACGGTGCTGCCGGCCGATCCGGAACTCGACCTCGTGGCCGTGCAAGTGGCCAGCTACCCGATCTGGGCCCTGGCCGAACCGGGCACGTTCCAAAAAGAACGCACGACACTTCCGTTCAAGGCGCTGGCCGACTTGCCGCTGGTGCTGCTGAAAGATGATTTCGCCCTGACGCGCAGCCTGCGCCAGCGTTTCGCGCAAGCGGGCTTCACGCCGATGATCGCGGCGCAGAGCGGCCAGTGGGACTGGCTGGTGGCGATGGCGTCGGCGGGCCTGGGCGTGGCCCTGCTGCCCGAGCCGTTCATCCGGCGCCTGGCCGGCGAACCGCTGGACGCGGTGCGCATCGTCGAACCGGAAGTGGCGTGGCAGGTGGCGCACATCTGGAGCGGGCGCTATCTGTCGCACGCGGCGCGCGCCTGGCTCGAGGTCTGCCAGGACGTGCTGGGCACGCAGTTCACCCACTGACCCAAAAAAGGGTGGCCGCGGCCACCCTTTTTATTTACCGCACGGCGCCGCGCTTATTTGGCGACGTCGTCCTTGTACATGCTGGCGTACTTCCAGCCGAAGTACAGAATGAAGGTGTAGCACAGGGCCGGCACGAGGAAGGAAAGTTGCAGGTTGATGTGGTCGGCCAGGAAGCCCTGGATGAACGGCACGATGGCGCCGCCGACGATGGCCATGCACAGGATGCCGGAACCTTGCCCCGTTTGCGCACCCAGCTTGTTCAGCGCCATGCTGAAGATGGTCGGGAACATGATGGAGTTGAACAGGCCCACGGCGATCAATGCCCACATGGCCGTGTGGCCGCTGGAGAACACGGCGACGAGGATCAGCGCGATGACGACGGCGGCGTTGAAGGCCAGGGTCTTGCCCGGGCTGACGTAGCGCATCACGGCAAAGCCGACAAAGCGGCCCAGCATGGCGCCGCCCCAGTAATAGCTGACGAAATAGGCGGCGTCGGCATGGCTGAGGCCAGCGATATGGCTCTCGCCCAGGAAGTTGATCAGGAAGCTGCCGATGCTCACTTCACCGCCCACATACAGGAAGATGGCCAGCGCGCCCAGCACCAGGTGGCGGTGCGACCAGATCGAGACCTTGTTGCCATCCTGCGCCAGGGCGGCCGCATCGTCCGCATGCGAAATCTTCGGCAATTTTGCCAGCGCGAACAGCACGGCCAGAATCACCAGGGTCGCTGCCAGCACCAGGTACGGCCCTTGTACGGCGGCCGCTTCCTTGGCGCGGTAGGCCAGTTGCTCGGCCGCCGGCAGCAGGTCGAACTGCTGCACCGTCAGGACCGTGCCCGACAGGATCAGCATGCCGCCCAGCGCAGGCGCCACGGTGGTGCCCAGCGCATTGAACGCTTGCGTCAGGGTCAATCGGCTCGACGCCGTCTGCGGGTCGCCCAGTTCCGTCACATACGGATTGGCCGCCACTTGCAGCACGGTGATGCCGGCCGCCAGGATGAAAAAGGACAGCAGGAACAGCGCGTAGCTGCCCGTGGACGCCGGGTAGAACATGGCGCAGCCGGCGGCGGCGATCAGCAGGCCCGCGACGACGCCGCGCTGGTAGCCGATTTTCTTGATCAGCATGCCGGCCGGCAGCGAAACGATGGCGTAGGCGCCAAAGAAGCAGAACTGCACCAGCATCGCCTGGACATAGGTCAAGGTATAGATCGAGCGCAGATGGGGAATCAGCACATCATTGAGCGAGGTCAGCAACCCCCACATGAAAAACAGTACCGTGACAATGATCAGGGCGCCTGTATTGTTTTGCGTGCCGGCCCGTGCGGACGGTACGCCCTGGCCTTGCTTTACGTATTCCATACCTTCTCCATTTTTCAATTCCAAGTTGATCTTGCCAGGCGTGGAAGCGATTCCACCCGGGCTGCAGCAGGCGCGCAGGACGCACGCAGATATCAGCGTGGGCCATGACTGCCATCAGCGATACGGGGCAGGCATGGCACATTTTGCGCGCGGCGGGCACACGGCCGACCGTTTCTCGTCAGAACGATGTCTTGCGGGCGCGGCACGTCTGCGGACTGCGTCTGAAAACAACATCCAGGACAAAACAGTATTGTAGTAAAACTACCATACTGCGCCGGCATTATGCCTTAAAGCCCCGAATTGCGCAGCTTTCCAGCCTGTTATTTCAAAACTGAATAGCTGACATTTGAAATCAAAAGTAGCCTTATAACTTGGAATCGCTATACTTATATTGCAGTGCAGCACAACGCGGCACACCACACAAGGAGTCTTCCATGTCTACCGCATTTAGCTATCACACCACGCAAAACAACAACATCGTCGCCACCCTGGTCCACGCCGCCAAGCGTGTCGGCGCCTGGCTGAACCAAAGCAGCGACCGCCGCGAACGCGCCTATGAAGAAGCCTATCTGGCCGAATCGACCGACCGCTACGACCTGGAATACCGCATGCGCGAACTGGCCCGCGCCAATCCGCAGCCAAGCTGGATGAGCGGCCTGAGCCGTTAATGCCCTGAAGCGGGAGCAGGCGGTAGCAGTACCAGCAAGCAGTAGCAGCACCAGCAAGACCATCGCCAGCCCCATCCTGCTCGCCTCGCGCTTGAGCACGGGATGGGTATGCGGCAACAGGCGCACCCTGGCATTGCACCGAGCAGTATCATTTTGCTGCAGTGCATCAGGTCATTTTCATGACCCTTTGCACGTTTCACTATCATTTCATCTAGTTTTACTACGTACTTCTACGCAAGGGCTTAGTGCGGGATCATGCCCGTGAACACGTAGGCCTGCAGCATCGTGATGATGCCGATGATGACGGCAAACAACAGGCTGTGCTTCAGGGTGAAGCGGAACAGGTCCGATTCCTTGCCCACCAGGCCAGTCGCCGCACAGGCGACGGCGATCGACTGGGGCGAGATCATCTTCGCCGTCACGCCGCCCGTCGTGTTGGCCGCCACCAGCAGGGTGTCGGATACGCCGATCTGGTGCGCCGTGGTGTTTTGCAAGGAGCAGAACAAGGCGTTCGAGGACGTGTCGGAACCCGTCAGGAAGACGCCCAGCCAGCCCAGGAACGGCGAGAAGAACGGGAAGGCGGCGCCGCTGCCGGCCAGCAGCAGGGCCAGGGTGGACGACATGCCCGAGTAATTGGCAACGAAGGCAAACGCCAGCACCAGGCCGATCGACAGCACGGGACGGCGCAATTCCACCAGGGTTTCCACGAACGCCTTCCAGCCATCGCGCGGCTGCATGCGCAGCATCAGCATGGCCAGCACGGCGGTCAGCAAAATCGCCGTGCCCACGGCCGACAGCAGGTCCAATTTGAACACGGCCTCGTACGCCTTCGGCGCCGCCACGATGGGCACTGTCTTGATCACCAGCTGGTCCAGGTAAGGCACATGGATCTTGATGACGAGGCCGGACAAGGCGCCGCCGGCCGCAAACAGGGCCTTGAAGCCGGGCAGGCTCCACACGGTGACGATGGCCGTCAGCAGGCCGAACGGCGCCCAGGCGCGCATGGTCTGCGCCATCGTGTACGGCGAAGCGGCGCGGTTGCCGCCGCCGCGCACGCCCGCATGGCCGCCGCCAAAGCCGGACAATGCGGCCGTGCCGCCGCCGACGGCGTGGGCCACTTTCGCATTCTTCGGCTGCCACACTTTCAGGAACAAGGTCAGCGACACCAGGCTGACGAGGGCCGACGTGATGTCCGGCAGTTCAGGACCGATATGGTTGGAAGTGAAGTACTGGGTGACGGCAAAGCTGAAGCCCGTCACCAGCGCGGCCGGCCACACTTCGCGCACGCCGCGCACGCCATCCATCATGAAGACCAGCCAGAACGGCACCAGCAGCGACAGCAGCGGCAACTGGCGGCCCGCCATGGCGCCGATCAGGAACGGATCGATGCCCGTCACCTGCCCCGCCACGATGATGGGGATGCCCATGGCGCCAAACGCCACGGGCGCCGTATTGGCGATCAGGCACAGGCCCGCCGCATACAGCGGGTTGAAGCCCAGGCCCACCAGCAAGGCCGAGGTGATGGCCACGGGCGCGCCGAAGCCGGCCGCCCCTTCCAGGAAGGCGCCGAAGGCAAAGCCGATCAGCAGCACCTGCAGGCGCTGGTCGTCCGTGACCGACAGCACGGAAGCGCGGATGATGTCGATCTGCCCCGTTTTGACGACGATCTTGTACAGGAAGACGGCCGTGACGATGATCCATGCGATGGGCCACAAACCATAGGCAAAACCATAGCCGGCCGCCGCCAGCGCCTGCGGCACCGGCATGCCGTACGCGAAAATCGCCACGGCCAGCGCCAGCGCCAGGGTGACGGCGGCCGCCACGTGGCCCTTGATGCGCAATGCCGCCAGGGCGATGAAGAAGAAAATGATGGGTATGGCTGCCGCCAGCGACGACAGCCACAAGCTGCCGAGCGGTGTGTAAAGTTGGGTCCAGGTGTGCATGTCGGGTCTCCTCCGGTGGATGCGGGTTGAGTGAAAAAACGGCTTTTGATGTAGTTGTGTGTAGCGTGTTTTTTGCGAAGTGGCGGGGCCTGGCTATTCCGCCTGCCCCCGTGCATCGAGCAGGTCGGCCAGGCTGCGCGGCGCCGGCGTCAACGGCGTGCGGTGCTGCGTCCAGCCCAGCTGCTTGCCCGGCGTGAGCGCGCGCAGCCGCGTGGCGGCCCAGCGGAACAGGCGATAACTGATTGGGCGCGCAAAGGCGCCGCTCCAGAAGCGCCAGACCAGGCTTTCGCCGCGGCTGAACTTGGTCCCCTGGCCGCGCAGCGGATGGGCCACCTGCTCCGCCGGATTGCGGTTCGCTTCCGTGCGCAGGCGCACCAGCAGCTGCGGGATCGGGATGCGCACGGGGCACACCTCGCCGCAGGCGCCGCACAGGCTCGACGCCGTCGCCAGGTCGGCCGTCGCATCGAGGCCCAGAAGATGGGGCGAAATGATCTTGCCGATCGGCCCCGGATACGTGGTGCCGTAGGCGTGGCCGCCGACGCGCGTGTAGACGGGGCAGTGGTTCATGCAGGCGCCGCAGCGTATGCATTGCAGGGTGGCGCGCAGCTGTTCGTCCGCATAGGCCTGGCTGCGGCCGTTATCGAGCAGCACCAGGTGCACTTCGCGCGGCCCGTCCTTTTCACCGGCGCGGCGCGGACCGGAAATCAGGTTGAAATACGTGGTGATGGCCTGCCCCGTCGCCGACCGCGTGAGCAAACTGGCCAGCGGGACGATATGTTCGAGCTTGGCCACCACTTTTTCCATGCCCATGATGGCGATGTGCACGTCCGGCACGGACGTCGTCAGCCGGCCATTGCCCTCGTTTTCCACCAGCCACAGGGTGCCCGTGTCGGCCGCCGCGAAGTTCACGCCCGACAGGCCGATGTCCGCCTCGACGAAGGCCTGGCGCAGGGCGCGCCGGCCCGCCTGGATCAGACTGTCGACGTCTTCCGTGTACGGCGCATCGGGAATATGCTCGGCAAACAGGCCGGCGATGTCGGCCTTGGTCTTGTGTATGGCCGGCATGACGATGTGCGACGGCTTTTCGCCGGCCAGCTGCACGATGTATTCGCCCATGTCCGATTCCAGGCAGCTCATGCCCCGTGCTTCCAGGTAGTGATTGAGCTCGATTTCCTCGCTGGCCATCGACTTGCCCTTGATGAAGCGCGAGGCCCCATTGCGCTGCGCGATGGCGTGGATGATGGCGTTGGCCTGCTCGCCATCCTCGGCCCAGTGCACCTGCACGCCGGCCGCCGTCAGCTTGTCTTCCAGCTGCACCAGCAGATCGGGCAGGCGCGCCAGCGCATGCTGGCGCACGGCTTCGCCGATGTCGCGCAGGCGTTCCAGTTCATCGCCGTCCGGGAACTGGGCGCTGCGCTTGTCCTGCAAAAAATCCATGGCGCCGCGAAAGCTCTGGCGCAGCTTCGGGTCGTCCAGCGCGGCGCGGGCGCGCGCGTGGAAGTCCGCCGGCTTGACGAATTGCATGGGCTTGGCCTTCATGGCTGGTCTCCTTCCTGGGCTGGCAAGTCATCGACGAGCAGCACCCACAGCCAGCGGGGGCCGTGCGCGCCATACGCGAGGGTTTGCTGGATATCGGAGGTTTTCGAGGGACCCGACACCAGCACCAGGTTGGCCGGCATGCCGTCCGCCCAGCGTTCGGCGCGCGCCGCCGCGTGCAAGTCCACGTGCAGGGTGCTCGCATATGCGAGGCAGACATGCAGGGGCGGCGCCAAGGACACCGTGCGCGGCGCGGCCGCGTCGGGCGCGATGACCAGGGTGCCCGTGGCGGCGATGCCGGAACGGGCCACCGTGAAACCCGCGTCGACGGTGTCGAACAATTCGCCCTTCCACTGCGCCAGCGGACGCTCGAAAGACAGCGCCTCGACGCCCGCCGGCAAGGCGGCGCGCAAGGCCAGCCCTTCGGCGCTGCCGCTATCGAGCAGCAGGCGGCGCACGCCGTGCGCGCCGAGGCGCTGCGCCAGCAGGGCGGGCCAGCCGTCCGCACTGACGCAATCGACCTGCGCATGCGCGGCGCGCAAGGCTGCCTGCATGGCGGCTG
>NZ_WFLL01000036.1:0-60420 GCF_009208755.1 Janthinobacterium sp. FT14W | reverse complement strand
CCGTTGCTAATGCGCTGAATTCCAGACCCCGGAAAACGCTTGGTTGGAAGTCGCCGGCAGAAGTACTGGACGAATATCTACAATTTGTTCAACAATCTAGTGTTGCGAGGACCGGTTGAATCCGCCCAGTACTGCTCTACTTACTATCAAGAAATTCATCGTCGTCATGGACTAACTTGCTCCATGACCGATGGCTACGATTGCTATCAGAATGCGCTGGCCGAGCGGATCAACGGCATTCTGAAAGGCGAGTTCCTGCTCTGTCGGCCGGCAAACCTGAAGCAGGCGAGCAAAATGGTGGCGCAATCGGTGCGGATATACAACCAGGAGCGACCGCATACGGCCCTGAAGTACAAAACGCCCGATGCGGTGCATCGGGCGTTTGCGCAGTAATAAATACTGTCAACCTATTTTAGGACTGGACACCGTCCCGCCCCTGCTGCGCGCCGCGCATTTATTTCACTGCACTGCGCATTTTTTCATTGACCGCCGGGCGCGCAGCCTCTATGATCCTGCCTTCTCTGCAGAACACGCAAAGAAAGCAGCAAAGCAGCATCAGTGCCCACGTGGCGGAATTGGTAGACGCGCATGGTTCAGGTCCATGTGCCTTCGGGTGTAGGGGTTCGAGTCCCTTCGTGGGCACCATACCTAATTCGCTAAAAAGCCGCAAACTTTCACGAGTTTGCGGCTTTTTTCATTTCCGGCCGGAATAAAGCCTGTCGGTATTCCTGACAGTGGCCAGGCGCCCGCCTTGCAAGTGCCTGATTTTAAAGCTGAGCACGCTTCTTGCCTGCATGCTGGCATCCCCACTTCCGGAGTGCCGTCATGAAAGCCTGCTTCGCCGCCCTCGCGTTGGCATTGCCCGCCAGCACCCTCGCCTCGCCCCTGTTCAATCTGCACTACGTGCCCGGCACCTCGCTGCAGGCGCAGCAGGGATTCCAGGCGGCCGCAGCGCGCTGGTCGCGCGTCCTGAAGGACAATGTCACCGTCGAACTGACGGTAGGCTTCAATTCGCTGGGCGGCAACATCCTGGGGCAGACGGGCTCGTCGGAAGCGTTTTACCGCTACAGCGACTTTCGCAGCGCCCTCGCCGCCGACGCCACCTCCAGCATCGACCAGCGGGCGCTGGCGCACCTGCCCGCAGGCGACAGCTTCGGCATGCTGATCAACCGCACGGCCAACAATCCCAACGGCCCCGGCAGCGCCGTACCCTATGTCGACAACAATGGCGACGCCAACAATCAATATCTCTCCCTGAGCAATGCCGAAGCCAAGGCCATCGGCCTGACGCCGCCGCCGCAATCGCTCGATGGCTGCATCGGCAATTGCGACGGCTTCATCCAGTTCAACAGCGATTTCAATTTCGATTTCGATCCCGGCAACGGCATCGGCGCCAACAGCATCGACTTCATCGGCGTGGCCATGCATGAAATCGGCCACGCGCTGGGCTTTCTCAGCGGCGTGGACATCCTCGACCTCAACTCGCCGCCGCTGGGCGGACCATACGACGACAGCGAATTCACCTACGTCTCGGGACTGGACCTGTTCCGCTATTCCGCCGACAGCGCGGCCGCCGGCGTGATCGACTGGACGGCGGACAACCGCGACAAGTATTTTTCGCTCGATGGCGGCGCGACGCGCGGCCCCCTGTTCGCCAACGGCGCCTACCATGGCGACGGCGACCAGGCCAGCCACTGGCGCGACAACATGGGCCTGGGCATCATGGACCCGACCGTAGCATATGGCGAATTGCTGCGCCTGCGCTGGAACGACCTGATGGCCCTCGATGCCATCGGCTGGGATATCGACCCGGCCGCCATCCCGGCGCCGAGCAGCGCCTCCCTGCTCTGCCTGGCGCTGATGCTGCTGGCACTGCAGCAAAAACGCTGATGCGCTCAAAAAACAGGCAGTCCTTACCCCTTTTTCATAGGGAAAACGCTTTTTTCAGCCGAAAACGGAGTTTCTTGAAGAAAAGAGCAAAATGTTCATTGACCGAATGCGCGCCAACCCTTATTATTTTGTCCGTCGCTGCAGAACATGCAGCAGACGGCAAGAAGCAGCAAGCAGTAGCAGTACAATGCCCACGTGGCGGAATTGGTAGACGCGCATGGTTCAGGTCCATGTGCCTTCGGGTGTAGGGGTTCGAGTCCCTTCGTGGGCACCACCAGCAACGGGTTGTTTTCGTTGTAGTCCGCAGTACAGTAGTGAGACATCGCAGCAAGCAGCAACAAGCAGCATCAGTGCCCACGTGGCGGAATTGGTAGACGCGCATGGTTCAGGTCCATGTGCCTTCGGGTGTAGGGGTTCGAGTCCCTTCGTGGGCACCATTACCTAATTCGCTAAAAAGCCGCAAACTTTCACGAGTTTGCGGCTTTTTTCATTCCAGAATGCCGCGCAGTCTTCCCGACCCGCGGCACCCTCCCCTTATTTGACCAGCGCCGCCTTGACGGCGTCAAGCAGGCTCGTCGTCGGACGGCCGATCAGCGCGCTCAATTGCTTGCCACCGTCTTCCAGGCCGCCCTTGGCCGCGCCCGCATCGGAATCGGCCAGCAAGTCGGCAAAGCCTTCCGGCACGCCCGCGCCCACCAGCGCCGCCTTGAAATCGGCCTGCGGCAAATCTTTATAGACGATTTCCTTGCCCGACTGGCGCGCCACTTCGGCTGCGTACTCGGCCAGGGTAAAGCCGTGGTCGCCAGCGAGTTCATAGATGGCTTGCGGCTGGGCCGCCGTCAGCACGGCAGCGGCGGCCGCCGCGTAATCGGCACGCGCGGCCGACGAGAAGCGCCCGTTTTGCGCCGCACCCAGCACGACGCCATGCTCGAGCACGGGCGCCAGGTGTTCCGTATGGTTTTCCAGGTACCAGCCGTTGCGCAGGAAACTGTACGGCAGGCCCGATGCGCGGATGGCCGCTTCCGTGACGACGTGCTCGGCAGCCAGGCCCAGCGGCGACGTGTCGGCACGCAAGACGCTGGTGTAGGCCAGCAGGGCCACGCCGGCGCGCTTGGCCGCATCGATGACGTTCTGGTGCTGCTGCGCGCGCTGCCCCACTTCGCTGGACGAGATCAGCAAGATCTTCGTTGCACCCTTGAACGCCGCGTCGAGGCTGGCGCCATCGTTGTAATCGGCCCGGCGCACTTGCACGCCCAGTGCGGCCAGGCTGGCGGCCTTGGCCGGATTGCGCACGGCGGCAATGATGTTCGCTGCGGGTACGGATTTGAGCAGGCTGGCGATGACGTGCTGGCCCAGGTTGCCTGTGGCGCCGGTGATGACGATCATGATTTCTCCTTGGAGGGTGGATGGTAAGATTCTATAATAGGACTATTGCTTACTTATTGTAAGTACGTACCTTTTGGTAAGTATGAATTCAACTCAAATTGAAGGCCGACTATCATGTCCACAGACACTCCCGGCGCCAGCCTGCGCGCCGTCCTCGCCCGCCAGAACCAGGGCGCGCACCTGCTGGCGGCTGCCTGCCCGTCGCGCGCCGTACTCAGCCACCTGACCAGCCGCTGGGCCGTGCTGGTGCTGGTATTGCTGCTGGGCGGCACGCGGCGCTTCAGCGAACTGCGCCGTGAGGTGGGCGGGGTCAGCGAAAAAATGCTGGCGCAAACCCTGGAAGCGCTGGCGGGCGACGGCTTCGTGCTGCGCCAGGCGTATCTGGTGATACCGCCCAAGGTGGAATACAGCCTCACGCCGCTGGGGCGCGAAGCGGCCGAACGCCTGGCCGTGCTGGTCGACTGGATCGAGGATAATTACCCGCGCATCGAACAGGCGCGCGCGGAGCTGGCAACGGCGCCCGAAGCGCAAAACGCCGCCTGAACGGGCGCGGCAACCCTTGCTTTTGGTCATCAAGAATTATCGTTTACTCCTACTTGCCTTGATGTAATACTAGGCCCATGAACCGCGTAAGGGCGCGATACCATGAATCAGTTGATTTCTTCCATCGCCGACCGGGCCAAAGTGCTACTGGTCAGCAATTCGCCGAACGATGTGCGCGAACTGCTGTATGTGCTGGACCGGCATAACCTGGGCACGGGACTGGCGGGCGATGTCGACGAAGGCGTGGAACTGGCGGCCGGCGGCACGGACCTGATACTGCTCGATGCAGCCCTGGCCGGCTCGAATATCGGCGCCACCTGCATGCGCCTGCGCAATGCGGGCGGACGCCACGGCGTGCCCCTGCTGCTGATGTCGGCCACCCCCAGCGCCGAGGAACAGGGCCGCAGCGTGGGCGCCGGCGCGTCCGACTACATCAAGATGCCCTTCAATGCGCGCGACGTGGCGGAAAAAATCCTCATGGAACTGGCCCTGCACAAGGCCGAGACATCCGCGCCGCATGCCGCCGCGCCGCCGCGCCCCCTGCATCCGCAAACGCTGGAAGTCAACTACCACTCCATCCTGGCCGGCTCGCCCGACGCCGTGCTGCTGTTCGATATCGACAACCGCCTGCTGATCGACGCCAACCACCTGGCCGAAGACCTGTTCGGCATGCCGCTGGCGGAACTGCTGCAAGGCGGCATGGAACCCCTGTTTCCCAAGCTCCAGGACGATGGCCGCGCCTCGCCGCAACTGCTGGAAGAAAAGATCCGCGATACCTTGCAAGGCAAGATCGTCGTCTTCCGCGCCAGCTGCTGCCACCGCGACAGCCATCCGATCGCCTGCGAAATCCGCTTGATGCGCTTGTCCGTGCCGGGCCGCCAGCTCGTGCATGCGCGCATCATCGACTTGACCGAGCGCAACCTCGCCGAAGCGATGCGCTCGGGCCAGAGCACCCTGCTGGAAATGGTCGCCAAGGGCGCGCCCCTGACGCCCACCCTGAACCAGCTGCTGCTCCTGATCGAAGGCCAGTCGCGCGGCGTGCTTTGTTCCATCATGCTGCTCGACGATGACGGCATCCACATGCACAGCGCGGCCGGCCCCAGCCTGCCGCCCGAATACATGGCCCTGCTCGAAGGCGTGGCCATCGGCCCCGGCGTGGGTTCCTGCGGCACGGCCATGTTCCTGCGCGAGCCGGTGGTGGTCAGCGACATCATGCGCGATCCGCTGTGGGCGCCCTACCGCGAGCTGGCCGCGCCATTCGGCTTGCGCGCCTGCTGGTCGCGTCCCATCTTCGGCCAGGATGGCGCCGTGCTCGGTTCATTCGCCATGTACTACCACGAAGTGCGCCAGCCCGATGCGCGCGACCTGGAACTGATCGATACGGCCACCGACCTGGCCGGCATCGCCATCGGCCGCATGCGCCACGAACGCGAACTGCAGCGCCACCGGGCCCACCTGGAAGAGCTGGTGGCCGAACGCACGGCGGCCCTGACGCAGGCCAAGGAACACTCGGAACAGACCAACTGCGAACTGGCCGCCGCGCTGGAAAACCTGTCCATCACGCAGGAAGAACTGGTGCGCCGCGACAAGCTGGCCGCGCTGGGTGCGCTGGTGGCCGGCATTGCGCATGAACTCAATACGCCGATCGGCAACGGCCTGGTGGTCGCCACCACGATGGCCGAGCGCACGCGCGAAATCCAGGCCAGCTTCCTCGACGGCCTGCGCCGCTCCGAGCTGGGCGCCTACCTGACCCAGGCCAGCGAGGCGGACGCCATCATGCTGCGCAACCTGCAGCGCGCCGCCGACCTCGTGTCGAGCTTCAAGCAGATCGCCGTCGACCGCGCCAGCTCGCAACGCCGGCACTTCCTGCTGCGCCAGTTCATCGCCGAACTGATGCTGCCCCTGTCCACGCCGCTCAAGGCCGCCGGCCTGAGCCTGACGCAGGACGTGCCGGACGACCTGGCCATGGACAGCTATCCCGGTCCGCTGGGCCAGGTGCTGAGCAACCTGCTGGAAAACTGCCTGCGCCATGCCTTCGAGGGCCGCAGCGGCGGCAGCATCGCCATTGCCGCCCGCGGCAGCGACGACGGGCAGACGATCACCCTGTCCATCGCCGACACGGGCGTGGGCATCGCCGCCGATGCCCTGGCGCATGTCTACGACCCCTTCTTCACGACCAAGCTCGGCTCCGGCGGCTCGGGCCTGGGCCTGCACGTGGCGCACAACATCGTCACGGGCGTGCTGGGCGGCCATATCGATGCCATCAGCAGCACGGGCGCCGACAGCGGCACCACCTTCACCCTGCAGCTGCCCGCCGCGGCGCCGCAATCGCCCGCCCCCTGAGCGGCAAGCGCGCTACAATGCCGGCAGGCTTTTCTTTCGGAGCACCTATGAAATACCTGATCGCCACGGCCCTGCTGGCCGTTTGCGCTTGCGCCTCGGCCGGACCGGCCCCCTGGTACAAATGGCGCAGCAAGGTCGACGGCACCCTGTCGTGCGCCCAATCCACCCTGGGATTTGGCTGGGAACTGGCCTCGGGCCCGTACAAAGATAGCCGTTGCGAAAAACCTGCGCTTGTTAAATAATGGGGCCATGACCACACGGGGCACCGGCTTGAGATCAAGCGATGGCATTGCGGCGTCGAAAGAGTATGGAACGATAAGAACGTATCTATTCAAACCGAGGAGACCACATGTTTACGAATCCCGAACAATTTGCATCGGCCACCAAGGCCTTGTTTGAATTCCAGCTGATGACCTTCAATACCCTCACCTCCAAGGCCGTGCAAGGCGTGGAGCAGGTGCTGGCGCTGAACATGGCCACCGCCAAATCCGGCATCGAGGACAGCCTTGCCGCCGGCAAGGAAATCAGCCAGGCCAAGGACCCGAAGGCCGCCATGGCCGCCGCCGCTGCCCAGCTGCAGCCGGGCGTGGCCGGTGCGAAAGCGTATAAACAGCAACTCGACGACATCATCAAGGAAATCCACACGGAATTCACCACGGCCGCGGAAGCCCATGTGGCGGAAGCGAAAAGCAATCTGAGCGCCCTGATCTACGACGTCACGAAAAACGTGCCGCCAGGTTCGGAAAACGCCGTGGCCATCGTCAAGGCCGCCATCGACAACGCCTTCCTCGGCTACGAGCAAGTCACCAAGGCCACGAAGCAGGCAGTGAAAACGGTGGAAGAGCAGATCGCCAAGGCCAGCGCGCAAGTGGCGCAGGCAGCGGAAAAGGCGACGAGCGGCGCCACCGCCGCGGCTGACAAGGCGGCACCTGCCGCCAAGCCCAAGGCGACTAAAAAGTAAGCAGCCCCAAGAGCAAGTACCGGGGTCGTACCCGCAGGTTACGACCCCAGCCTTTACTTGGGGTCGACAAGTTTGGCCCTCACCCCACCGGCACGATCCGGTACACGCAGCGCCTGCCCCCCTCCAGCAGATATTCGCTGCGCTCCACCGTGCAATCGTCCCCCAGTACCCGCTGAAAGATGGCCAGCTCCGAGCGGCAGAAATTCTGGCATGCCGTGGCTGCTGCACAGATGGGGCAATGGTTTTCCACCAGTAAGACACTGCCATCGTCCCGCGGCTCCGCATGGGCCATGTAGCCCTCGCCGTCGCGCGCCCGCGCCAGGCTGTTCACTCTTTGCGCCAGGTCAAGCTGCGGGTCGACCAGCTGGCTGTAGGCCAGCTCGCTGCTGCGCTCGCGCGCACCGATCAGCTTCTCCAGGCCCGCGTCGCCGAACAGGGTTTTCACTTGCGCTATCAGTTCCAGGGTCAGGTCCGCATGGCGTTCGGGATAGCGCGCGTGGCCCTCCCGCGTCAACGCCCAGCGCCGCGAAGGGCGCCCCACCTTGTCGGCCACGTCCTCGAAAGCCACCAGCCCCCTGTCCTGCGCCGCTTCCAGCTGGCGCCGCGCGCCCATGGAAGTGATATCGAGCAAAGCCGCCAGTTGCTGCGCCGTCTGCGGCCCCCGCATTTTCAGCAGGAACAGGGTCTGTTCCGACGTGCTCATGCTGGCGCTCACGCCACGGCCTTCGCGTCGACGGCGCCATCGAGCTGGCGGCGCCAGGCCGCCATGCGCCAGGCGGCCCAGGCGGCGGACATGGCGCCCGCGACGAGGATCAGCCGCGTGTCGATCAGGGTCAGCACGGAGCCGCTCAAGGCGACGACGATGTTGGCGATGCAAAACGTGGTGGCCAGCAAGCCCATCACGGCGCCCTGCCCGTGCGCGCTGAAGCGCTCCGCGCACCAGCCCTGGATCACCGTGTTGTACAGGGCATTCGGAATGCCGAACAGCACGATGGCGGCGATGCCCACCCAGATATTGCCCAGCGCCAGTATCCCCACGGCCAGCGCCACGCCGCACGCATACCAGCTGGCCCGCAACAGCGGCGCATGGCGGCTGGGACCGCCCGCCAGCAGCGAAGTGAGCGTCATCGTGCCGCACAGGCCCACATTCACCCAGGCAATCTCCTGTGCATGGTAATTGGCCGTCTCGACCAGCCACAGCGGATAGAACTCGTAGAAGCTGGCCACGCCGCACGTGAGCGCCAGCTGCACGATGAACAGGGTGCGCAGCTCCTCATGGCGCAGCAGATTCAGCGAATGGCGGTCGCGCGCCACCTGCCACCACGACGTCGTCAGCAGGGACGGCGTTTCGCGCGGCAAGCCCACGGCCACCAGCACGGCCACCAGCATCAGGGCGGCAGCGGCAATCCAGAACGGCACCGTCACGCCCCACTGCAGGGTGGCGCCCGCCAGGATGGGGCCCACCAGCCAGCCCAGGTAAAACGCGCCATTCAGCCAGGACATGGCGCGCAGGCGCAACGATCCCGTCAGCTGGTCGGCCAGCATGGCGCGCGCCACGGCGCCATTTCCTTCCAGCAAACCCGTGATGAAACGGGCGACGATGAACAGCGGATAGGACTGGATCACCAGCGCCCAGGCCGTGATCGCATGGCCGATGGCGGCGCCCACGGCCGTGCGCATCAGCAAGGGGCGGCGGCCGTAGCGGTCCGACAAGGGGCCCAGCACGGCCGAACCGATCAGCAAGCCCAGCGGGTTGATGGTCAGCGCCAGGCCGAACAGCAATTTCGACGGCAGGCCCAGGAAATTGTTGAAGGCATTCGGCGCCTCGGCCGCAAACAGGGGCGGCAGGATCGGGTATGGCAGGGAGGCGCCGATGGTCGACAGCAGCGCCAGCAGGCAGGCGGCGGAAATCAGGATGATATTTTTCATGCGGGCTCGATGTATAGGGTCTGGCCAGAATACGTGGCCAGGCCACATAAGTAAACTAAAATGCTTATTAATTATGGCTGGCGTTGCCACGGTGAAGCGTGCGCGCCGTCGCCTCGGCTATCATGGTCCCACGAATCACGGCGAACAGGACAAACATGACACTGTCAGAAATTGAACACCAACACGGCTACACCTATCCCGCGCTGTACCGGCAGCTGGAGCGCGACGGCATGCTCGACGTGGGCGAATACGGACCCGACTGGTACAAACGGGTGTTTCCCACATTAAAGGATCATCCCACCTTGCTGCTGCACGCAGACGATTTCGAATTGCTCAATATCAAATCCGTGGCCGAAGAAGCGGCAAGCTTGCTCGACGAGGACGATTACCGGCGCATCGCCCCCCCGTTTCCAGTTCATCCCGTTCGCGCAAACGGGCGCAGGCGATCACTACTGTTTTTTCGCGTCCGGCCAGCACGATGGCGAGATGCCCGTCGTGCTGCTGTGGCACGACCAGGATGAAGCCCGATACCTGGCGAAAAACCTGCAGGACTTCATCTTTCACATGCTGTTGAACAGCATGGCGGACCAGGATACCTACAATGAGGTCAGCGACGGGGAATTCCGCGAACAGCTGGAAAAGACCATGCTCACGCATGCGCGCTACCTGACGCCGGAACAGGCGCAGGTCCTGCAGACGCTGCTGTCGCGCGACATCATCGACTACGAAGTGGCGCTGCCGAAGGGACGCAGGGAAGCGCACCGGGGATTGCTGACCGATACGGAACTGGCCAGCCTGCGCGACGAACTGATTCCCTACGACAAGTTCGACCACTGTTTTGCCTACAGCACGGCCAGCTGAGCATAAAATCGCTGGGCAAGCGGCGGATGAAGGTTTAAACTGTATATAAACACAGTAAAACCGATCACCTTGCATCTTGCCCCATTTCCCCCATGCTGAGAGTCCTGGAAAATCCCCTGTACTATCTGGACAATTTCCAGGATGTGCTGAGCTGGATAGCCGCCCGTTACGCCGACCTGCTGAGCGTTGAAGAAACGCAGTTCATCGCCGACTTCGGCGCCCTGCCGCTGCCGTCGCGCGCCCTGTTCGTGCGCCTCGTCATGCGCAAGGGCTGCCTGTTTCGCGCCAGCAAGCTCAATTACCAGGAAATCGGCGACACGCGCGCGGCCGCCCTGCCCTTGCAGGCCCTAAAATGGGTGGAGGCCGATCCCGCCATCTCGCTCGATGAACTGTTCGAACAACTGCTGAAAGCGGAAATCGCCCAGGCCTTTCAGCTCGCCGCGCCCCTGAAGGCGGCGCGCAAGGCCGCGCAGCTGGACGCCTTGCGCGAGCGGCATGGGGACAACAAGCCGTTTTCCGCCTGGCATCCGGCTTGCGGAGACGTGCTGTACCGCATCGGCCTGCAGCCCCTGTGCGACCGATTGCGCCTGATTTATTTTGGCAACTATCACCAGGACTGGTCGGAATTCGTGCTGTCCGACCTGGGCGTGTATCAATACGAAAAAGTGGAATTCTCGCCGCAGTCGCGGGGCTTTCGCACGCGCCAGGATATCGAACACTATGAAGTGCTGCACCAGTGCCGCGAACGCTACAACGACAGCGCGCCCGCGGACGAAGTGCTGCAGGCACTGGCGGCGCTGCCCTTGTCGCAGGACAATACCTGGCTGGCCAGCCGGCGCGACAAGCTGCGTTTCCAGATCGCCCAGCACTTGGAAAAGAGCCAGGACTGGCCCGCCGCCTACCGCGCCTACGCCGATTGCCGCTACCCGGGCGCGCGGGGCCGCGCCATCCGCGTGCTGGAAAAAGACGAGCAGCCGCAAGCGGCCTACGAACGCCTGACGATCGCGCTGGCCGCGCCGGAAAGCGAGGCGGAACAGCAATTGCTGCTGCGCATGGCGCCCCGTTTGCGGCGCAAGCTGGGCCACGCAAAACAGGTGGCCAGCGTGCCCGCCGCCGTCGACCGCATCGACCTGCTGCTGCCGTATCCAGACGCCGCGTGCTACGTGGAAGGGGTGGTACAGCAACACCTGACGCAGGACGACGCGCCCGTGTACTACGTGGAAAACACCCTGATCAACTCGCTGTTCGGCCTGCTGTGCTGGCCCGCCATCTTCAAGGCCATGCCGGGCGCCTTCTTCCACCCGTTTCACCGTGGCCCGGCCGACTTGCACAGCGCCGATTTTTATCAGCGCCGCAGCACGGACTTTGCCGCCTGCCTGGCGCAGCTGGACGACGGCAGCTACCACGCCGCCATCCGCGCCACCTTGGCCGCCAAGCACGGCATCGTCTCGCCCTTCGTCAGCTGGGACGTGCTGGACGGCGGCTTGCTGGACCTGGCGCTGGCCTGCATCCCCGCCTTTCATCTGCAGAAGGCGTTCGAGCGCATCTTGCTCGATATCAAAAGCAACCGCAGCGGCTTGCCCGATTTAATCCAGTTCTGGCCGGAAGAACGGCGCTACCGCATGATCGAAGTCAAGGGTCCGGGCGACCGCCTGCAGGATAATCAGCTGCGCTGGATCGCCTACTGCGCCGAGCACGCCATGCCCGTCAGCGTGTGCTACCTGCAATGGCAGGCGGCCGCATGAGCAACAGCACGTACACGATCGCCGTGCGCGCCCTGTGCGAATTCACGGCCAAGGTGGGCGACCTGGACTTGCGCTTTACCCCCTCGCCCACGGCGCAGGAAGGCATGGCGGGCCACGCCACCGTCACCAGCCGGCGCGACGACGATTACCAGCGCGAAATCAGCCTGTCCGGTGACTTCGGGCCTTTGCACGTGCGGGGACGCGCCGATGGCTACGACCCGGCGCGGCGCCAGCTGGAAGAGATCAAGACGTACCGGGGCGAGCTCGACGCCATGCCCGCCAACCACCGCCAGCTGCACTGGGCGCAGGCGCGCATCTATGGCCACTTGCTGTGCCAGCAGCTGAACCTGCCCGTGCTGCGCGTGGCGCTCGTGTATTTCGACATAGGGAGCCAGCAGGAAACGCTCATGCATGAGGAATGCACGGCCGAGGCCCTGCGCCGGTTCTTCGAACAGCATTGCGCGCTGTTCCTCGACTGGGCCGAGCAGGAGCTGGCGCACCGGGCCGGCCGCGACGCGCAGCTGGCCGGCATGGCGTTTCCCCATGCGGACTTCCGCCCGGGCCAGCGCCAGCTGGCCGAAGCCATGTACAAGGCCAGCAGCCGCGGCTGCGGCTTGCTGGCGCAGGCGCCGACCGGCATCGGCAAGACGGTGGGCAGCCTGTTTCCCATGTTGAAAGCGACGGCCGCGCATGGCCTCGATAAGCTGTTTTTCCTGGCCGCCAAGGTGCCGGGACGGCAGATGGCGCTCGACGCCTGCGCCATCCTCAAGGAGAGCGCGCCCCTGCTGCCCCTGCGCGTGCTGGAACTGAGCGCCAAGAGCAGCGCCTGCCAACATCCGGACAAAGCCTGTCACGGCGAATCGTGTCCGCTGGCCAAGGGCTTTTACGACCGCCTGCCGCTGGCGCGCGAGGTGGCGCTGGCCAGCGGCTTGATCCTGGACAAGGAAGCCGTGCGCGCCATCGCCTTGCAGCAGGGTATTTGCCCGTATTACCTGGGCATGGAACTGGCACGCTGGAGCGATGTCGTCATCGGCGACTACAATTATTATTTCGACCTCAGCGCCATGCTGTACGGCATGACCCTGGCCCACGACTGGAAAGTTAACGTGCTGGTGGACGAAGCGCACAATATGGTGTCGCGCGCGCGCAGCATGTATAGCGCCGAACTGGCGCAGACCGACCTGAAAATGCTGCGCAAGTTCGCGCCCGAAGGATTGAAAAAGCCGCTGGACCGCCTCGCGCGCCAGTGGACGGCGCTGTTAAAAGAACAGGATGGCGACTACCACGTGCATGCGGACCTGCCCGACAAATTCTTTGGCGCGCTGCAAGGCGTGGCCACGGCCATCGGCGACCACATGGCCGAACACGCTGCCGCGCTGGACGAGGACTTGCAGCGCTTTTATTTCGACGTGCTGCTGATCAACCGCCTGGCGGAAAGCTTTGGCGCACATTCGCTGTTCGACGTCAGCAAGACGAATACGGGAGTCAATGCCGGCTCCACCGTCTGCATCCGCAACATCGTCCCCGCCCCTTTCCTCAAGGAGCGCTTCGCGGCCAGCCACAGCACGGCCCTGTTTTCCGCCACTCTCAGTCCGTGGAATTACTACAGCGACACCCTGGGCATGCCGGCCGACACGGCCTGGGTCGACGTGGAATCGCCCTTCCAGGCACAGCAGCTGTCCGTGCGCGTGGCCGACAGCATTTCCACGCGCTACCAGCACCGCGCCGCCTCGCTGCTGCCCATCGCCCAGCTGATGGCGAAGCAATACGCGGAAACGCCGGGCAACTACCTGGCCTTTTTCAGCAGTTTCGACTACATGGAAAAGACGGCCCACTTGTTTGCCCAGCACTATCCGGACGTACCCATCTGGCAGCAGCCGCGCCGCATGGACGATAGTGCCCGCGCGCACTTCCTGGGGCGCTTCGGCCTGGACACGCGCGGCATCGGCTTTGCCGTGCTCGGCGGCGCATTTGGCGAAGGCATCGACTTGCCGGGCGCGCGCCTGATCGGCGCCTTCATCGCCACCCTGGGCTTGCCGCAGATCAATCCTGTCAACGAGCAGATCCGCCAACGCATGGGCGAGCTCTTCGGCGCCGGCTACGACTACACATATCTGTATCCGGGCATGCAAAAAGTGGTGCAGGCGGCCGGCCGGGTCATCCGCACGCAGTCGGACAAGGGCGTCGTCTACCTGATCGACGACCGCTTTTCCCGGCCGGAAATCCGCCAGCTGTTGCCCACGTGGTGGGATGTGCAGCTGGCTGGCGAATAGTCTCTTCAGGTGTTGCCAGCACGCTTGCGCGACACGCCGGGCTTCCGCCGTCCTGGGGGCTTGGCTGGCGCAGCAAGCGCGCTGTCACGAGAATCGGCATCAACTTCCTTGCTGCGCAGAAAATTCTGCAGTTCGATGCGCACGCCATTTTGCGCAACGACCGACAGCTCCAATGTCATGCCCAGCGATTGCAGAAACCGGCGCAAGGTCGAGACATAGGTATCAGTACGCTTTTCCAGTTGGGAAACGGCATGCTGTTGAATCCCGAGTTCCCTGGCAACCTCCGCCTGGGTCTTGCCGACAGCCTTGCGAAAATCCGTCAGCGTGGCGGCGTGCGCAATCATTTCCAGCATTTTTTTCTCGGACAGGGCGGCAATTTTTGCCTGCCGCTCAGTCGGCAAGCTGTGAATAACGTCCTGCAGATTTCTTCCCATGGCAAACTCCTGCTCCTAAAATCATCGATTGCCTTTGTCCGGCTTTGCTTTCGCCGCAGCCAGATTCTTGAGGTGTTGCTCGTAACGGGCATTTGCCTTGAATAACAAATCCCTGTAAAACCTGTCCTCATCGACACCTTGCTTGGCTGCCGCAACCAGGATCACCGCCTCTCGCCTTGTATCGAAGGCAAAGACCGCACGCCACACCTCTGCCCCGTTGTTGGCCTTGAAACGCAGCTCTTTCATGTTCGGGTGTTTGGGATTCTTCAACGTCCCCACATGAGGACGCCCGGCAGCCGGGCCCAGCTTTGAAAGCGCATCGGCACTCGCCAGCAATTCATCCTGGACGTCTATCGGCAAAGCATCGAATTCCACATCGAAGGCATCGTGAAACGTGACCGCCCATGTCCTCGGCGCACTCAATTATCACCTCCAGATGATATCACGCCTAGATGATTAAATATCTACGCCACAAAAAATGCTAGCCCACCAATAATCTGAGTTTTTGATACCCCGCCTTGCTCACGGGTATGCGCGTGTCATCGCGCAAGATGGCCACGTGGCTGTCCCTGGTGGCTGCCTCGATGCGGCGGATGCCGTCGATGTTGAGCAGATACGACCTGTGCACGCGCAGGAACTTGGCGGGATCGAGCTGGGCTTCCAGTTCCGCCAAGGTCTGGCTTTTCAAGTAGGACTTGCCCTCGGAACGGATGCTGATGTAATCGTCCTGCGCCTCGATGTAGTCGATGCGCGCGCAGGCGATCACGTGGACCTTGGCGCCGTCGCGTATCAGCACGCGGTCCAGGGGCGCGGCGCGCGTGGCCGCTTCGCGCGCCACCGTTTGCACGGCAGCCTGGGCGGCTGGCGTGCTGCGCTGCGCGCGCGCATGGGCCAGCGCCTGGTCGAAACGCTGTTCGCTGAACGGCTTCAGCAGATAGTCCAGGGCATGGCATTCGAACGCCTTCAAGGCGTACTGGTCGTAGGCCGTGACAAAGATCAAACGCGTCTTCGCGCCGATCAGCTCGGCCACCTCGAAACCGTCCAGGCGCGGCATCTGGATGTCGAGAAACACCAGTTCCGGTTCCAGTTCCGCGATGGCCTTGACGGCATCGAAGCCGTTGGCGCACTCGGCCACGATGTCGATATCGTCATGGCGCGCCAGGTATTCGCGCAACACGCTGCGCGCCAGCAATTCATCGTCGACGATGGCCACCCGCATTCTTGTCTGCATCATGCTTCCTCCGTGTCGCCGGTCTGCGCCGGCATCGATAAGGTCACTTCAAACGCCGCGCCGCGGCGCGCCCAGTGCACGCCCGCTTCGTGGCCGTAGGCGCTGGCCAGGCGCTGGCGCACATTCTCCAGCCCCACGCCATTGCCGCGGGCCGGTCCTTGATCCGCATCAACGGGGTTGCGCACGGCAATCTGCAGCAGGCTGCCCGCGCGCCGCACGTCGATGGCGATCAGGCCGCCCTCCGTCAAGCCGCAGATACCATACTTGACGGCATTTTCCACCAGCGGCTGTATCAGCATGGGCGGCAGCAGGCAGGCCAGCGCGGCATCATCAATGGCTTCCGCCACTTGCAGGCGGGCGCCGAAACGCACTTGTTCGATGGCCAGGAAATGGCGGATCAGCACCAGTTCCTGTTCCACGGTGATGTGCTTGTGCGCTTCCAGGCTCAGGCTCTGGCGAAAGAAACTGGCCAGCTGCACCGTCATCTGGCGCGCGCCTGCCGCATCGATAGACGTCAGGGCGCTGATGGAGTTCAGGCTGTTGAACAGGAAATGCGGATCGATCTGCGTGCGCAGCATGCGCAGCTGCGCTTCCTGCGCCATCAGCTGCGCTTCCAGGCCCCGCTGCTCGGCCATCCTGGCGCGCACGAATTCCAGCAACAGATAATGCACGGCGGCAGCCAGGCAATACAGCAGCACGCCCAGGCCGAAAAACAGGGCCAGCAGCGATTGCGTCAGGTTCACGCCCAGCCAGGGCACTTCCAGCAGCAGGCTGACGCTGTTCAGAAATTGCAGCAGGGTCGCCCACAGCAAGCCCGCGAACAGGGCCGCCACGCCCATCACGCCGGCAATGGCCAGCGGATGGCGCGCGTGCAAGGGATAGGCGCGGCACAGGTAAAACGCGGAAAAGCCCGAACCGATGGCATACACGAGCGTGGCGGGCACCACCAGCAGGACGGCGTTGAGCCTGGGCGCATGGGCCACCCTGGCCAGCACGAACGCCAGCGCCAGGCCCAGCGCCAGGCACACCACCATCACGGCCACGGCGCCGCGCCGCTTCGACAAGGGTCCGGACATGCGCGCCTAGTTGCGGATTTCCAGGCCGCCCATGATGGCGTAGCCCGTCACGTACAAACGCTTGTCCTGGTTCGGCGGCACGATGGTCTTTTCCTCGAAGCCGCCGAGGATGGGCGTGCCCTGCAGCACCACGCTCCAGTCGGGCGGAATCTTGATGGTGACGCCGCCGCACAGGGCGAATACATTGAGCACGGCCTCGCCCTGGATCGACGCCTGGCGCAAGTCGATTTCGCAGCCGGCCATGATGACATTGATATCGCCGCCCTTGAAGCGCTGCGACGACACGCGCCGCACATAGCCGCCCAGGATGGCCGTCACTTCGATGATGCTGTCATCGTCCGCCTGCCCGCCGGCGCCAGGCGCTGCCGTCGCGGCGTCCTTGTCCAGCGACACGGCGCCATTCCTGGGCTGGCCGAACGAATCAGGCGCCGGCGTGCCGTCCTGCTGCGCGGCAAAGCGCCGGCGCCGCTGGCGCTGTTGCGCGCCGGGCAAGGATTTCGACACCACGGCCACGCCCAGGCCGATGATCAGCAAGGGCCACAGCAAGTCCCAGTTCAGGTAGAAGATGCCCATGTGCTTGAGGCTCCAGACCACGCCCAGCAGCACCAGCATGCCGCCCAGTAAATAACCGTTCGCGCTGCGGCTTTGCGACAGTTTCAGCAAGCCAAACACGATCAGCGCCGTGGGCCAGAAGCGGAAGGTATAGCGCACATTGATGAAACCGAGGTTATCGAGCAGGAACAGCAGCCCCAGGCCGATGACGATAACACCCAGCACGATCTGCGATGGCGAATGCAGCGGCGGCTTATTTTTCATGCTCGGACTCCCGGTAGGCAATAAAATGTTTGTTCAACAGCGGTTCCAGCACGAGGCCCGCGCCCCAGGCAATCAGCAAGGCGGGCCAGCTGTTGTAGAAACTCAAACTCCACAGTTCTTCATACGATACATACCACCAGGCGGCGAAAAAGATCAGCCACAGGCCGCTCAGTACCTGCTTGGCGGACATGGGCGTGAGCAGCTTGTTGAGGCCGAAGACGACCAGTATCAGCGGCCAATAATGCCATAGTGCATAGTAATCGTGCAGATAGATCACATCGAGCCGGTCCAGCAGGATGATGGCGCCGATGGCGATGAGCAGCACGCCCCACAGCAGCTGGGTACGGCGGCAATAGGCTGGTTCAGGTTTCACGATCGCCCCTTGAAGTTGGTTGATCGTAAAGATACGCGGATTTCGGACGGGGGAAAACACCGCTTCGGCGAATGGCGGACAGGCAGCGGTGAATGGCGCAGCGGAAGAAACGGGAGGCAAAAAAAAGACCGGCTAGCGCCGGCCTTGAAGGGGTTCGTAGCACAACACCACGACCTGGAGTTGCAGTGTACAGCCGCGTGGCGCACCTGCGCCCGCAGCGGAAATCTGGTGCCGATCCTTGAGGCGACCGGCTGACCTGCTGGAAGATCGAACATGCCGCCAACTTCACGGCAGTGCGTCTCAACCAAGCAAAGCCATCATACTCCCGATCGCCAGAAAGCACCGTTCGCTTGCGCACACAGATGCGCTTGTACTGAGCTGCATCAAACGGCGGTGGCGTGCGGCGGCTGCAGCATGTCATTGGCGATCCATGCCAGCACGGACGGTCCCTGCGGCTGCCAGCCCAGCAGCGTGCGTGCCCGCGCGCCGCGCACGCGGCTGTTGGAGCCGAGGCCGTAGGAGGCCATCTCATAGCCCCATTCGGCAATGGCTTCCGGCAACGGCCAGTCCTGCGCGGGCCCCAGGTCCAGTGCCTGGGCGATGGCGGCCGTCATGTCGCGGAACGCCGCTTCGCCCGACTCGACAAAGTAAAACGTGCCAGCGGGCGACTTTTCCAGCGCCAGCAAATACAGGCTGACGACATCGTCGATATGCACGTTGGACCAGATGTTGCGGCCCGGCCCCACGTGGCGCACGATGCCGCTCTTGCGCGCCTGTTTCAGCAGGCGCGGCAGCTGCACGCTGTCACGCGGCAAGGCGCCGTGGCCGTAGATCAAGGTGTTGCACAGCACGCTGGCGCGCACGCCCTTGGCTGCGCTGGCCAGCACCAGGTCGTCGATGGCGACCCGGGCCGCCTTGTCGGCCGTGGGTGGCGGCAGCTTGTCTTCGTAATAAATCTGCTGCGTACCCTCGCCGCCCGAGGCGTCGCCCACGATGGACGAGCCGCTCGTGTGCAGGAACGGTTTATTTGTACCGGCCAGCGCCTCGATGATGGCTTCCACGGCGCCCCGGTGGTCGCTGCTGGCCACATTGATGACGGCATCGGCCGCCTTCGCCTGCTCGATCAGCAATGCGCGGTCGTTCAGCTCGCCCTGCACGCCCTGCACACCGATTCGGGCCAGCTCGGCCACCTGCTCCGGTTTGCGCACGAGGCCCGTGACCTGATGGCCGGCGCGCACGAGGCCCGCCGCGATGGAACTGCCGATGAAACCCGCCGCCCCCGTCAAAAACACGTTCATATCTTGCTCCCTGTCTGGTTAGATTGCTGTGAATCACACCAGGCCAGTATGCCCGCTTTCGTCTTTCGCAAAAAGCAGGTATTCAGCAAATGATCTATGACTTGGACGCAACAATCTTCTGTTTGAGCTGCAGGGCAGCGATATAGCGGCTCTGGCAGGCAGGGTCTTCCGGCGTCAGCAGGGTCAGCCTGTCGCGCGCGCGCGTGGCGGCCACATAAAAGCGGTTTTCCTCTTCCAGCGGGTCGGTCTTGCTGCGCGGGAATTCGTCGACCGCCAGGTAGGGCAGGATCACGTGGTGGTATTCGAGGCCCTTGATCTGGTCGATGCAGGCGATCAGCAGTTTGGCCTTGCCGGTCGAAACCGTCACGGCTTCTTCCATCTCGCCCAGCCAGCCGGCAAAGCCGCCCAGCGCCACGCCCGCTTCGCGGCACACGGCAATGAAGCCGTGCAGGGAACGGGCCACCACCCTCGCCTGGGCCGGGTCCACATAGATGCGGCGCGCCGTCTGTTCCAGCTGCATCAGGCCAAAGATGTGCTGCAGCGCGTCGCCGGCCAGCGCATCGGGAGGCAGCGCGCGCAGGTAGTCGACGGCGGCCAGGGTCAGCGCCGCCTTGTCCTGGTTGTGCGACTTGGCCAGCTGGTTGGTCAGGAAGCCTTCCAGCAAGTCCGGATAATTGGCCACGTCGGCCTTGGCTTGCTGCAGCTCCGTGCGCGTAAACGGGATTTCCGCGAACGCTACCAGGGCTTCGAGGATCTCGCCCCGGCGCGGGCCGCTCTTGATCGCGTGCAAGTCCTTGCGGGCGATGGCGACCATGCCGCGCAGCATCAGCACTTCCAGGCTCAGCAGATAACTGTTCATGTCCACCAGGCCATACGCGATGCCGCTCTGGAACAGTGCCGTTTCCACGCGGATCGCCTGGTCGCGGTCGCGCAGCAAAATGGCCGTCGTGCCCGCATGCGCGTGTTCGAGCGCCGCGATCAGCTGGGCGCTGCACGCCTGCGGCTGCGCATGCTCGTACTGCAGCACTTCGATGTGCGTGGCGCGCGACAGGGCCGACACGCTGGCCTTGTTCTTCAGCACGCCCACGGCGTGCGCCAGTTGCGGGCCATAGCGGTACGACGCCGTCAGCGGCAAGCGCTGCAAGGCGGGGAACTCCTGCTCGAAGCGCTGGCGCAGGAAGCGGTGGTCGGCGCCCGACCACGTGTAGATGACCTGGTCCTTGTCGCCCGCGCCGCAGAAAAACGCGTTGCCGCGGCGTATCAGCATGGTCAGCAGCCGGAACGACGCTTCGTTCAAATCGTGCAATTCATCGGCCACGATGATCTGGAAGGCCGGCAATTGCTGGCGCAGCGGCTCGTCGCCGTCGAGCATGCGCACCAGGTCGTAGGTGGCGTCGAACGGGGCGCGGAACTGGATATCGCCCGTGTCGGCGCCGCGCAAGCCTTCGTATTCGCGCAGCCACAGATAGTGCGTGCGCGACATGCCCAGCAGCTCCAGCTGGTCTTCCAGGGAATTGCTCTCGAAGTCGGGATTCTGGAAATCCAGGCGCGCCTTGGTACGCAATTGCAACTTCAGGAATTCGGCAATCGCCCCGTTCGTCGTATTGATTTCCAGCGGATAACGGTGGGCGTATTTCTCGGATACCACTTCCAGCGCTTCCCAGGCAATCGGGCGCAGCTCTTCATCGCTGCGCATGAACGCCACCTGCATGTTTTCCAGCTGCGACAGCACCTTGGCGGCAAAAGCGTCGAAGGTATCGATGCTCAGGCGCTTGACGACGCCCAGCGGCACGCCCACTTCCAGCAGGCGCTGGCGCAGGGCCACGCGCGCCGCTTCCGTGAAGACCAGCGCCAGCATGCGTTCGGGCGCGCGGCCCCGGTGCAGCGCCTCGGCCAGGCGCAGGGCCAAGGTCGTCGTCTTGGCCGCGCCCGCATTGGCGTCGATCAGCACGACTTTCTTTTGCGCCGTCTGGATGGCCACTTGCTCCGGCGTGGGCGTGATGCGTTTGGGAATGAACTGCGGGGCGTTATCTG
This sequence comes from Janthinobacterium sp. FT14W, assembly GCF_009208755.1. Classification (NCBI taxonomy): domain Bacteria; kingdom Pseudomonadati; phylum Pseudomonadota; class Betaproteobacteria; order Burkholderiales; family Oxalobacteraceae; genus Janthinobacterium; species Janthinobacterium sp. FT14W. The sequence goes on along the minus strand of NZ_WFLL01000036.1, from coordinate 39,227 downwards.
TACTCAAAAGAATTCCTGAAATGGTTACTACGCTTTGCGTGCTTACCAGGCGCAGGTGCGCAGGCCGGCAAAGATGTCGCCCCGCTCGGGCGCGTGGAAGGCCCGCATGCGGACCGAATGCAGGCGTGGCGGCGTGGCGAAGGCGGCGCCGCGCAGCACCTGGTGCTGCATGAAATACGGCGCGGAATACTCGCGCCAGGCATCGGGCGCAAAACCCGGATACGGTTCGAACGGCGTCGCCGTCCATTCCCATACCTGGCCCCAGTGAAAGCGCGGATGGGCGGACAGCGCAGCATACTCCCATTCCGCCTCCGTCGCCAGGCGGCGCCCCGCCCAGGCGCAGTACGCCTGCGCTTCATACAGGTTGATGTGGCGCACGGCTTCATTCGGCGGCAAGGTCGTGCGCTGGCCGAACCGCATGGTGCGCCACTGCGTCGCCTCGCGCAGCCAGTACCGGGGCGACGAGCGCTCCTGCTGCATCAGCCAGGCACTGCCGGCCACGCTCCAGAACTGGCGGTTCTGGTAGCCGCCGTCGGCGACAAAGTCGGCAAACTGGGCGTTGGATACGGCGCAGGCATCGATGGAAAACGGCGGCACGTAGCACGCGTGGGGCGGCGATTCATTGTCGAAGGCAAACCCGGCACCGCGGGGCGAGCCCAGTTCGATGGTGCCGCCGGGGAAAGCAATCTCCCCCGCCCCTGGCGGCAAGGCCGGGCTGACCGTCAGCGATGCGGGCGCTTCCAGGCCCAGCCATTGCAAACCGGCCAGCATTTCCTCGCCACACAAGTCTTCCTGCGCCAAGGCCAGCCGGTACGGGGCCAGGGCGCTGTCGACATTGGCTTCGCGCGACAGTTTATCCAGTACCCTGTCGAGCACTTCGTGGCAGTACGTTTTCACGGCGCCCGGGCTGGGCAGGTCCAGCTTCCAGCGCGCGCGGTGCTCCACCATGTTGGCGTCAAACAAATCGTCGCCGCGCGTCAGCAGGGAATTGTAGATGGCGTCGGCCGGATGGCTCGATGCGGCTTCGCGCAGAATGTACCACTCGGCAAACCAGGCGATATGCGCGAGTTGCCATAAGGGCGGATTGAGGCGCGGATGGTGGGGCAGGCCCGCCACCACGTCCAGGCCGGCAGTGGCATAACAGTCGAACAGGGACAGGGTGTCCTGGCGCGCAGCCTGCAGCGACTGGGCCAGTTGCTGCGCGCCGGCGTGGCGAAAAGAGGCGTTGATTAAAGTCATGGCCAGATTGTAACGACTTATGCCAACCTTGCACCAGTCGCACCAGGATACCGGGAGGACCATCCTCCCTTCGGCCTACTTGACCAGCAACTCGCCCTGCAGCGGCGTGACGACGGACTTGGGCATGCTGACGATGAAACTGCTGCCCTTGTCGGCCACGGACTGGATGGCCAGCGTTCCCCCGTGGCGCAGCAGCACGTGCTTGACGATGGCCAGGCCCAGGCCCGTGCCCTGGGTTTCGCGCGAACGGCTCTTGTCGACGCGGTAGAAACGTTCCGTCAGGCGCGCGATATGCTCGGGGCTGATGCCGATGCCCGTATCCTGCGCAATGAATTGCGGACCGGCCGCGCCATCCTGCCAGCGCAGGGTGATGGTGCCGCCGGCCGGCGTGTAGCGCACGGCGTTCGAAGCCAGGTTGCCGAACGCGCTGTACAGCTCGTCGTAGCTGCCCAGCACGTCGGGACCATTGCATTCCATCCTGACGTCATGTTTTCCTGCAGACAAGCCCTTGGCGTCGCGCAAGACCTGCTGCATCAGCTTCCTGACATCCACGGGCTCGGGGCGCAGCGGGTAGTCGACCGATTCCAGGCGCGACAGGGTCAGCATGTCCTCGATCAGGTGCTGCATGCGGTGCCCCTGCTCCGTCATCAGCTTGAGGTGGGCGGCGCGCGTGGCGGCGTCCAGGTCCAGCTCGGCGGATGCGATTTCCAGGAAGCCCACGATGACCGTCAGCGGCGTGCGCAGTTCGTGCGAGGCATTGGCGATGAAGTCGCGGCGCATCATTTCGATGCGTTCCGTCTCCGTCACATCGTGCGTGACGAGAATCTGGCGGCGGTTTTCAAACGGGATGATCTGCACGATCAGCTTGCGGTTGCGGAAGGTGATCGTCAGCGGCTGGTCGTAGCGGCCCAGGATGATGTAATCCATGAACTCGGGGCTGCGGATCAGGTTGGTGACGCGCATGCCCTTGTCGCGCTCGTGCGTGAGGCCCAGGTGTTTCTCGGCGGCAGGATTGCACCATTCGAGGAACAGCACGTCGTCCATGATGACGACGCCGTCGGGCAGCAGATGCATGGCCTGGCGGAAACGCGCCAGCCATTCCGTCAGCTCGGCCTGGTTTTTCTCGTCGTCGCGGCGCATGCGGTACAGGCGCGCGAAGATACTGGTCCAGGCACCCCAGCCATCGGGCAGCTTGGCGCTTTGCGGATTGTCCAGCCAATTGCTCAGCTGGAACAGGTACGACAGCTGCACGAACACCATCATGGCCATCAGCACGAAGGCGATGCCCAGCGCATACGTGGCGCCAAACAGATACCAGACGACGGCCACGCCCAGCAGCGCCAGCACCATGCGCAGGGCGGCCGGTACCCAGAACAGCAATTTCGGATTCATAGAGGCCAGCTTTACTTTTCAGACAACATGTAGCCGACGCTGCGCACGGTCTTGATCAGGCTTTCCGCCTCTTTCAAGGCTTTGCGCAAGCGCAATACGTGGACATCGACCGTGCGTTCCTCGATCACCACATGGTCGCCCCACACCTTGTCGAGCAGCTGGCTGCGCGAAAACACGCGCTCGGGATGGGCCAGCAGGAATTTCAGCAGCTTGTATTCGGCATGGCCGATATCGATCTTCTGTTCATCCATCATCACGGTGCAGCTGACGGGGTCCAGGGCCACGTTGCCAGCGCGCATGGGCGCCTGCGCGTGTTCCGGGCTCTTGCGTCGCAGCAAGGCCTTGGCGCGCGCCAGCAGCTCGCGCGGCGAGAACGGCTTGGTGACGTAATCGTCGGCCCCGCTGTTCAGGCCAGCCAGCTTGTCTTCTTCCATGCTCTTGGCGGTGAGCATGATGACGGGGATGGCCGCGAAATTGCGGTCGGCGCGGATGCGCGACAGCAGGCGCAAGCCCGTCTGGTCCGGCAACATCCAGTCCAGCAGGATCAGATGCGGCGTGCGGTGCTGGATGAATTCCCAGGCATCGGCAACGTTTTGTACAGAACAGCAATTCCAGCCGGATTCGCGCAGCGAATAGGTCACCAGTTCAACGATGGCCGGCTCATCTTCTACAATCAATACCGTGGTTTTATCAGATGCCATAAAGCTTACTCAGGGAGCTCCTCGGAAATGGCGGGAGCAGCCACCTTGGTGTGGCGGATGTCCTTGCCTTCAACCACGTAGATCACGTATTCGGCGATGTTTTTCGCATGGTCGCCGATTCGTTCGATGGCCTTGGCCACCCACAGGGTATCGAGCGCCGCCGAAATCGTGCGCGGGTCTTCCATCATAAAAGTAATCAAGTTGCGCATGATAGACCGAAACTCATGGTCGATGATGGCATCTTGTGCAATTAATTGTAAGGCCTGCTTGCCATCGTTGCGCGCGAACGCGTCCAACGCATCGTGCAGCATGTCGGTGGCCGTGTTGGCAATGCCGCGCACCATTTCGTAATGGTTGACGACGCCGTTGCCCCGCTTGTGCAGATTCTTCGCCACGCGGGCGATCTTCGTCGCCTCGTCGCCTACGCGCTCGAGGTCGGTGATCACCTTGATGGTGGCCATGATGGTGCGCAAGTCGTTGGCGGCCGGCTGGCGGCGCACGATCAGATGGCTGCAGGCATCGTCCAGCGACACTTCCAGCTGGTTGACGACGTCGTCCTCGCGCATCACGCGGTCGGCGCGTTCCGGATTGCCGATGCGGAAGCACGTCATCGCGTCGAGGAACTGGGTTTCAACGATGCCGCCCATCAGGAGCACTTTCGAGCGGATCGCTTCGAGTTCGTTGTCGTACTGCTTGGATGAATGTTCGCCTATCATGCTGTCTCTCCGTATTCAGTTGTCTTGTCTATGGCGGTGCGCGGTGGATCAGCCGAAGCGGCCCGTGATGTAATCCTGCGTTTCCTTGCGGGCCGGATTCATGAAGATCTGGTCCGTTTCGCCGAACTCCACCAGCTCGCCCAGATACATATAGGCCGTGTAGTCGGAGCAGCGCGCCGCCTGCTGCATATTGTGCGTCACGATGGCGATCGTGTAATCCTGTTTCAGTTCGCTGATCAGCTCTTCCACCTTCGAGGTGGAGATCGGGTCCAGCGCCGAGGTCGGCTCATCGAGCAGCAAGACATCGGGCTTCACTGCCACGCCGCGCGCGATGCACAGGCGCTGCTGCTGGCCGCCCGACAGCGACAGGCCGCTCTTGCTCAGCTTATCCTTGACTTCGCCCCACAGCGCAGCCTTCTTCAGGGCCCACTCGACGCGCTCGTCCATCTCGCCCTTCGACAGGTCTTCATACAGGCGCACGCCGAAGGCAATGTTATCGTACACGGACATGGGGAACGGCGTCGGCTTCTGGAACACCATGCCGACCTTGGCGCGCAGCATGTTGACGTCCTGGTCCGCGTCCAGCACGTTGCGGCCCCGGTACAGGATGGAGCCTTCCGCGCGCTGACCCGGATACAGGTCGTACATGCGGTTCAGGGTGCGCAGCAGGGTCGACTTGCCGCAACCGGACGGGCCGATGAAGGCCGTGACCTTTTTCTCGTGGATGTCCAGATTGACGTTATGCAAGCTTTGCGTTTTGCCGTAAAAAAAGTTCAGGCCCGAAATCTCGATGGTTTTTTTCTTTGGTGCCAGGTCTTGTGCTGGATTCATTTGCGTATTCATTTGGGTTCGCTTCGCTCGATATCTGTTTAATTAGGGACTTTTTGGCTGAACACGGTGCGCGACAGGATATTTAAGGCCAGCACGCTGAAGGTGATCAGCAGTGCGCCGCCCCAGGCCAGCGAGCGCCAGTTGTCGTACGGGCTCATCGCAAACGATGCGATGACGGACGGCAAGTTGGCCATCGGCGCATTCATGTTGAAGCTTTGGAACTGATTATTCAGGGCCGTGAACAGCAGCGGTGCCGTTTCGCCGGCGATGCGGGCCAATGCCAGCAGTACGCCGGTGATGACGCCAGCCTTGACGGCGCGCAAGCGCACCAGGGTGGCGACCTTCCAGCGCGGCGCGCCCAGGGCAAACGCGGCTTCCAGCAGGCTGTTCGGTACCAGGCGCAGCATATTGTCCGTCGTGCGCACCACCACCGGCACGGCGATCAGCGACAGGGCGATGGCGCCCGCGTAACCGGAAAAGTGTTTCACGTGCGCCACGTACAGCGCATACACGAACAGGCCGATGACGATCGATGGGGCCGACAGCATGATATCCGTGACGAAACGCGTCACTTGCGCCAGCTTGTTTTCTTCGCCGTATTCGGCCAGGTAGATGCCGGCCAGGATGCCGATCGGGGTGCTGACGACCGTTGCCAGGCCCACCATCAGGGCGCTGCCCACGATGGCATTGATCAGGCCGCCGCCTTCGCTGCCGGGAGCCGGCGTCGTTTGCGTGAACAGGTCGACGGACAGGGCGCCAAAGCCCTTGATCACCAGGGTGAACAGGATCCACACGAGCACGGCCAGGCCCAGGGCCATGGCGGCCACCGACAGGGCGATGCCGACGCGGTGCATCAGCAGGCGCTTGCGGTAGACGGGGTTCATCGCCGGCTTGGCCGGAACGTCGAGAGTGCTTACTTGGCTCATTTCGTGCCTTCCTTGCGGGACATGCCAGCCAGCATCAGCTTGGCGGCGGATAAGACGATAAAGGTGATGACAAACAGGATCAGTGCCAGCGAGAACAGCGAGGATACGTGCAGCGCCGATTGCGCTTCGCCGAATTCGTTCGCCAGCAGGGAAGTGATGCTGTTACCGGCAGCAAACAGCGACCACGACAGCTTGTTCGCGTTACCGATCACAAAGGTGACGGCCATGGTCTCGCCCAGCGCACGGCCCAGGCCCAGCATGACGCCGCCGACGACGCCGGTCTTGGTGTAAGGCAAAACAATCTTGCGCACCACTTCCCAGCGCGTGCAGCCCAGGCCGTATGCGGATTCCTTCAGCACGGCAGGGACGATCTCGAACACGTCGCGCATCACGGAAGCGATGAAGGGGATGATCATGATGGCCAGCACCAGGCCGGCCGTCAGCAGGCCGATACCCATCATGGGGCCGCTGAACAGCTGGCCGATGACGGGGACGTTGCCCAGGGTGGCTTTCAGCAGGGGCTGGACGTGGTCGGCAAACAGGGGCGCGAAGACAAACAGGCCCCAGATGCCGTAGATGATCGATGGCACGCCGGCCAGCAGCTCGACAGCCGTGCCCAGCGGGCGACGCAGCCAGGCCGGGCAGATTTCCGTGAGGAACAGGGCGATGCCGAAGCTGACGGGAAAGGCGATCAGCAGGGCGATGATCGACGTCACCAGGGTGCCGATGATGGGGATCAGGGCGCCGTACTGGTCATTGACGGGGTCCCACTCGGCCGAAACGATGAAGTGCAGGCCGAAGGTCTGGAAGGCCGGTATCGATTCCATGATCAGCGAAATGATGATGCCGACCAGAACGACCAGCACCGACAGGGCGAACAGCATCGTCACCTTGTGGAACAGGAAATCCTGGATGCGCTGCTTGCGCATGGTCGATAGCATTTGCGCGTGACTGATGGAATCGGTCATGGTGCCGCCTGGCATGGGGATCGTGGAGGAGGTAGATTGTGCGCTCATATTGTGCCAGATGTGGGTGGTACTGCCGGTGTTGCTGTTTTAATACGCCTATCAAAACCTGCTGCGCGTCGGGATTTATGGCCTGCGATGCTCACTGTACCTTCGTACAGTTGCGCTTCTCGACCGCAACTCCCTTCCGCTCGCTACGGTTTTGTCAGGCGTCGTTGCTTTTATTCTTTTAGCTACTTTTATTCTTTTAGCCAGGACCGTCTGCAAGGGCTTGCGGGCGGTCCTGGCTAACTCCCTGCCCCGCCGTGCTGCTGGCGGGGACAAGGATAGGTACTTATCTGGTCAAGCTATCGAATTAGTAGATGGCTTTGCCCGATGCGTCTTTCAGGTTGGCTTTCCACGATTCCTGCACCAGTTTCACGACCGATGCCGGCATTGGCACGTAGTCCAGTTCGACGGCAGCAGGGCCGCCGTTTTTGTAGGCCCAGTCGAAGAATTTCAGGACTTCTTTAGCCTTGCCTGCGTCAGCCTGGACTTTGTGCATCAGGATGAACGACACGCCCGTGATAGGCCAGCTGTTCTTGCCAGCCTGGTCGGTCAGGACCACGCCGAAGCCTGGGGTTTGCGTCCAAGGTGCCGAAGCGGCTGCTGCCTTGAAGTTTTCGTCGTCAGGCTGCAGGAAGTTGCCGTCCTTGTTTTGCAGCTGGGTGTGCGACATATTGTTTTTCTTGGCGTAAGCCCACTCGACGTAGCCGATCGAACCCTTGATACGCTGCACGTTGGCGGCGACGCCTTCGTTACCCTTGCCGCCCACGCCCACGGCCCATTTCACAGCCGAGCCAGCACCGATCTTCGATTTGAATTCCGGGTTGGTTTTCGACAGGAAGTCGGTGAACAGGAAGGACGTGCCCGAACCGTCGGCGCGGTGCACCACGGTGATTTCCGTGTCCGGCAGCTTGACGCCGGTGTTCAGGGCGGCGATTTCCGGCGCGCTCCATTTGGTGATCTTGCCCAGGTAGATGTCGGCAACGACCTTGCCCGTCATCTTCAGCTGGCCTGGCTTGACGCCGTCGAGGTTGACGATGGTGACGACGCCGCCCATGATGGCAGGGAACTGCATCAGGCCCGCTTCTTCCAGCTCTTCTGCCTTCAAAGGCATGTCCGAAGCGCCGAATTCAACAGTCTTGGCCTTGATTTGCTTGATGCCGGCGCCGGAACCGACGGACTGGTAGTTCAGGCCGTTGCCCGTGTTGGCTTTGTAAGTCTCAGCCCATTTGGCGTAGATCGGGTACGGGAAGGTTGCACCAGCACCTGTCATATCTGCCGCCATGACGGAAGCGGAAGAAAATGCCATCGCTGCCGAAGCACCCACGACGATAAATTTGAACATTTGCTTCATTTGCATATCAAGTCCTCAGGGTTGTTAGGGCTCAAAGTCCCGGTTGAATGCTGCGCAGTCTAGCAAGCGAATATGACAGCTTTATGACATGCGCCAAATTTCATGAAATATTTGCCTACGCCCCGAGAAATGCCATTTTTGACGCGAAAAATGACAGCGTGGGCGACGCTTTATGACAGCTTGTGTCACGCTTACGTCATATTTCATGATTACACTCACAGCGCGTCATACATGATGAAATACGGCTAGAATTAACTATCTGCAAAGACAAAAGAATATGAAACCTGAACTGCACATGGAAGTGACCAAATCGGGCATCCTGCTTGACCGCGAACTGTCGCAACTGACTTTCAACCGGCGCGTGATGGCCCAGGCGGAAGATCCGAACATTCCGCTGCTCGAGCGCCTGCGCTACCTGTGCATCGTCAGCAGTAACATGGATGAGTTCTTCGAGGTGCGCGTGGCCAGCCTGCTGGCGGCCGGCAGCATCGGCGGTTCGCTGGCGGGCCACCCTGCCCTGGCGGCCAATCTGGAGCGCATCGGCAAGGAATGCCATGCGCTGGTGGAACGCCAGTACGAGATATTAAATAGCGAAGTCTTGCCGGCCCTGCGCGAAGCGGGCGTGCATTTGCTGCGCGACAGCGACCGCAACGAGGCGCAGCGCGCGTGGGTCAAGGAATATTTCGACCGCGAAGTGCGCCCCCTGCTCACCCCCATCGGCCTGGACCCGGCCCACCCGTTCCCGCAAGTGGTCAACAAGAGTCTCAATTTCATCGTCTCGCTGAGCGGCAAGGATGCGTTCGGCCGCGGCACGGCGATCGCCATCGTCAAGGCGCCCCGTGTCTTGCCACGCGTCATCAAGCTGCCGGACGAGATATCGGGCGACGGCGTGTCCTTCTGTTTATTGTCCTCCGTCATCCATGCACACATCTCGGACCTGTTCGCCGGGCGCGAAGTAATTGCCTATTCGCAATTCCGAGTCACGCGCGACAGCGACCTGTGGGTCGATGAAGACGAAGTCAAGAACCTGCGCCAGGCCCTGAAGGGCGAGCTGGTAGGGCGCCAGTTCGGCACCTCCGTGCGCCTGGAAGTGGCGCGTAATTGCCCGCCAGAACTGTCGCAGTTCCTGCTCGACCAGTTCAACCTCGATCAAAGCCGTTTGTACCGCGTCAACGGCCCCGTGAACCTGGTGCGCCTGTCGGAAATGATCGACCACGTCAAGCAGCCCGAACTGCGCTTTACGCCCTTCTTCCCCGGCCTTGCGCACAAAGCCATCGGCAACGACATCTTTGCCGCGCTGAACAAGCACGACATCCTGCTGCACCACCCCTACCAGTCGTTCCAGACGGTCATCGACTTCATCCGCAGCGCCGCCTACGATCCGTCCGTCGTGGCCATCAAGCAGACGATCTACCGCACGGGCATGAACTCGGACCTGATGGAGTCGCTGATCACGGCGGCAAAGATGGGCAAGGAAGTGACCGTCATCGTGGAATTGATGGCGCGCTTCGACGAAGAAGCCAATATCAACTGGGCCGACAAGCTGGAGCAGGCGGGCGCGCAAGTCGTGTATGGCGTGGTGGGCCTGAAAACCCACGCCAAGGTGGCGCTCGTCATCCGCCGCGAAGACGGCGCGCTGCGCTTCTACGCTCACTTAGGCACCGGCAACTATCACCCCACGACCACCAAACTGTACACGGACTTCGGCTTGCTGACGGCCAACCAGGACCTGGCCGTGGAAGTGAACGAAGTCTTCATCCACCTGACCAGCCTGACCAAGCCGCACAACCTGAACCACCTGTGGCTGGCGCCGTTCGGCCTGCAAAGCGAGATCATCAAGGCCATCCGCAACGAGGCGAAGATCGCCCGCTCCGGCCGGCGCGGGCGCATCATCGTGAAAGTCAACGCGCTGGTGGACGAATCCGTGATCCGCGCCCTGTATGCGGCCTCGACCGATGGCGTGAAGATCGACCTGATCGTGCGCGGCGCCTGCACCCTGAAGCCGGGCGTGCCTGGCCTGTCGGAAAACATCAAGGTGCGCTCCGTGATCGGCCGTTTCCTCGAACACAGCCGCATTTACTATTTCCGCAACGACCTGGCGCACGATGTCTACCTGGCCAGCGCCGACTGGATGAGCCGCAACCTGTTCCGCCGCGTGGAAGTGGCCTTCCCCGTGCTGGACCGGGCGCTGAAGCGGCGCGTGATCGCCGAGGGCCTGAATCCGTATTTGAAGGATAATACGAATGCATGGGAACTGGAGCCGACGGGCCACTATGCGCGCCGCAAGCCGCGCGGCAAGCAAACGCCGTTCAGTGCCCAGCAATACTTGATGCACGCACTGGGCACGCCGGGCGCGGAGGTCGGCGAATAGGCGGCTATCGACTTTCTACACAGAGGAGCACAGCATGGATCTCATCTTGTGGCGACACGCAGAAGCGGAACCGGGCGTCCCCGACCTCGAACGCGCCCTGACCGTCAAAGGTCAGAAACAGGCGCGCCGCATGGGGGAATGGCTAGGCTCGCAACTGCCGGAAAACTGCCGTATCCTCGTCAGCCCCGCCCTGCGCACCCTGCAAACGGCAGAAGCGCTGGGCCGCAAGTTCAAGCTGATGCCGGAACTGGCGCCCGGCGCCGAGGCGGAAGACATCCTGAAAGCGGCCAACTGGCCCGGCGGCAAGGAAACCGTGCTCATCGTCGGCCACCAGCCCACCCTGGGCCAGGCGGCCGCCCTGCTGCTGACGGGCGAAGAACAGGAATGGGAAATGCGCAAGGCCAGCGCGTGGTGGTTCTCGCAGCGCGAACCAGGCGACCCCATCAGCGTTTATCTGAAAGCCGTGATGGCGCATGACCTGGTCGTCAAATGAGGGTGGTGAAGTAAGGGAAATGCGCAACGATGGACAGCTTGGGCAGTGCGACCCGGTCAGCGTGCATTTGAACGCCGTGATGGTGCGCGACCTGGTCGTCGAATGAGGGGGCAAGCAGGAAAATGCGCAAAAAGTGCGCTGGGACAAATTCTGGTGGAAATTACAACTCGGCGGCCTTGCAAAGCGCTGCCGATCTGCTAGAGTTTAATTGCATCAACTACGTGTTGGAGCGCTGCTCTGGCACATTGAGCAACCCAGCGGACAGCCGTCCAACGGCGGCTGAAAGACCATGTTAACCTTCCTCGTTTTTCTCTTCATCGCCATCTTCGCCGCCATCATCGGCTTCGTCGCCTTTGAACTGATCGAAGAAATGCGCGGCAGTCACCACAAGCTGTTGGACCGCTACCACGAGTAGTGTTCACCTCGGCAATATCGAATGGCGCCAGCGACGGCTTACAGGCCCGTCCCTCGCGCCATCCTTGTTTTTACACTCCCGCCTTACACTCCCGTCTTGAACTTCGTATAGATACGCGTCATCAGCCGGCGGATATCGGCCGTGGTCGCTTCCGGCGCAGCCATGCGCTGCTTGTCGGCATCCGACAGGAAGATGGCCTTGTTCTCGCCGATATCCTTGCGCACATATTTGATGCTGGCCGGATTCGGATTCGCGTAGAACACCTTGTTGCTCAGGCTGGCATGCACTTGCGGGCGCAGGATGTAGTTGATGAACAGGTGCGCATTGGTCGGATGGGGCGCGTCGGCGGGGATGGCCATGGTATCGAACATCAGGGCGGCCGTCTTCGGCACCAGCACCTGGATCACATTGCCGTTTTTCGCATCGATGGCGCGCTGGCGCGCGATATTGATGTCGCCCGACCAGCCCAGCGCTACGCAGACGGAACCGTTGGCCATGTCATTGATGTAGCCTGACGAGCTGAACAGGGTCACGTAGGGGCGGATCGCTTGCAGCACCTTGCCCGCTTCCTGGTAGTCGCCTGCGGTTTTCGAGTACGCGGGCTTGCCCAGGTATTGCAGGGCGGCCGGCAGCACTTCCGACGGCGAATCGAGGAAGGACACGCCGCACGATTTCAGCTTCGCCGCATATTTCGGGTCGAAGACCAGGTCCCAGGCATTGTCGGGCATGGGCATGCCGCCCAGCGCGGCCTTGACCTTGTTGACGTTGATGCCCACCGTCGTGTAGCCCCACAGCCAGTCGACCAGGTAATCGTTGTTCGGGTCGATCTTCGACAGCTTGGCCTGCAGGCTGGGGTCCAGGTTGCCCAGGTTGGTCAGCTTGCTCTTGTCGAGTTTGCGCAGCAAGCCCGCATCGATCTGCAGGCGCGCCCACTGGGCCGTCGGCACGACGATGTCGTAGCCGGACTTGCCCGCCACCAGTTTCGCATTGAGGATTTCGTTGTTATCGAAAACGTCATAGCGCACCTTGATGCCCGTTTCCTTTTCAAAATTCTTGATCGTATCGTCGCCGATATAGTCGGACCAGTTATAGATGTTCAAGACCTTCTCTTCCTGGGCATGAGCAGGCAATGCCAGCACGGCCGCCGCCAAGGTCAATCCCACTCCAATGCGCCGCCCTGCTTGCCATGTGTTTGCCATCGTACCGCCTCCGGAATTAGTCAGAAAATAGTACCGATCATAACAAGAAGGGCGGCATCAGGTCCAGCCTGATACCGCCCCGCTTTAGATTATGCAGATGTTAGCTTGCGCCAACACCCCACAGCGTAGAACTGGGGTCAGACCCGGCGGGTCTGACCCCGGCTTTTGTTCGCCTTTAGGGTAAATTACACCTTGTCCAGCCCCACCTGCGCGCCCGTAAATACCAGGTTGCCGTTCTGGGCGTCGATGCGGATCTCGTCTTTCGGGCCAAAGCGGCCTTCCAGGATCAGCTTGGACAGCGGATTTTCGATCTGCTGCTGGATCGCCCGCTTCAGCGGACGGGCGCCATACACCGGGTCGTAGCCCGCTTCGGCGATCTGCTGCAGGGCCGCGTCGGTCAGGCTCAGCTGCATGTCCATGCGCGCCAGGCGTTCTTCGAGGATCTTCAGCTGGATCTTCGCGATTGCGCCGATGTTTTTCTCGTCGAGGCCGTGGAACACCACGATTTCATCGATACGGTTGACGAACTCGGGACGGAAGTGCGAGCGCACCTCGGCCATCACGGCCAGCTTCACGACCCCGGGATCATCGCTTTCCATGGCCTGGATCTTGTGCGAACCCAGGTTCGAGGTCATGATGATGACGGTATTCTTGAAGTCCACCGTGCGGCCCTGGCCGTCCGTCATGCGGCCATCGTCGAGCACTTGCAGCAGCACGTTGAAGACGTCGGCATGCGCCTTTTCCACTTCGTCGAGCAGGATCACGCTGTACGGTTTGCGGCGCACGGCTTCCGTCAGGTAGCCGCCTTCGTCGTAGCCCACATAGCCGGGCGGCGCGCCGATCAGGCGGGCCACGGAATGCTTCTCCATGAACTCGCTCATGTCGATGCGGATCATCGATTCTTCCGTATCGAACAGGAAGGTCGCCAGCGCCTTGCTCAGCTCGGTCTTGCCCACGCCCGTCGGTCCCAGGAACATGAAGGAACCATAGGGACGGTTCGGGTCGGAGAGGCCGGCGCGCGAGCGGCGGATGGCGTCAGCCACGGCCGTGATCGCTTCATCCTGGCCCACGACGCGCTCATGCAGCTTCTCTTCGATGTGCAGCAGCTTGTCGCGTTCGCCCTGCATCATGCGCGACACGGGAATACCCGTCGCGCGCGACACCACTTCGGCGATTTCCTCGGCGCCCACTTCCGTGCGCAGCAACTTCGGCTGGTCGGGATCGAGTTTCGGCATGCCGCTGTCAGCCTGCTTGAGCTGGGCTTCCAGCTGCGGTAGTTTGCCATACTGCAATTCCGACACTTTCTGCCAGTTGCTCTCGCGCGTGGCCTGCTCCATCTGCAGCTTGACTTGCTCGATCTCTTCCTTGATGTGCGTGCTGCCTTGCACCACGGCTTTTTCCGCCTTCAGGATTTCCTCGAAGTCATTGTATTCGCGCTGCAACTTGACGATTTCTTCCTCGATCAAGGCCAGGCGGCGCAGTGACGCCTCGTCCTTTTCCTTCTTGACGGCTTCGCGCTCGATCTTCAGCTGGATCAGACGGCGTTCCAGCTTGTCCATCACTTCCGGCTTGGAATCGATCTCGATCTTGATCTTCGCCGCCGCTTCATCGATCAGGTCGATGGCCTTGTCGGGCAGGAAGCGGTCCGTGATGTAGCGGTGCGACAATTCCGCCGCGGCAATGATGGCCGCGTCCGTGATTTCCACCTTGTGGTGCAGCGCATACTTGTCCTGCAAGCCGCGCAGGATGGCGATCGTCGCTTCCACGGTCGGTTCGTCGACGAGCACTTTCTGGAAGCGGCGTTCCAGCGCGGCATCCTTTTCGATGTACTTGCGGTACTCGTCCAGGGTGGTGGCACCCACGCAATGGAGTTCGCCGCGCGCCAGCGCCGGTTTCAGCATATTGCCCGCATCCATCGCGCCTTCGGCCTTGCCCGCGCCCACCATCGTGTGCATCTCGTCGATGAAGACGATGGTTTGCCCTTCATCCATGGCCAGTTCCTTCAGCACGGATTTCAGGCGTTCCTCGAATTCGCCGCGGAATTTCGCCCCCGCCAGCAAGGCCGCCATGTCCAGCGACAGTACGCGCTTGCCCTTCAGGGACTCGGGTACTTCGCCATTGACGATGCGCTGCGCCAGGCCTTCGACGATGGCCGTCTTGCCCACGCCCGGTTCGCCGATCAGCACGGGATTGTTCTTGCTGCGGCGCTGCAGAATCTGGATGGTGCGGCGGATTTCATCGTCGCGGCCGATCACAGGGTCGAGCTTGCCCTTGCGCGCCCGTTCCGTCAGGTCCAGGGTGTATTTTTTCAGGGCTTCGCGCTGGCCTTCGGCCTCCTGCGAATCGACCTTGTTGCCGCCGCGCACAGCCTCGATGGCCGCTTCCAGGGCCTTGCGGGTCAGGCCGTTTTCGCGCGCCAGCTTGCCGCAGTCGGACTTGTCGTCCGTCATGGCCAGCAAGACCATTTCGCTGGACACGAACTGGTCGCCCGCCTTCTGCGATTCCTTGTCGGCCAGGTTCAGCAGGGCCACGAATTCGCGGCTGACCTGCACGTCGCCGCCCGTGCCCGACACCTTCGGCAAGCGTTCGATGGAGGCGCCCAGGGCCTTGGACAGGCCGCCCACATTGACGCCGGCCCGCTGCAACAGCGAGCGGGCGCCGCCGTCGTCCTGGTTCAACAGGGCCGTCAGCAGGTGGACTGGTTCGATATAGGGATTGTCGTTGCCCACGGCCAAGCTTTGCGCATCGGCCAGGGCTTCCTGTAATTTGGTAGTGAGTTTGTCTTGTCGCATGAAAAGCGCTCCCGGTTAATTAGTTGTTAACCAAATTGGGGTGAGGCAGTACTTTTCAAGCATACACAAAGCAGGAAACCGCTGCATTTGGGCAAATGCTAGCGTGCGCGGCAGATACGATTCAAATGCTGCTTGCTTTTGTCGCCCATTTGTCCAGGGCCGTCTCGTCGCTGTCGCGCGCATCGACCCAGCGCGCCCCTTCGGGCGTGTCTTCCTTCTTCCAGAACGGCGCTTCCGTCTTCAGGTAGTCGATGATGAACTCGCAGGCGGCAAACGCCTCGCCCCGGTGGGCGGACGAGACGGCCACCAGCACGATCTGCTCCTGCGGCAGCAAGGGACCCACGCGGTGGATCACCAGCGCGCCCGACAGGGGCCAGCGGCCCCGTGCCTGCTCCACGATGGCTTCGATGGACTTTTCCGTCATGCCCGGATAATGCTCGAGCTCCATGGCCGCCACGTCCAGCCCCTCGTTCATGTCGCGCACCGTGCCGACGAAGCCGACGACGGCGCCTACCTTGGGGTTGCCTGCACGCAATTGTGCGATTTCTTGACTGAGGTCAAAATCGGCGTGCTGGACGCGGACGGAAGTGCTCATTTGACGTTGCCTCCGATGCGGCGCAGCAGGGTTTCGATGCGGCTGGCCGTGCGCGCGTCGGTGGCGGCGGCAATCGCGCACAGCTGCATCAGCTGCGACACTTGCGTGAGCGGCTTCTGGCCCGATTTCAGCGACGATTGCAGCACTTCCACCTGCATTTTCAGGCGGTCGCGGGCAAATTCGGCGCCGCTGTCGACGCCGGCGACGATTTCCAGGCGCAAGACTTCATCGAGCAAGCGGGCTTGGCCGGCCTGCAACTGCTGCACGTAGGCGGCCGCGCCCTCGCCCAGCGCCGCCTGGGCGGCGGCAAAGCGCTGCTGCAGGCTGCGTTCGTATTGGGCGTCCAGCGGCGGCAAGGCGCTCCAGCGTTCGGACCAGATGGCCCCATCCGTGCCGGCATCGCCCTCGATCAGGGCCGTTTCCAGCGCCTGCGTCAGGCGCAGCTTGTCGCGCAGGGCGTTGACCTGGGCCGCGCCCGCGCGCTCGGCGATGGCATCCGCCTGCGCTTGCAGGCCGGCGGCCGCCGCCTGGTAGCGCTGCTCGATATTCGCTTCGCTGGCGCGCGGCACGGGACCCGTGGCATTCCAGGCGGCGCGCGTGTCGCGCAGCAAGTGATGGATAAAGGCCGTGCGGGCCTTGTCGTCGCCCTCGGGCACGACGGCCGTTTCCAGGCTGGCGCACAGCGCCACGCGCGCGTGCAGGTGTTCGCGCCGCTCGTGGTCGGCCGCGTGGGCCGTTTCCTTGCGCTTGGCGAAGATATCGTCGCAGGCGGCGCGGAAACGCTGCCACAGCGCCTGTTCCGCGCGGCGCTCGAGCGGCAGGGCCTTCGCCAATTCCTGCCATTTATCCTGCAAGGCTTTCAGCATGTCGACCGTGTTGCGCTCGGACGGCTTGAGCAAGCCCACTTCGACGATCAATTGTTCGCGCCGCGCCGTCTCGATCTGGCGCTGCGTTTCCAGCGGCTTCGACAAGGCGTCGAGGGCGGCGCCAAATTCCGTATCCAGGCGTTTCTTTTCCTTGCGGTCGATGGTGCCCAGGCGCGTCCACGCCTGGCGCAAACGCTGCGAGGCGGAGGCGATGTGTTTCCAGTCGGTACTCTCTTCGGCTGCCAGGGCGGCCGTTTCCGCGATCAGTTCCTGGGCCTTGGCCGCATTGCCGTGACGCTCTTCGGCCAGCTGCTTGAAATGCTGGGCCGCCGGCGCATACGCGAGGCTGCAGGCGGCGTCGAAACGCTCCCACAGGGACTTGGGCGCGGGGCCGGACAAGGTGTCGAGCGACTTCCAGCGCTCGCGCAAACTGCCCACTTTCTTGGCCAGCTCGGCCATCGGTAATTGTTGCGCCGGCAACTCTTCGCCGGCCTTGACCAATTCCTCGCGCGAGACGTTGCCGCCCCAGCGCGCCCAGTCGGCCAGTTGCTTGAATTGCGCGCGCACGTGGGCCAGGCGGTCGGACTGGGCCGGCGTCAGACGGCCGTGCTTGCTATCGCGCAAGGTCTTGTCGTGTTCGGACGCCACGTGCAGCAAGCCGTCCTGCAAGGCCGCTTCCATGGAGTCCAGCGTCTTGACGAACTGTTCCGCCTCCTCCTTCGACACGGGTGCGTGTTCCTGGCGCGGCTTGCGCGGCGCAGGCGCATGCTCTACCGCTTCGCCAGGTACGGCGGCCACAGGCGCTGCCTGCACGGGCGCCGGTGCGCTGGCCAGCAGGGCCGCAAATTGCTGCTGCAGGCTGTCGGACAGCGGCGACTCGGGCAGGCGCGGCAGCGCTTGCCACGCGCGTTTCAGGGTGTCAGCGTCGAGCGTGACGGCATCCTGCGCCTGCCAGTCGACCAGCGCGGCCTGGCGCGCGTCGAACACGGCCTGGTGCTGCTGCAGCGCCTGCAAGGCGGACTGCGCCTGCTCGCGCGCCTGCGCAAAGTCGCTTTCCAGGTGTTTAGGCAACGATGCCCGCTCGGGCGATTGCGCATGCTGCGCATGGTCCGCGTCCAGGCGGGCCAGCGCCTGCGCCAGTTCCCCGGCGCCCTGGCCGCTGGCCGCCAGCGCGCGCACGGCGGCGACGGCGTCGATCACGGCGCGCTGCAGCAGCACCTGCGCTTCCAGGCGGGCAGCCAGCGCGGCGCGCGCGGCGGCAAAGGCCGTGGCCAGTTCCGGCGTGGCCTTGATGACCTGCCATTGGCGATCCAGCTCGGCGACCTGGTTGGGGCTCAGTTTGTCATCGTTCAACAGGCGCCCGGCCGTGTCGATGCTGGCCTGGGCACGCTGGGTTTCCGCCGCCTGGTGGCGGATCAGGTCGATACGGCCCTGCATCAGCTTGGCGACGCGGCGATCCGTGTTGCGCATGGCCTGGCGGACTTTTTCCAGCAGGGGCAAGGCATGGACGTGTTCAGCCGCGATCAGGCGGGCATCGGCAAATTCGCTGGAAACGATAAAATCGGCGGCGGCGGCTTCGTCGCCCGCCACGGCATGGGCACGCGCTACCTGTTCGGCGCGGCGCGATGCGCTCTGCGCCGAGGCGGCGGCCTGTTCTGCCACGACAGGGTCTGGTGCGGAAGGCTTGCTGGCAGAACGCTTGAAAAGAAATTCGAACATGACGGGTTTCGCGTGGATCAAAACCACCATCATAACAAAGCCCGGGGTATTGCATCGGACAGGTATGTACAAGTTACCAAATGACTAATACGACATTTCTCCCATGAAGACGCCAGCGCAAAACCAGGGCGCACGCCCCGGCGCAAACGGGCGAACGGGGTGTGCGCTCGCTCCCGTTCAAGCCTGCGCGCGCAGGGGCTGCGCCGCGGCAGGCACGGCGGTCTCGCCGGCGGCAGCGGCGCTGCCCGTGGTGTCAGCGGCGCCGCCAGGCGTGCCCGGCGCCGGAAGGACAAAGGGCAGCACCTGCGCCTTGCCGCGGCGCGCTTCCTGCGCGCGCGCATCGTGGGCGAGGAACTGGTAGGCGATGGCAAACCACGCTTCGCCCACGATGACCTTGCGCGCCAGCGCGAACAGTTCGCGTTCTTCTTTTTCCAGGCGCTGCAGCAAGGCCCCGCAAAAGGCGTCGATGGCCGCGCACAGCTGCTCGGCCTGCAGCTCGGAGCTGTCGATGGCGGCACCCGCGCGCTGCTGCACGACATTGATGCTTTCCAGCGCCGCATGGTTCAAGCCGTTCAACTCGTCCAGCAAGCCGTCGGCATGCGGCGTGGCCTGGCGGATGGCGGGGATCAGATACATCTCCACCTTGCGCCAGTAGCCCCCCTGGTACAGCCGGGTCAGCCAGTCGCCCGCATACTGCAGCTGCGCCAGGCTCAGGCTGCTCTGCTGGCGCAGTTGCACATGCATGTATTTTTGAAATGCCAACAAACTCAGGCGGATGCTTGCCTGCTCCACCGACAGGGAAACCAATATATATGTTGCAGTAAGCATGCACTCACTCCCGAAAATACGCTTGATATGTCATCCTGGAAGTGAAAGTGTAAAGACTACCGACAGGGATGGGCTTGATCCTGCACAAACCCGCGGCATGCCCCGGCGTTTTTCAGGACGCGCGCAACCCGATGTGCAGGTTGACCACGCCCGGCTCCTCCGACGGCGTGACCTCGCCGCCAAAGCTTTTCACCAGCCGCTGCATGCCCTTGTTGCGCGCCATCGCCTCGCCCACCAGCGCTTCCGTGCCCCGGCTGCGGAAATAATCGACCAGCTTTTCAAACAGGATGTGGCCCAGTCCCTTGCCTTTCAGGGCCGAGCGCACGGCGATGGCGAAATCGGCGTGGATATTGTCCGGGTCCGCCACGGCGCGCACCACGCCCAGGGTTTCCGGCTTGCCGTCCGGGCCCGTGTGCGTGGCGATGAAGGCCATGGCGCGGTCGTAATCGATCTGCGTCAGGCGCGCCAGCTGCGACACGGGCAGTTCGCGCATGGACGTGAAAAAACGCAGGCGCACGTCGTCCGGGTCCAGCGCGTGGAACAGGTCCATGTGCTGCGGCGCATCCTCGGGGCGGATGGGGCGCAGCAGGATGGATTGCCCCATCCACGTCACCTGCTCTTCCAGCTCCTGCGGATACGGCCGGATGGCCAGGCGGTCGCTCTTCTGGCCCGGCTGCAGGCGGATGCGCGCGTCGAGGGCGATCACGCCATCGGCGTCGGCCACCAGCGGATTGATATCGAGTTCGGCCAGCTCGCCGATATCGGCCACCAGCTCGGCTACCTGGATCAGGGTGTAGCAGATGGCGTCGATGTCGGCCGGCGGCTGGTTGCGGTAGCCGGCCAGCAGTTTCGATACGCGCGTGCGCGCCAGCATGTCGCGCGCCAGCACCATGTTCAGCGGCGGCAGGCCGATGGCGTGATCGGCCGTCACTTCCACGGCGATGCCGCCCTGCCCCACCAGGATGACGGGGCCAAACGCGGCATCCGTCGTCACGCCGACGATCAGTTCATGCGAATGCGGCCGGCGCGCCATCTGCTGCACCGTGAAGCCGTCGATCAGGGCGTCGGGGCGCATGCGACGCACGCGCTTGAGCATGGCCGCGGCGGCCGTGCGCAGGATGTCGGGCGTATCCAGGTCCAGCGCCACGCCGCCCACGTCGGACTTGTGGGCGATGTCGGGCGAATGGATTTTCAGCGCCACCGGGTAGCCGATGTCCGCCGCCACGGCCAGCGCCTCTTCCACGTCGGCCGCCATGCGCGTGGTGGCCACGGGGATGCCGTAGGCGGCCAGGATTTCCTTCGAGCGGCATTCGCCCAGCACCGTCTGGCCGGCGGCCAGCGCGGCGGCGACGATTTCGCGCACGCGCGCGCGGCGCGGCGTGGCCGACATGGGCAGCTGCGCCGGCACCTGCATCAGGGTTTCCTGGTTGCGCCGGTATTGCACGATCTGCATGAAGCCATGCACGGCCTTTTCCGGCGTGTCGTAGGTGGGAATGCCGGCCCGGTTGAACACCTGGCGCGCGGGCGCCACGGTGGTGCCGCCCAGAAGGCACGACAGTACCGTGCGCGACGTGGCCTTGATCAGCGGCGTGACGGCTTCGGCGATGTCGATCGACGAGACCATGGCCGTGGGCGCGTGCAGCAGCAGCAAGGCGTCCGCCTGCGGCTCGTCGAGCAGCGGCACGATGGCGTCGGCATAGCGCTGCACGGGCGCGTCGCCGGGCAGGCCGACGGGGTTGTCGTGCGACCAGCCGCGCGGCAAGGCTTTTTCCAGCGCAATCACGGTATCGGGAGACAGCTCGGCCAGCTTGCCGCCGCTGCCCACCAGCGCATCGGTGGCCATCACGCCCAGGCCGCCGCCGTTGCACAGGATCGCCAGGCGCTCGCCCCGCTGCGAGCGGATGTGCGTGAGGGTTTCCACGGCATCGAACAGTTCCTCGGCCGAGTACACGCGCAGCATGCCGGCGCGGCGGATGGCCGCATCGTACACGGCGTCGGAACCGGCCAGCGCGCCCGTATGCCAGGCCGCCACGGCCGCGCCTTCGGCGGCGCGCCCCGCTTTCAGCACGATGACGGGCTTGCTGCGCGCGGCCGCCCGCGCCGCCGACATGAATTTGCGCGCCGCCTGGATGTCTTCCATGTACAGCAGGATGGCGGCCGTGTCGACGTCGCCCGCCAGGTAGTCGAGCAGGTCGCCGAAATCGATGTCGTAGCTGGCGCCCAGCGAAATGAACTTGGAAAAGCCCACGCCATGCGCATTGGCCCAGTCGAGCACGCCCGACACGAGCGCGCCCGACTGCGACACGAAGGCGATCTTGCCGCTGGTCGCCCCCACGTGGGCGAAGCTGGCGTTCAAGCCCAGTTTCGGCACCAGCAAGCCCATGCTGTTGGGGCCCAGGATGCGCAGCAGGTGCGGCTTGGCCGCCTTCAGCATGGCCAGCCGCAGCGACTGCTCGCGCACGGGGTCCAGGCCGGACGTCATGACGATGACGGCGCGCGTGCCCAACGCGCCCAGTTCGCGGATCAGGGCCGTGATGGTGGCGGGCGGCGTGCAGATGATGGCCAGGTCCGGCGCTTTCGGCAAGTGCGCCAGCTTGCGGTAGCATTTCAGGCCCATCAGTTCGTCGTATTTGGGATTGACGGGCCAAAGATCACCTTTATACTGCGCCCCCTGGTCCCCGCCGCCCAGCAGATTAGAGAGGGCGATGGCGCCCAGCTTGCGTTCGCGCGCCGTGGCGCCGATCAGGGCCACCGAGGCCGGCTTGAACAGCTTGTCGAGATTACGGATACTCATGTTCTGGCCTCATGGATTGCCGGAGCGGGATTGCCGGAGCGACTAGGCGCCAGTGTATAGGATGCGTTGCCAAAAAAATTTGACCTTGTCGTGCGTTTCACGAAAAATCCGCGCGCCCCTACCAGCGCGAACGGTGGCTTTCCGTCACCCCCGCCAGTTGCGCCACGATGCGCTTGGGAGAGTCCGCGCTGGCGCGCACCCAGCCGCTAAAAGTGCCGATGGGCTGGATGTAGCGGCTGGCCGCGATCCACAGGTTCTTGTCTTCGCGCCGCGCGCCCTCGGGCTTGAAATGCAGGTCGAGCAGATCGTCATCCGTCCACACATGCCACGGCGCCAGCGGGTTGTCGGGATTGAAGTCGAAATGCGCGCGGCCCAGCGCATACAGCTGGCCGTCGAGCCACAGCGCGTTTTCATGCGCGCCGAAATAGCCGGCCTGCAGGTTGAAACCCAGGTCCAGGCTGTGCGCCGACGCCCAGCGCCATTCCGTCTCGCGCGCCAGCAAGCCGTTCGAATAGTCGAAGCTGGCCACGCCGTCGTCCAAGCTGTAGCCCATGGCGCCGCAGCGCACGGTGCCCCACAGGGGCAGGCCGCCCGACTTTTGCGTGGCGTGCGCGCTGCCGCCCTCGCCCACGGGCCCCACGGCCAGCAGGGTGGGCGCCACGGGCGGGCCGAATTCCGCATCGATGCCGAAATGGCCGCAGTCGAGCCGCAGGCGGTAGCGCTGCTGCGGCTGGGCTTCGATGGCGATCACTTGCGAGAGGAAGCGGAAACGGCTGCTGCCCCCCGCATGCGGCGCCACCGTGGCGCACAGCCCGGGCACGCCATCCTGCGAAAAGGCGGCCACGATCTTGCCCTTATGGCGGTCGAAGGCATACGCAAACGCCGTGCTGGTCCAGCCCAGGTCGACGATGGCCACGCCGCAGAACAGGGTGGGCGTGGACAGCGCCACGTAATGCCAGCGCTTGTGGTGAAACAATCGCCAGACGCCGCCGCGCGCGTGCGGCGGCGCCAGCGCGCTCCAGTCGAAGGCGTCCAGCTGCCCCGTGTAGCGGCCGAAATGAGGGACGCCGTCGGCGTCGAGCAGGCGGGAAGGAGCCGGCGGCAGCATCATGCGGCCCGCCTTGCGGCAGCGCCGCCGTCATGCAGCGCCTCGGCCAGCTGCCGGCCGAACGGCGCCGGCTGCGCCTGCACGATATCGATCTGCGGACAGCCATGCCAGAGCGCCAGGCGCTGCACGGCGCCGGCCACGTCCTGCACCAGGCGCGAGCTGAGGCGCACGCCGTCTTCCAGCGCCAGCGACTTGATCTCGAAGCGCCCCTGCGCGCGGTGCGCCTTGGCGTCCAGCCGTCCCACCAGCGCGCCGCGGCGCAAGATCGGCAAGGTGAAATAGCCATAGCGGCGCTTCTCGGCCGGCGTATAGCATTCGAGCCGGTAGTCAAAGCCGAACAATTCGAGCGCGCGGCGCCGGTCCCAGACGACGGGGTCGAACGGCGACAAGATCGTCGTCAGGGTGGGCGCCAGCTTGCCGGCGGCCGCACTGCGCGCCAGTGCTTCATGCTCGGCATGCACGTACACGGCGTCATCCCAGCCGGCCACCGTGCAGCGCAGCAGCGCGCCCTCGTCCACCAGCATTTGCAGATCGTGCGCCAGGCTGGCGCGCGATTGCTTCGTGCGGAAGTAATCGCTGATCCAGCCGGCCCGCGCCAGGCCCAGCGCCTTCACGCTGGCCAGCAGCAGCTGGCGCCGCACCTGCGCTTCCGGCGGCAGCAAGCCATCGTGCCAGCCGGGCAGCACGCGCTCGGCCAGGTCGTAATAGCGCTGGAAATTGTGGCGTCTGGCGATCATCAGCACGCCCGAGGTAAACAGCACTTCCAGCGAACGCTTTTCCGGCTTCCAGCTCCACCAGCCGCCCGCCTGGCCATCCGTGCGCTCGAAGTCGGCCGAACGGGCGGCGCCGTTGGCGCGGATGTGCTCGAGCACGGCCGCCACGGCTTCGCCCTGTTCGGCCATCCATTTGGTCGAGTATTTCCAGCCCATGGCGGCCGGGTCGAGCATGCGGTGGCGGTACAGGCCATAGTCTTCGATGGGCACGAAGCAGGCTTCATGCGCCCAGTATTCGAACAGCGCGCCCTCGGCCAGCAATTGCTCCAGCCACGGCTGCGGATAGTCGCCCAGCCGGCTCCACAGCACCAGGTAGGGGCTGCGCGCCACCACGTGGATGGTGTCGATCTGCAGCACGCCCATCTGGCGCACGGCGGCCAGCACGTCG
This sequence comes from Janthinobacterium sp. FT14W, assembly GCF_009208755.1. Lineage (NCBI taxonomy): Bacteria > Pseudomonadati > Pseudomonadota > Betaproteobacteria > Burkholderiales > Oxalobacteraceae > Janthinobacterium > Janthinobacterium sp. FT14W. The sequence continues at coordinate 14,717 of NZ_WFLL01000036.1, read as the reverse complement.
GCCTTCACGGCCTTCCTGCGGCGCGCCTGCAGCAAGCCCTGCGCGGCCAGGTGCAGCGCGCGCGCGGCAGCCAGGGACAGGGAGGGAAGTATCGGTGCGGCGGGCGGGGTCGGCAAGGTCGGTTCTTCCTCAAAAAAGGGGCGCGCTGCGTCGGCAGGCATTTCAGGAAGATACCGCATTCCCGCCCCGCGCCCGGCATTTTTTCCTGAATTTTTTTCATGCAGTCGCATCTTTTTTTTCATGTTCCGCACCGCCATAGTGCAAAAACCGGCTGCCGCATGACCAGTTGATGACAACTGCATGCGGCCTCTTGACATGCCCCATGCGCTTCTATAAGTTAGGGAAAATATTGCCGTTCGGCAATTAAATCACCTCCCAGCCCGCATCCCGTCACACCGCCGCTGCCGCCGTCCGGCCGCAAGGTGTGCAGCGATGGCGCCGCCCATGCAGCCGGGAGGCGGAGACGCCGGGCCTGGCCAGTTTGACCAATCTGACATTAATCAATAAAAACAAGGAAGAGAACATGCATATATCCCCGCTTCGGCACCGGCCGCAACGGCCCCGCCTCGCGCGCTTTTCAAGACAGGGCCTGCCGCTGGCCCTGGCCATGCTGCTGGCCGCATGCGGTGGCGGCGGCGGTGGAGAGGCCGCCAGCGCGCCGCCCATGGCCCAGCGCCTGCTGGCGCAAACCGCGTCGGAAACGGCGCTCACGCCCATCGCCGCCACGGCCAGTTCGGCGGAACGGGGCGACCTGTCGGCCAGCGCCGCCATCGACCGCAACGACGGCACGCGCTGGGGCAGCGCGTTTACGGACAACGAATACCTGACGCTCGATTTCGGCGCCCCGCAAACCATCACGCGCGTGCGCATCGCCTGGGAAAACGCGCACGCCAGCGCCTACCTGCTGCAGGTGTCGGACGACAATGCGCACTGGACCACCGTCCAGCGCGTCGACGACAGCAAGGGCGGCATCGAGGACATCGCGGGCTTTAGCGCGCAGGGACGCTACCTGCGCATGCAGGGCGTGAAACGCGCGGGCCAGTACGGCTATTCGATCTTTGAAATCCAGGCCTTCTCGGGCACGCCCGTGCTGCCGCCCGACACGCCGCCCGTCACCGAAGCGCCCGTGACGGGCGACCCGAACCAGCCCGGCGTGGAGATCCGCCCCGTGGCGGCCACCTCCTCGCCAGTGGAAAACAACGGCATGTCGGCCGCCATGGCGATCGACGGCAAGACGACTACCCGCTGGGCCAGCAAGTTCGAGGACGGCGCCTGGATCCAGTTCGACTTCGGCGCGAAGACGCCCGTCGGCTACATGAAGCTGCAGTGGGAAAACGCGTACGGCAAGCAGTACGCGCTGCAAGTGTCCGACGACGGCCAGCAATGGTCGCAGATCCGCTACGTGACGAATGGCCGCGGCGGCACCGAGGAATTCTTCAACCTGGGCGTGCATGCGCGCTACATCCGCCTGCAGGGCGTGGCGCGCGCCACGCAGTACGGCTACTCGCTGCTGGAAGTGAGCTTCAAGTCGCCGGGCAGCGACAACAGCCTGCCGTCCAGCGCCACCTCGGCGCTGAAATTCCCCGCCGATGGCACGGCAATGACGCCGCTGCCGGCCGCCGCGCAGCCGCTGGAAAGCCTGCAGTTCACCCTGGCCGACGGCACGCTGGTGACGCGTTTCGGCGCGCGGGGCCTGGCGCGCCATGGCCGCGAACGGGGCGAGGAATGGAACGAGATCGGCTACGGCCCGAATGAAACGGTCGATCCCGTCACGGGCCTGCCGCAGGACAAGGGACCGGGCAACTACCTGACGTTCGTGCCGCAGTATTTCAAGAACCGCACCTGGGGCGTGGAAATCATCGACAACAGCAAGGTGCGCGGCGTCACCAAGCCTACCCTGATCGTCAACCAGTACACCACCGTCGACTTCCTCTCCGGCGGCGTGGCCTTCTTCCGCGGCTTCGACCGTCCCGGCGTGACGGGCTATGGCTGGATGTCGCCGGGCGAACTGGTGGACCGCAATGTCCCCGTCTGCAAGCCCATGGCCTACCCCGCGAACGACAGGCTGACGAACGCCAACGGCATCAACGGCGCCTGTACCCTCCTGATCAAGGAATATCCGGGCCATGGCGGCCTCGATGCGGCCGGCATGCCGAACGGCACGGACGTCAAGGCGCGCGCGCTGACGGCGGGCGACATCATCGAAGTGTCGCCATCGATGTTCTCCACCACCGCCTCGATGGCGTCGAAAGGCGACGACGGCGGCATCCGCTACTACTCGTATGAATGGACCTACGTGGTGGGCGCGGGCCTGCGTCCATGGTACGGCGTGCAGCCGCGCCTCAATTCCGTGCCGCTGCCGGAAGAGACGCTGTCGGGCGGCCTCGGTTCCGTGTCGTATAACTACTCGGACAACGCCCTGTTCATGTTCCAGCAGCCGCACAACCATATCGGCATGCAGAACATGCAGCGCTTCGTCGAAGGCCGCCGCCTGGTGCACACGAATTTCACCACCGGCGAGCACAATGAGGGCGGCAACGACCGCTACGCGCCGGCCGTCAAGCTGCAGGGACAGCGCTACGGACAGTCGGCCTGCATCGCCTGCCACGTCAACAATGGCCGCAGCCCCGCGCCCGTGGCCCTGAACCAGCGCCTCGACACCATGGCCGTGCGCGTCGCCAGCCTCAACGCGGCGGGCCAGCAGGTGCCGCACCCGCAGTACGGCACGGCGATCCAGATGAATGCCGTCTCGCCTGCCGGCGCGCCGCAGAACTGGGGCAACAGCGTCAGCGTGGGCGGTTTCACGGCGCGCACCGTGGCACTGGCCGACGGCACGCAAGTCGAACTGCGCAAGCCGACGCTGGCCTTCGAAGGCCCCGTGCCGGCCATCGTCTCGCTGCGCGCGGCACCGCCGATGATCGGCACGGGCTTGCTGGAAGCCGTGCCGGAAGCGGACATCCTGGCGCGCGCCCGCAGCGCGCCGGACGCCGATGGCGTCAAGGGACAGCCCAACTACGTGTATGACCCGGAAACGGGCGCCGTGCGCCTGGGCCGCTTCGGCTGGAAGGCCTCGAAGGCCACCCTGCGCCACCAGGCGGCCGACGCGCTGCTGCTGGACATGGCCGTCACCTCGCCCGTCTACCGCAACCGCGCCTGCATGGCCGGACCCGCAGCCTGCGCGGCGGGCGGCGCGCAGCCCGGCATTTCGGAAGCGGACCTGCAGTCGATCACGCAATACCTGGCCCTGGTGGCCGTGCCGGCCCAGCGCAGCATCGCCAGCGGTTTCCCGAAAGGCGTGGCGCCGATCGAGGAACTCAAGGTCGACCCGCAGCAGGTTGGCGCCGGCGCGACGCTGTTCCAGGGCATGCGCTGCGCTGCCTGCCACACGGTGGAAATGAAGACGGGCGCGGGACACCTGTTCGCGGAATTGCGCAACCAGACCATCCGCCCCTACACCGACCTGCTGCTGCACGACATGGGTCCCGAGCTGGCCGACAAGTTCAGCGAAGGCCAGGCGCAGGGCCAGATGTGGCGCACGGCACCCCTGTGGGGCATCGGCTACACGGAAAAAGTCATGGGCAATGTCGGCCAGGCCGGCTATTTGCACGACGGCCGCGCGCGCAGCCTGACGGAAGCGATCCTGTGGCACGGCGGCGAAGGCACGAAGGCGCGCCAGCGTTTCGAGAACCTGTCGAAGACGGAGCGCGAGGCGCTGCTGGCTTTCCTGAAGTCGCTGTAGGCGCTAGACGCACTGGCGGTGCCGTCATGGAAAGATGACGGTCACCGCCAGTCCCCGGCCCTGCAGGCCGGTCCCCAGCACGATGTGCGCGCCATGCCGTTCGGCGATGCGGCGCACGATCGACAATCCCAGGCCGCTGCCGGGCAGCTGCGTCGCACTTTCCACCTGCACCAGGCGCACGAAGCGCTCGAACACCCGCTCATGCCACTCCGCGGTGATGCCCGGTCCCGTATCGGCCACGCGCAGGTAGCTGCGCCCCTCTTCCACGCCGCAGCTGACGACGACGGCACCCGGCGCCGGCGTGTAGCGCAGCGCATTCTCGACCAGGTTGCGCAGCAGTATCCGCAGGCTGTCGTCATCCAGCGCGCACGGCGCCGGGGCCGCGTTCACCGCCAGCGACAGCCCGTACGGCGCGGCCAGCGCCTGCCACGCTTCTTCCTGCCGCGCCAGCAGCGGCGCCAGGTCGCCCGGCGCCAGCGCCGTCCCGGCCTGCGCCTGCGGGTCGAGCTGCGCCAGCGCCAGCAGCTGGTTGACGAGGCGCGTGGCCCGCTCCACGCTGGCGCTCAGGCCGGCGATGAATTCGTCGCGTTCGGCCGCGCTGCGGGCCCGCTGCAGCACTTGCAGATTGGTCTTGATGGCGGCCAGCGGCGTGCGCAGTTCATGCGCCGCATCGGCCGTGAAGCGCTGCTCGTTGTCGCGGCTGTGCCGCACGCGGCCGAACAGGCGGTTAATTTCCAGCAGCAGCGGATGCAGTTCGGTGGGTGCGCCGCGCACCTGCACGTCGGCCAGCTCGTCGGGCGTACGCGCCGACACTTCGTCGGCCGATGCCTGCAGCACGCGAAACACGCGGTGGATGCTCCACCAGATGGCGACGGTGGCCAGCGCCACCAGCAGCAGGCCGAACAGCGCGATGCGGTAAAAGAAGCCGCGGCTGATGTCGTCGCGGTGGCTGGTCGGCTCGGCCACCAGCAGCTGCAGGCTGCGCTGCTGGTCCCACAGCGAATACAGGCGCCAGCGCTGGCCGGCGATCGTGGTCCACGACAGGCCGTCGGGCGCGCTGCGCGACAGGGCGATGTCGGAGGCCGCATCGTTGCGGTACAGCACGCGCTGCTGCGCGTCGCGCACCTTGAACAGCAAATAATGGTGGGGGTTCGGATGGCCGCGCAGGGGCAGGTCGATGGGCCCCGTCAAGCCATGTTCGCGCACATCCTTTTCCACCAGCGACAGCAGCAAATGGCCCGTCTCGATCAGCGACTGGTCGAACAGTTCCTGGCTTTCGCGGCGCGCTTCCACGTACACGATGGCGGCGCTGCCCACCCACAGGGCCAGGGTCAGGCCCAGCAGCACGGCCAACAAGGTGCGCCGCAGCGACCAGGTTTTCAGGACGGGCCCGCTCATGCGCCTGCCGGCGCCATGGGGACGGGCGTTTTCGGGTCAACTGGGATGACGGCAATGTGCATGGGGCGAGCCTGGGGAAGAGTTTGCATGATGCCGTGTGCTTGTTAAGAATCTCTTAAGAACTTCTGCGCAAGATCCGGAGCGAAATATTTTATGGGAAGCCAGGCTCGCAATTGTAAATGATTCTTATTTTGCCAATGATTCCCATTACCGTACCAACACCAGCACCAGCCAACTTATAACGAAACAATCAGCAATCAACCCTCAGGAGTTTGCATGTCCAACAGCACCCGCCGCGCGCGCCTGCCGCGTCCCACCACCCTGGCCCTGGCCTTGGCCGCCCTGTCCTGCCTGCCGGCACACGCGCAGACGGCGCCGGCCAGCATGCCGGAAGTGGTGGTTTCCGCCTCCGGCTTCGAGCAGGATATCAAGCAGGCGCCCGCCTCGATCACCGTGCTGACGCGCCAGGAGCTGTCGAAGGAACGCTTCGGCAACCTGACGCAGGCACTGGAAAGCGTGGAAGGTATCGACGTGGGCGCGGCGGGCGACAAGACGGGCGGCATGAACATCAGCATCCGCGGCATGCCCAGTGACTACACCCTGATCCTGATCGATGGCCGCCGCCAGAACGCGGCCGGCAACGTCACGCCGAACGGCTTCGGCGGCACGCAGACGAGCTTCATGCCGCCACTGGCCGCCATCGAACGCATCGAGATCATCCGCGGCCCCATGTCGACCCTGTACGGCTCGGACGCCATGGGCGGCGTGATCAACATCATCACGCGCAAGGTGGGCAAGCAGTGGATGGGTTCCGTCTCGGCCGACTATACCGCGCAGCAAGAATCGGACTTCGGCGACGTCAAGGCGGGCCGCTTCTACCTGAGCGGCCCCATCGCCACCGACCTGCTGGGCCTGTCCCTGCGCGGCAGCAAGCAGCGCCGCGATGCGGCCGACATCCGCATCCCTAACACGGCCGGCGCGCAAGTGCCCGCCAGCATGGGCGCCAATCCCGTGCGCTCGGACGTGGAGAACTTCGGCGCGCGCCTGGCCTTCACGCCCAACCGTTTCCATACCGTCATCCTCGATGCGGACGCGGGCCGCCAGACCTACGACAATTCGCGCGGCCAGCTGGGCACGCAGTCGGTGCAGGGCGGCTACGGCCCCGAGCAGAAATACAAGCGCGACCAGTGGACCCTGTCGCACACGGGCCGCTTCGGCTTCGGCACGCTCGACAGCAGCTACATGGTGAACAGGACGGAAACCCTGGGCCGCACGATTCCGCCGGGCACGCCGGGCGCCGTCGCCGGCAGCGCGCGCACCCTGGAAGTGGAAAGCCAGGTCTTCGATACCAAGCTGGTATTACCTTTGGGCAAGCACATGGCCACCGTCGGCGCGCAGTGGTGGAAAGCGGACATGACGGATGGCGTGGCGCCGAAAAAATTCGAGTTCACGCAAAAAGCCCTGTTCGTGGAAGACGAATGGCAAGTGCTGGACAATGTTGCCCTGACGGTGGGTGCACGCTACGACGATCACAGCATCTTTGGCGGCCAGACCAGCCCCCGCGCCTATGCCGTGTGGAACGCCACCCCGAGCTGGACCATCAAGGGCGGCGTCAGCAAGGGCTACAAGACGCCACGCGTGGAGCAGCTGTCGCCGGGCATCAACGGTTTCGGCGGCCAGGGCACGATACCCCTCGTCGGCAGCCCGAACCTGAAGCCGGAAACGAGCACGACAACGGAAATCGGCGCGTACTTCGACAACCTGGCCGGCTGGACCGCCAGCGGCTCCCTGTTCAACAACGAATTCAAGGACAAGATCACCACGGGCACGGGCTTGCTCAACTGCAGCTATCGTCCATCGCCGAACCGTCCCGGCTGCGTCAGCTTCGGCAACTGGCCCAACGTGGACGCGTTCGGCCAGTCGATCAACGTGGACGAGGCCGTCACGCGCGGCGTCGAGCTGAACACCCGCTTCCCGCTGGGCAAGACCCTGTCGGCCAGCGCCAACTACACGTACACGGAAAGCGAACAGAAGAGCGGCAGCAACGCGGGCATGCCGCTCAGCGACACACCCAAGCACGCCGTCAACGCGCGCCTGAGCTGGGACATTTCTCCCGCGTGGAATGGCTGGCTGCGCGGCGAATACCGCAGCGAGCGCTTCCGCGATCCGGGCACTTCGGCCGCCACGCGCGCCGCCAAGGCCGCGCTGGGCGACTACAAGGGCTACACCATGCTGCACCTGGGCAGCAGCTACCAGCTGAACAAGCGCGTGACCCTGAACGCGGCCGTGTACAACCTGCTCAACAAGGACTTCGTCGACTACCAGCCTTACCGCGCAGGCTCGGGCCCGGCGTTGACCTACGCCAACCGCTATGTCAACAGCCTGGACGGCCGCCGTCTGTGGCTGTCGGCCACCGTCGATTTCTGATGAGCTAATCCAGCCGCATCATCGATGCCAACGGGCTGCCTCAGGGCAGCCCGTTTTCTGTTGTCACGCCACTTTCGGCTTGTCGATGCAATAGCCGATCGCATGCACGGTGCGTATCAGTTCGCGCCCCAGCTTCTTGCGCAGGTGGTGGATATGCACTTGCACGGCATTGCTTTCCACTTCATCGCCCCAGCTGTACAGGTTTTTCTCCAGCTGTTCCCGGCTCAGCACCCGGCCGCCGTGTTCCAGCAGCAATTGCAGGATGCGGAACTCCTTCACCGTCAGGCTCACGGGCACGCCCCCTTGCGTCACCTGCCGGTCCGCGATATCGAGCACCAGCTCGCCGTGCACGAGATTTTCGCGCAGGCGCCCGCTGGCGCGCCGGCAGGCGCTGCGGATGCGCGCGGCCAGCTCGTCGAGGTCGAACGGCTTGACGAGAAAATCGTCGGCGCCTGCGTCGAGGCCCGCGATGCGCTCGCCCACCTGGTCGCGCGCCGTGACGACCAGCACGGCGCCGCTGTAGCCATTGTCGCGCAGCACGCCCAGCGCCTGCATGCCATCCTGCCCCGGCAAGCCCAGGTCCAGCAGGATGCAGCCATAGTCGTGCAGGCGCACGGCCGTGTGCGCGTGTTCGGCGCTCGTGACCCAGTCGACGGCGTAGCCGTCCTGTTCCAGGCCGATCTGCATGGCGCGGCCCAGCTGCGGGTCGTCTTCGGTCAGCAAGATGCGCATGGGGTCAGGCGGGATGGGCCGCTCAGTCCTTTTTCCTGATCAGGCCCGCCAGCGCGGCGAAGGGATTGTGCGTGGCCGGTGCCACGTCGGCCGACAGCAGGCCGGCGCCGCGGTCCGCTTCCAGGTAGCGCGAGTGCTCATTGTCGTGGCAATACAGGCACAGCAGTTCCCAGTTGCTGCCGTCGGGCGGATTGTTGTCGTGGTTATGGTCGCGGTGGTGCACCGTCAGCTGCTGCACGTTGGCGCGCGTGAATTCGCGCATGCAGCGGCCGCACACCCACGGGTACATCTTCAGCGAGCGTTCGCGGTAGCCGCTCTCGCGCTGGTCGGCGGCGCGGCGCGCTTCGGCCACGATCTTGTCCAGTCTTGCCGCGTCGGGCTTTTTACTCTGCATGACAACTTTCGATATGGGAGGAAGAAGCATCCATTTTAAAGAGGATGGGGACGCAATTGTACTTTTTCTGCCACGGCGCCCGCCCGTATGGGGGGCGGCGTGCTTTTTTTAACGTGCGCGACACCACAGCTACTTGATTTAACGCAGAATAAGGCCAGCGACAGACCACGAACAGACGATGGGAGCGGCAGCACCGGGTTCAGCGCAGGACCGCCGATTTCGGCTATCATGCGCGCCACGCCGCCCTCCCCTTTTCCATGACTCTAGCCTGCAAGCGCCCGTGATAGCGATAACAAGACCCCTGCAACGCCTTGCCCGCCGCCTGTACAGCATCAGCCTGGTGCCCCTGTTCGCGCTCCTGCTGCTGCTCGTGATGTGGGGCGCCGTCATCTATCAGGTGGGCCAGGAACAGGCCGGCGCCGTGCGCGACGCCGTCGCCGGCAGCCAGACCCTGGCGCGCACCCTGGCCGACCATACCAGCTACATCCTGCGCCAGACCGACCACGCCACGCAGCTGTTCAAGCTCAAATACGAGGAGTCTGGCGGCGAGCTGCGCCTCAACGAATTCACGCGCCGCCAGGGACTGCTCGACAGCGTGCTGCCGTCGAAGCTGGAATTGCCCATCGCCCTGGTCGACGCGCACGGCAACGTGACCGACAGCGCCAACGCGTACTTCCCGGAAAAGCTGGCGCACCAGGCCTTCTTCCGCGCGCTGGCCGCCAATCCGGCCGACACGGCCCTGGTCGACACGCCCGTGCTCGACGCGGCCAGCAAGCACTGGACCATCCGCCTGGCGCGCCGCCTGAACGATGGCCAGGGCCGCTTCGCCGGCGCCATCATCATCCACGTCGATCCCACGTATTTCGTCGATGACTACGACCGCCTGAACCTCGACGAACACGGCGCGCTGATGCTGGTGGCGCGCGACAGCGGCCTGACGGTGGGGCGCATCGGCGAGCAATTGATCATCAGCGACCGCATCGATTTCCGCATGCCCGGCGCGCCCGAACACGCGCCCGAGGAACTGCTGATCGAGCCGCCCGTCGACGCCACCTCGCGCATCTACAGCTACCGCGAGCTGCCGCGCTACCCGCTGCTGGCCGTGGTGGGCGTGAGCCGTGCCGCTGCCCTGGCCCGCTTCGAACACCGCCGCAAGGTTTACCTGGGCGCGCTGATCGCCGCCAGCCTGCTGATCGCCGGTTTCACGGCGCTGCTGACGCGCCAGAGCGCGCGCCTGCGCCGCAGCATCCGCCAGGCCAAGGAAACGCAAGCCCTGCTGCGCGCCGCGCACCAGGGCAGCCTCGACGCCGTGCTGCTGCTGAAAGCCTGGCGCCCCGCGCCGGGCAAGCCCGTGGAAGACTTCATTTTCGCCGACGTCAACGAACGGGCCGCCGACATGCTGGGCAAGCCACGCTCGGAACTGCTGGGCCAACGCGTGCTGCCGCAAGTGCCGCTGCTGCGCGGCGAGCGCTTCTTCAAGCGCTTCTTGCTGGTGATGGAAACGGGCCAGCCGCTGGAAGATGAATTCGAGCTGACCTTGGCCTCGGGCGGCACGCGCTGGCTGCGCCACCAGGTCGTGCCCATCGCCGACGGCGTGGCCGTCACCTCGCGCGACATCAGCGCGCGCAAGCACGACGAACTGGCGCTGCAGGACAACCGCAGCTTCCTGCAGTCGCTGATCGACCATTTGCCCGTGCTGGTCTACGTGAAAAGCGCGCGGCCGGAAAATTTCGGCCAGATGGAAGTGTGGAACAAGGCGGCCGAGGACATCACCGGCCACCTGGCCGCCGACGTCATCGGCAAGACCGATTGCCAGGCCTTCCCGCCCGACTTCGGCCTGCACGATGCCGACGACGACCGCGCCATCCTGGCCGAACGGGGCGTCATCGACCATACGGAAAAGCCGCTGCGCCTGTCTGACGGCAGCCTGCGCTACCTGCACGCCGTCTCCGTGCCCGTGTTCGACGAGCGCCAGCAGGTCGAGCATATCCTGTGCATCGCCGAGGATATCTCGCAGCGCCGCCAGCAGGAACTGGAGCTGCGCCAGAAACAGGCCGAACTGGCCGCCGTCAACGACGCCTCGCCGCACGGGCTGGTGCGCCTGGACCGCCAGCGCCGCTGCACCTACGTCAACCGCACCTTCGAATCGATCACGGGCCTGCCGCGCGCCGCCGCCCTGGGCGCCGGCTGGACCAGCGCGCTGCACCCGGACGACTATCCGCTGATGCACGTGGCGCTGGAGCAGCTCACGCGCAGCCACGCGCCGTTCCAGTCCACCCTGCGCTGCCTGCAGCGCGACGGCAGGCTGCTCTGGGTCTCAGTGAAGATCGCTCCCATCCTCATCGACGGCCAGATCGAAGGCTACGTGGGCAGCCTGGACGACATCACCACCTTGCGCGAATCGGAAGTGGCGCTGCTGGAAAGCGAAGCGCGCCTGCGCACCATCGCCGACACCCTGCCCGCCATGATCGCCTACATCGACGCCGACCAGGTCTACCGCTTCCTGAACATCGCCTATGAACGCGAGTTCGGCCTGACGGGCCGGCAGGCGCTGGGCAGCAGCGTGCGCGAGACGGTGGGCGAGGCGCGCTACCGCACGGTGGCGCCGTACATCGAGCGCGTGCTGGCCGGCGAAACGCTGAGCTTCGAGGAAGAAGACGAGAAGGAAGGCATCGAGCGCTGCATGGAAGTGATCTACATCCCGCAGATCGGCGAAGACAAGCTGCAGGTGGTGGGCTTTCACGTGATGCGCCAGGATATCACCGTGCAAAAGCGCGAAAAACAGCGCCTGCTGAAGCTGGCCCAGGTCGATGCCCTGACGGGCTTGTCGAACCGCGCGGGCTTCCAGCAAAAACTCAGCGACGCCATGCATGCCAGCCGCCAGCAGCAGCACCTGATGGCCGTCATGTACATGGATATCGACCGCTTCAAGCCCGTCAACGACACGCACGGCCACGGCACGGGCGACGCCCTGCTGCGCGCCTTCGCCCAGCGCCTGACGCAGACCATGCGCGCCACCGACATCATCGCCCGCCTGGGCGGCGACGAATTCACCATCATCATGGAGCAGATCGCCCGGCCCGACGACGCGGCCGTGCTGGCGGAAAAAATCGTCGCCGCCATGCGGCAGCCGTTCGAACTCGACGGCATCAGCGTGCGCATCTCCGCCAGCATCGGCCTGGCCTTCTACCGCGACGAAGACATTTCCCCCGCCGTGCTGCTGCAGCGGGCCGACGTGCTGCTGTACCAGGCGAAACAGGATGGGCGCAATACCTATCGCGCCGGCGCGACCATCGATTGAAGGCTGGGTCTGACCCCGGTCATTCCTGCTATATTGGCGCCTGGCTTCCCTACCCTTGCCCCACCATGCGCCTGCTGCACACTTCCGACTGGCATCTGGGCCAGACCCTGCACAATTACGAGCGGGGCTACGAACACCAGCGCTTCCTCGACTGGCTGCTCGACACGCTCGTGGCCGAACGGGCCGACGTGCTGCTCGTCGCGGGCGACGTGTTCGACAACGCCAACCCATCGGCCGCCTCGCAAAAGCAGCTGTACGTGTTTCTGCAGCAGGCGCGCGCGCGCCTGCCCGCGCTGCAGCTGGTCGTCGTCGCGGGCAACCACGATTCGGCCGGCCGGCTGGAAGCGCCCGGCCCCCTGCTGGCCGCGCACGGCACGCACGTGATCGGCCATTTGCTGCGCGATGCAGCGGGCAATATCGACCTGGAACGCCTGCTGCTGCCGCTGGCCGGCAGCGATGGCCAGGTGCAGGCCTGGTGCCTGGCCGTGCCTTTCCTGCGTCCCGGCGACGTGCCCAAACTGCCGGCCGGCGACACGCAGGACGCCTACCTGGGCGGCATCGCCCTGCTGTACCGCCAGTTGACGGACCTGGCGCTGGCGCGCCGCCAGCCGGGGCAAGCCATCGTCGCCATGGGCCACTGCCACATGGTGGGCGGCGAAATGTCCAACGATTCCGAGCGGCGCATCGTCATCGGCGGCACCGAGATGCTGCCGTCGGGGATTTTTGACGCCGCCATCGCGTATGCGGCGCTGGGCCATCTGCACAAGGCGCAAGCCGTGGGCGGGCAGGAACACGTCCGCTATTGCGGCAGCCCGATTCCCCTGTCTTTCGCCGAAGTCAATTATCGCCACCAGGTACTGTGCCTGGACATCGACGGCGAGCAGCTGCGCCAGGTGCGCACCATCGAAGTGCCGCGCGCCGTATCCCTCTTGCGCGTGCCAGCCGCGCCGGCGCCCATCGGCGAAGTGCTGGCGCAGCTGGCCGCCCTCGACGTGCCCGAAGCGCCACCGGAAGCGCAGCCCTTCCTGGAAGTGCGCGTGCGCCTGGACGCGCCCGAACCGGGCCTGCGCACGCGCATCGAAACGGCGCTGGACGGCAAACCCATGCGCCTGGCGAAGATCGAAACGTCGAGCGCAGCGCGCAGCAGCGCCCCCGACAACATGACGCTCGACCAGCTGGGCCAGCTGCAGCCCGACGACATCTTCCGCCGCCTGTACCTGCAAAAATACGGCAAGGAAGCACCGCCCGAACAACTGTCGGCGCTGGCCGAACTGCTGCTGCCCGGCGCATGACTGCTACAGAATAACCATGAAAATACTGAAAATCAGCGGCAAGAACCTGGCCTCGCTGGCCGGTGAATTTGAAGTCGACTTCCAGCAGGAACCGCTGGCGTCCGCGGGCCTGTTCGCCATCAGCGGCCCCACGGGCGCGGGCAAGAGCACCCTGCTCGATGCCCTGTGCCTGGCCCTGTACGACGCCACGCCGCGCCTGCTGAAGGTGCTGGGCCGCGGCAGCGCCCTGCCCGACGTGGGCAAGGAAACCGTCAACGCCCAGGATACGCGCACCCTGCTGCGCCGCGGCACGCCGGACGGGTACGCGCAAGTCGATTTCGTCGGCAACGACGGTGCCAGCTACCGCGCGCGCTGGAGCGTGCGCCGCTCGCGCACCCGGGCCGAAGGGGCGCTGCAGGCAACCGCCATGAGCTTGCACCAGCTGCCCGCGCTGCAGCCCGTCGGCGGCACCAAGACGGAAGTCAAGGACGAGATCGAAAAGCGCATCGGCCTGTCGTTCGACCAGTTCACGCGCGCCGTGCTGCTGGCGCAGAACGAGTTTTCCACCTTCCTCAAGACGGAAGACAATGAACGGGGCGAATTGCTGGAAACCCTGACGGGCAGCAGCATCTATACCGATATTTCCATGCGCGCCTTCGAACGGGCGAAAAAGGAAAAGCAGGTCCTCGAACGCCTGGGCGAAAAACTGGCCGACCAGCGCCCCTTGTCGCCGGAAGAACGGGCCGAGACCGAGACGCTGTGCGGCGCGGCCGAGGCCACGCTGCAGCACGTCGACCTGCGCAAGGCCGTGCTGGAACTGCAGCAGCGCTGGCACCAGGAGACGCACAAGCTGCAAAGCCAGGCGACGGCCGCGCAGCAGGCGCTCGACAGCGCGGCCGCCGACAGCGCCGCGGCGGCCGGGCGCCACGCGGCGCTGGCGCAATGGGAATTGCTGCAGCCGGCGCGCGCCCTGGCCGACGACGTGGCGCGCCTGGCGAACGACATCGCCGGCACCGGCGCCGCGCTGGAAGCGGCACGCGTGCAGACGGCGCAAGCGGCGGAGACCGAAGCGCAACTGGCCGCCAGCGCGCAGCTTGCGGCGGCAGCCTTGCTGGCGCACGAAACGGCGCAGCGCGATGCGGCGCCCCTGCTGGACCAGGCGAAGGCGCTCGATGCCAGTATCGGCGCCCACGTGCCCGCGCACCGCCAGGCCAGGGACGGGGCACAGGCGGCCGACCAGGCCAACGACACGGCGCGCGGCGCACTGCAGGCATTGCAGCAGCGCCAGCAAGCCATGCAGGCGGAGCAGGAAACAGGGCGCCTGTGGCTGGCATCGCACCAGCACTGGCAGGCGCTGGCCGCGTCGTGGCAATTGTCGGATCAGTTGTTCGCGCAGGCCGGCCAGGCCGCCGCGCAAGCCGATGCGGCCGATGCGGCGGTGGCGCAGGCGGCGCA
>NZ_WFLL01000035.1:0-63062 GCF_009208755.1 Janthinobacterium sp. FT14W | reverse complement strand
CGCGGTGCGCCTGCTGGCGGCGCTGGTGGTGGCGGGCGGCAGCGCCGCCATGCTGCGCCAGACACCGGCGTGGCAGTCGTGGAACGCCGATGCCAGCACGGCCACGGGCGAGCGGCGCACGGTGCGCCTGCCGGACGGCGGCACGCTGGTGCTCAATACCGATAGCGCCGTCAAGCTGCGCTATGACGCCAGCGAGCGCGCGGTGCAGCTGCTGCGCGGCGAGGTGCTGCTGCAGACGGCGCCCGATGCACGGCAGCGGCCCTTCCTCGTGCATACCACCGACGGCACGGCGCGGGCGCTGGGCACGCGATTCATCGTGCGCCAGCACGGGGGCTACGTGCAGGTCGGCGTGCTGGAAGGGGTCGTCGAGCTGCGGCCTGCGGCGGCCCACAGCCAGCCACGCGTGCTGCAGGCGGGCGAGGAGGGCAGCTTTAGCCGCGGCGGCGTGGGCGCGGCGCATGCGCTCGACGCCGGCGCGGGCGCCTGGGCCGACGGCATGCTGGTCGTCGCGCACATGCGCCTCGACGATTTCCTGCTGGAGTTGTCGCGCCACCGGCGCGGCCACCTGGGATGCGATCCGGCGCTGGCGCACTTGCTGGTGTCGGGCGCCTATCCGCTGGCCGATACCGACAGGGTGCTGCTGGCGCTGGTGGAAGCGTTTCCCGTCGAGCTGCACTACCTGACGCGCTACTGGGTCACGTTGCGGCCGCGCGCGGCGAAAAAAATAAACTGAAAATACATGGACTGTTTTTGCACGCTGCCTTGTCAAGGGAAGTGAGGACGCAGGTTCTGGCCCGTCCCACCCATTCCATGATCCGAGGGCATACCATGAACGACCGCAGCACACTCCATCCATCCACGCGCAGCCGGGTACCGGGCCTGTCGACAATGAAACCGCTGGCCCTGCTGGTGCACGCCCTGTGCCTGGGCGCGCTGGCCAGCCTGGCCGGCGCGCCGGCGCACGCGCAAACGGCCGGACAGGCCGGACAGCCCGAGTCCCTGCTCCATTACGCCATCCCGGCAGGCACGCTGGAAGCAACATTGAACCGGCTGGGGCGCGAAGCGGGCTTGCTGATCGCCTTTGGCTCGGCCGCGACGGAAGGGCTGCGCAGCGGCGGCGTCAGTGGCAGCTACACGGTGGACGATGCGCTGGCGCGGGCGCTGGCCGGCACCGGACTGGCCGCCGTGCGCTCGGCCGGCGGCGGCTATGCGCTGCGTGCCGCCACCGCGTCCGCTGCCGGCGCGGCGGCCGATGGCGTGCAGACGATGGCGCCCGTGACCGTCAGCGCGCAGGCGGAAGAGGAAAACCCGTGGGGCAAGGTCAGCGGCTATGTGGCGCGGCGGGCCAGCACGGCCACCAAGACCGACGCTTCCTTGCTGGAAGTGCCGCAATCGGTCTCCGTCATCACGCGCGACCGCATGGATGACCAGGGCGTGCGGACACTGAACGACGCCATCCAGTACACGGCCGGCTTGCGCAGCAACACGGCAGGCGCCAACCCTGCCGACGACAGCCTGTCGGTGCGCGGCTTCAGCCAGTTCTCGGGCGCGTTCTACCTCGATGGCATGCGCCTGATGCCCATGGGGACGCTGGGCTTTTTCGGCGTGGAGCCGTACGGCGCCGAGCGCGTGGAAGTGCTCAAGGGGCCTTCGTCCGTGCTGTACGGCCAGAATGCGCCGGGCGGCATCGTCAATTTCGTGCCCAAGCGCCCTGCGGCGGACCCGGTGCGCCAGGTCGAACTGTCGCTGGGCAGCTATGCGCGCAGGCAGCTGGCCGTCGACGTGGGCGGCTCGCTGGCGGACGACGGCAGCCTGCTGTACCGCCTGGTGGGGCTGGCGCGCCATGCGGACCAGCAGATCGATTACATGCAGGACGACCGCTACTATCTGGCGCCCAGCCTGACGTGGGCGCCGAGCGCCCGCACCAGCATTACCGTGCTGGGCTTTTTCCAGCAGAACCGCGCCATGCAATCGTCGAACGTGCAGTGGGAAGCCTTGAACGGCAGTAATCCCAACGGCCGATTGCCGCTGACGCGTTTCCTGGGCGAGCCCGGCTTCGATCACGAGGAAACGCGGGTCGCGTCGGCGGGCTACGCTGCGCGCCACACGTTCGACAGCGGATGGACGGTGCGGCAGAACTTCCGCTACCTGCACGCGGATAACCACGAACAGTACATGTTTCGTTATGGTGATTTAATCGACCATGCGCTCACCAACCGCGAGATCGATACGCGCGACGGCAAGGGCAGCGTGTATTCGCTCGACACCAATGTGACGGGCCAGGTGGCGACGGGCGCGCTGCGCCATGAGATCGTTGCCGGCATCGATTACAGCCGTAGCAATACTTCGTTCAGCTCGTATATCGCCGACGGTCCGCAGATCGATATCTACCGCCCCGTCTACGGCAGCGCGCTGGACCTGGCGGCGCTGGCGCCCGATGCCCTGCGCCGCGAGCATAACCGGCAGCTGGGCGCCTACCTGCAGGACCGCATGCAGTACCGTCAATGGGTCTTCACCGTGGGCGGGCGCCAGGACTGGACGCGCCAGGAGCAGCGCAATCTGCTGGTATCGCCATCGGCCACGACGGTGCGCAAGCCCACGGCGTTCACGGGCCGCGCCGGCATCACTTACCTGGCGGCGAACGGCCTGGCGCCTTACGCCAGCTACAGCGAATCGTTTTCGCCCGTCTCCGGCGCGGACCGCCATGACCGTCCGTTCGCGCCGGAAACGGCGCGGCAAGTGGAGGTCGGCCTGAAGTACGCGCCGGGCGCGCACCTGTCCGTGACGGCCGCCGCCTTCGAACTGCGGCGCCAGAACGTGCTGACGACGGACCCGGACGCGCCGGATTTCTCCATCCAGCAGGGGGAGGTGCGCTCGCGCGGCATCGAACTGGAAGTGGCGGCGCAGCCGGGCAGCCAGCTGAAACTGCTGGCGGCCCTCACCTGCAATCCCCTGAAGGTGACGAAGGAGAATCCTGACATGTGGGGCACGAACGTGCAGGGCAAGTCGCCGTACGAAGTGCCCAGGCAGATGGCTTCCGCGTGGGCCGACTATGCGTTTGCCGGCCGCTGGCGCGGCCTGTCGGCCGGCGCCGGCGTGCGCCACGTGGGCGCCAGCTGGGGCGATGGCGAGAACACCTTCCAGGTGCCGGCATTCACCCTGGCGGACCTGTCGCTGCGCTATGACCTGGGCCAGGCCCGCAGCCGCTGGCGCGGCCTGAGCGTGAGCATGACGGTCAAGAACCTGTTCGACAAATACCATGTCGCCTCGTGTTTCTCGGCGCGGGCCTGCAATTACGGCGAGCAGCGCAATGTCGGCGTGCGCGCGGGCTACGTCTGGTAAGGTGCGGTCTGCTAGCGCGCGGTCCTACGCCGGCGCAAACCAGGCCCGCAGTTCCGCTTCGGCGCGCTGCGCCGCGTCTGCGGTCAAGGTCAGCACGATGATCTTTTCCCGCGCCGGGCGGTGCCCGTCGCCGTCGGCCAGTTCGATCGCCTGCTCGAAACTCGTGTAGCCGGGGCCGCATTCATGCGGGCATTGCTGCACGATGCGCGCCGCCTTGCCGGCGTGCCGGTCCGCCAGGTTGACGATGGGGTTGCCGTCGTTAAAAGGCTGGCCGTTGGCAAACGCGGTGCGCAGATACGGCGCGCACTGCCCGTCGAGAAAGGCCAGGCGTGCCTGCCAGTACGCTTGCAGCGCCGCATACGTGGCCTGGTCCTCGAGGAAATCGGCAAACAGGAAGTCGTGCATGGCGGATTCTCCGGCTAGATGCCGAACACTTTCAAGATCGCGTCCGTCGCCCCCTCGAACCAGCTGCCCGTATTGCCCGGCTGCTTGCCGTGGCGCGGCGTTTCTTCGTACAGGTAGACGCCGTCGCCGCCGTCGAAGCGGTCGTTGAGCAAGGCTTGCTGGCCGCGCAGATACGGGATGAAGGTTTCGCTGCGCAGGGTCGAGTACAGCACGTTGGTGCTGAACCCCAGGGTGGCGGCCTGGCTGATGGAGCGGCCCTGGCCCGCCCGTTCCAGGCGCACGCCGCGGCAGCCGCGCACGATCAGGGTGACGGGGCCGCGAAAGACGATGAAGCGCAGCTGCAGGGTGAGCCAGGCATGCAGGCTGGCCAGGCGCCAGTGGCTCGATATCGCCAGCGACTCGTCCGTATCCGTGATCAGGCCCACGAGTCCCCGCGGCTGGAACACGAGCGCGCTGCCGGCCGGCAGCCGGAGGACGGCGATTTCCAGCAGCGGATCGTCGCTGGCGGAAATCGTCACGGACGCGGCTACGTCGCTGTGCAGGCGCGTCAGCGCCACCATGCCGGCCGCCAGGCTCGTGAACGGAAAGCGCCAGTCCAGCAGCCATTGCGTGCGCTTGGTGCTGCTGACGGGCGACGATTGCAGGTATGCGGGATGGATCAGCATCCGCTGTCCAGGCTTGAGCGGCAAGGCTTGCGAGACGGCGGAAATGCGCGATTCGCCGTGCGGCGGCAGGGGCAGGGAGCTGCCCGCGAGGTGCAGTTCGCGCGCGATCGACAGCGGCGGCAGGCGCGCGGCCAGGGGCGCCAGCACGAAGTAAAACAAGGCCTTGATGGCCACGGGCAGCGCGATGGCCGACAGCACCAGCAGGGCGGCCGTGGGCGCCACGTCCAGCACGGGCGCGCGCCAGCGGGCGATCCAGTTGCGCGCCAGCTGGCTCTCGCCGGCTGCGATGGCCTTTTGTACGGGCGCCAGCGCGGCGGCCAGCGCCTGGTCGTCGATGGCAAATGGGGCGGGACGGGCCGCATTGCCGGTGCGCGCGCGCTGCGCCAGCCAGGCATTGTAGGCTTGCAGATTGATCTCGCGCAGGCGCTGGCCTTCTTTTTCAAGGCGCGACAGCTGCGCATAAGCGCCGCTGCCGGGCAGGCGCGCAGCGAGCGGGTGCTGCGCTTCCAGCTGCTGGCGCTCGCGTATATTGTCTTGCAGCGCAGCATACGCGCGCACATGTTCCGCGTGCAGGCGCGCCAGCGTCTGGCGCGCGTCTTCGCCGCTCAGCGCCGCCTGCAGGGCGCCCAGATAGCGGGCTTCCTGCGCCAGCACTTCGATGTCCACGCGACGCGTGGCTTCGTCCTGCGCATGGCGGGCCAGCGTATCGGCGCCGGGCAGGGGAAGGGCAAACAGCGAGGGCTGCTGCTGTGCGCGCAGCTGGCGCAATTGGGCCTGCACCTGCTCCAGGCGGGTGGCGATGGCTGTCCGGGAAGCGTGCTGCAGGGCGTTGACCCTGGCCGTGGCCGCAGCGGCCAGGCCGGCGCCGTGGCTGTCGGCGCCGCTGGCGGCCAGCCGCAGCGCGGCGACGGTGCTACTGCTGGCGCTGTAGGCGCGCCATTCGGCCAGCAGCAGGCGGCCGGCCAGCAGGATGACGATGAACAGCGCGAACTGCAGCGTGTGACGCAGCAGGAAGCGCAGGATGGCCGTCAGCAGCTGGCGCAAGGAGGAATCGCCTTAGTTTGCCGCGCTATCGGCGTCGGCGCAGCATTTTTTGTATTTCTTGCCGCTGCCGCAGTGGCATGGGTCGTTGCGGCCCGTTTTTGGCACTTCTCGCAGGACGGTGGCGCCGGGCTGGCTTTGCGCCTGGCTTTTCAGGTGGCGCTGGCGGGCCCAGGCGGCGTTGATGGCGATGACGGCGGGAATCACGCCATCCATGGCCGTTTCGGCCGCATCGTCGTCGAGCTCGCTGGCCGTGGCCAGGTGCTGGAACGGTGCCAGGTACTCAGGGTGGCTGACGGCCAGGGCCGCCCACTGGGGCTTGTCCAGGGTCGTGCCCAGGATAAAGCCGGCGCACCAGGCCGGCACGCTCCATTCGGGACCGCAGACATAGATGGGCTCGAAGCTGTCCGGGTCTTTCGCCAGCCATTCGAGCATGTAGGCGTGGTGGCGCTGCGCCAGGCTGGCCGCCCGTTCGCTGGCCGCATCCGCTGCGGGCGCGGCGCTGCCGGCCGCCTTGTCCCAGACCCAGGGCAGCCACTGTTCGGTGCCGATCTGTTTCGGGTTCAGGGCGACGGCCGTGAGAAACCCTTCCAGCATGGACACGTCCATGGCGCGGCTGTCCAGCGCGGGCGCAGCCAGCAGGGTGTCGAGTTCGGCGTATTCGTCGTCGGAGAGGGGCGTGGTGGTGGAGATGCTGGACATGGTTTTTTCAGTAATATGGGTGGAGTGGCCGTCGGCCCTGGGCGTATTGTACCGCCCGGCAAGGGGAAAACCGGTGCCGGAATGAAAAACGGCGGCCCGCAGGCCGCCGTTGTCAGCTAGGGCAGAAAACTTACTTCACGCCGTGCATCAGTTTGTTGATCAGCGGTGCGATCAGGAACAGGATCACGCCGGCGCCCAGCAGGGACCAGAAGCCGAAGGTGTAGCCGGACAGGGCCGATTGCACCGACATGCCGCTTTCGCCGCTGACGTGGCTGGCGAAGATGCCCGACAGGTTGTTGCCGATACCGGTCGACAGGAACCAGCCGCCCATGCCCAGGCCCACCAGGCGCACCGGCGCCAGCTTGGTGACCATCGACAGGCCGATAGGCGACAGGCACAGTTCGCCGATCGATTGCAGCATGTACACGGTCGCCAAGGTCCAGAACGGGATCTTGTTGTCGGCGCCAACCAGGCTCGACAGAGCGAAGATCAGCAGGCCGAAGGCCAGCGCATTGCCCAGCAAGCCCAGGCCGAACTTGCGCGGGATCGATGGATTGACGTTGTGGCGCGCCAGGAAGACCCAGACGGCGGCGATGATCGGCGCGAAGACGATGATGGCGACCGAATTGACGGTCTGGAAGTAGGCGGTCGGGAAGATTGCGAAGCCCAGGTCGCGGTTGACGATCTTGTCAGCCAGGAAGGTAAACGAGCTGCCTGCCTGTTCGAAGAACATCCAGAACAGGATGTTGAAGACAAAGATCAGCAGCATGGCGATGACGCGGTCGCGCGCAATTTTACCGTTGCGGATACCTTCGATCATCAGCATCACGGCCAGGCCGACGAACAGCACGGTCAGGACGACTTGCAGTTTTTCAGCGCCGACGGTCAGCAGGAAGTACATCAGCGGGATCACGCACAGGGAGCCGACGGCCACCCAGACGACGCGCATCGGGCTGCCGGAACCGGCTTCCGGTGCGCCGATGCCCTTCAGGGCGCGGCGGCCGATGAAGAACCATACCAGGCTGATCAGCATGCCGAAACCGGAGGCCATGAAGACCATCTTGTAGGAAGGCATGTCGCTGGTGCCGAAGATCGACCCGGCCAGCCACTGGGTAAAGACGGGGGCGACCATGGCGCCCATGTTGATACCCATGTAGAAGATCGTGAAACCGCTGTCGCGGCGCGGATCGGCCGTCGTGTACAGCTTGCCGACCATGGTCGAGATGTTCGGCTTGAACATGCCGTTACCGACGATCATGGTGGCCAGGCCCAGGTTGAAGATGTCCTGGTTCGGTACCGAGATGCAGAACAGGCCGGCAGCCATGAAGATGGCGCCCAGCAGGATCGAGCGCTGGTAACCGATGACCCGGTCGGCGATGTAGCCGCCGAACAGGGCGCCGGCGTACACCAGCGCGAGGAAGGAACCGTAGGTCAGGTTGGCCGCTGCCTGTCCCGAACCGTCGCCGCCGTGGAACTGGGCCACGATGTACAGTACCAGCGCCCAGCGAACTCCGTAGAACGCGAAGCGTTCCCAGAATTCAGTCATGAACAACATCCACAATGGGCTTGGATGGCCCATAATCTGCTTGAACTCGGGAATAACGGCTTCCTTGTTGGGCGTAGTCGCACCGCTCATGCGGTTCCTCCTGAAAAATTATTATAGTCGATCGATAAAACAAACTTATGGAAGCCTGCGGGCGGCGGGGACTCTCATGAAGAACCTCACGCACGGGAATTCCAATAGGCTGGCATTCTAATCTACAAATTGCGCTGAGCGAAGGTTTCCATTCGCATTAGCAAGAATGACTGTTTCATATTGGTCAAACCGGTTTGCAGGCAAGGGCAGCCCAGGCGATTTTGCGGCACCACAGCACAACTAGCCCGACTTGTCGTATATTGCTAGTGCAATACCTTCGAGCATCGATTTTTAAAGGGATTTTTCGCATTATGGAACACGACGTTATCGATACTCTGGTTTCACCGGAAGGCCGCCTGGACGTGCTCTCCAAGACTGAAGTCAATAAACTGCTCGATACCAGCCAGGGCGGCCTGTACAACACTTTCCGCCGCTGCGCGCTGGCGGTGCTCAATTGCGGCAGCACCATCGACGATGGGCGCGCCTTGCTTGAGCGATATCAATCGTTTGAAATTTCCATCATCCAGCGCGAGCGCGGCATCAAGCTCGACATCAAGGGCGCGCCCGCCATCGCCTTTGTCGACGGCAAGATGATCAAGGGTATCCACGAGCATCTGTTTGCCGTGCTGCGCGACATCATCTTCGTCAGCGACGAAGTCACGGGCAACCCGAAATTCGACTTGCAGAGCACGGAAGGCGTGACGGATGCCGTCTTCCACATCCTGCGCAATGCGAACGTGCTGCAGACCCAGCTCAACCCGAACCTGGTCGTGTGCTGGGGCGGCCACTCGATCAACCGCGCCGAATACAATTATTCGAAGGAAGTGGGCTACCAGCTGGGCTTGCGCGGCCTCGACATCTGCACGGGCTGCGGCCCGGGCGCCATGAAGGGCCCCATGAAGGGCGCCACCATCGGCCACGCCAAGCAGCGCCTGCACAATGGCCGCTACCTGGGCATCACGGAGCCGGGCATCATCGCGGCCGAATCGCCGAACCCCATCGTCAATGACCTGGTCATCATGCCGGACATCGAAAAACGCCTGGAAGCGTTCGTGCGCGCGGGCCACGGCATCGTCGTGTTCCCCGGCGGCGCGGGCACGGCCGAAGAGATTCTGTACATCCTCGGTATTTTGTTGCACCCGGACAATGCCGAAATTCCATTTCCATTGATCTTCACGGGCCCGGAAACGTCGCGCGAGTACTTCGTGCAGATCAACCAGTTCATCAGCGACACCCTGGGACCGGAAGCGCAGCAGCGCTACAAGATCATCATCGACGACCCGGAACTGGTGGCGCGCGAGATGCTCGAAGGCATACGCCAGGTGCGCGAATTCCGCAAGGCGCACAGCGACGCGTATTACTTCAATTGGCTGCTGAAGATCGACCACGAGTTCCAGAAGCCGTTCCAGCCCACGCATGAAAACATGCGCAACCTGAGCCTGCACAAGAACCAGCCCACGCACCTGCTGGCGGCCCAGCTGCGCCGCGCGTTTTCCGGCGTGGTGGCGGGCAACGTCAAGGATGACGGCATCCGCTCCATCGAAGAACACGGCAACTTCGAGATCCACGGCGACAAATCCATCGCCGGCCCCATGGATGCGCTGCTGGCCTCGTTCGTGGCGCAGCACCGCATGAAGCTGGCGGGAACGGCGTATGTGCCGTGCTATACGGTTGTGCAGTAAGGTGACTGCCGGGGTCAGACCCGCCGGGGGTATCAGTTCCAATGGAACTGATACCGATCTCGAAGAGACTGACCCCAGGTCTTGCTGTTGGTGTATGAAAAAAGCCGCCTGATCTTGCGATCAGGCGGCTTTTTATTGGCCAGCGTCCGTGATTATTCTTCGCGGCGCAGATGGGGGAACAGCAGGACGTCGCGGATGTTCGGCGAATCCGTGATGATCATCATCAGGCGGTCGATGCCGATGCCGCAGCCGCCGGCGGGCGGCATGCCGTATTCCAGCGCGCGGATGTAGTCGGCGTCGTAGAACATCGCCTCTTCATCGCCGGCGTCCTTGGCGGCTACCTGCGCCAGGAAGCGGGCCGACTGGTCTTCCGCGTCGTTCAACTCGGAGAAGCCGTTGGCGATTTCGCGGCCCACCATGAACAGCTCGAAGCGTTCCGTGATGCCGGCCACCGTGTCGGAAGCGCGCGCCAGCGGCGACACTTCGACCGGGTAGTCGATGATGTAGGTCGGTTCCCACAGCTGCGCTTCTGCCGTCTCTTCGAACAGCGCCAGTTGCAGCGCGCCCAGGCCGGCCGTGGCGAACGGCTTGACGCCGAACTTTTTCAGCTCTTCCTTGATGAATTCCGCGTCGTTCAGCTGCTCCGGCGTGTAGCCGGGCGCGTACTTGTTGATCGCTTCGACGATGGTCAGGCGGTGGAACGGTTTTGCCAGGTCCAGCTCGCGGCCGCCGTAGGTCAGGGTGGCGGTGCCGTGCGCATCGATGGCGGCCTGGCGGATGACGGCTTCCGTGAAGTCCATCAGCCATTTGTAGTCGGTGTAGGCCGCGTAGAATTCCATCATCGTGAATTCGGGGTTGTGACGGATCGACACGCCTTCGTTGCGGAAGTTGCGGTTGATCTCGAACACGCGGTCGAAGCCGCCCACGACCAGGCGCTTCAGGTACAGTTCCGGCGCGATGCGCAGGAACATCTGCATGTCCAGCGCATTGTGGTGGGTGATGAAAGGCTTGGCCGCGGCGCCGCCAGGGATGGTGTGCAGCATCGGCGTTTCCACTTCCATGAACTCGTTCTTTTCCATGAAGCGGCGGATCGACGAGATGGCGGCGGTGCGGGCCTTGAAGGTGCGGCGCGTCTCTTCGTTCATGATCAGGTCGACGTAGCGCTGGCGGTACTTCGTTTCCTGGTCGGCCAGGCCGTGGAATTTGTCCGGCAGCGGGCGCAGCGACTTGGTGATCAGGCGCAGTTCCGTGACCTTGATGGTCAGTTCGTCCGTCTTGGTCTTGAACAGGGTGCCGGCAACGCCCAGGATATCGCCCAGGTCATAGTGGTGCAGGGCGGCCATGGCCGCTTCGCCCGTGAGGTCAAGGGTGGCGTAGATCTGGATGCGGCCGTCGGCTTTCGGGCCGGAAGCGTCCTGCAGGGTGGCGAAAGCGGCTTTCTTGCCCGCTTCGCGCTTGAGCATCATGCGGCCGGCCAGCACCACGTGTACGGGGTTCTCTTCCAGCTCTTCGCGCGTCTTGCCGTCGTACTGCGCGTGCAGATCGGCCGCCTTGTGCTCGGGGCGGAAATCGTTCGGGAAGGCGACGCCTTGTTCGCGCAGTGCGGCCAGCTTGGCGCGGCGCTCGGCGATGATCTTGTTTTCATCGGGTGCGGCGGCTTGTTCTTGGATATCCGTAGTCATGGTGTTCTTCGTTGTAGATTATTGATGATGTGGTGCCAGCGCTGGCGCCACGCTGGCAAACAGTGCGTCGACGTCGAGCGCGGAGAAATCCGGCACGATGGCAATCACGTTGTCGAATGCGGCAAACGCTTCGGCCGGCAGGGTGGTGGTGAGCACCACGGCGCGCATGCCGGCGCGCCGCGCCGCTTCCACGCCCAGGGGCGCGTCTTCAAAGACGATGCAGTGCTGCGGCAGCGCGCCGGCCAGCTGCGCGCCTTTCAGGAACACGTCCGGGTGCGGCTTGCCCCGTTCCACGTCGGCGGCGCCGACGATGGCGTCGAAGCGGTGGCGCAGCTCCAGGCCGTCGAGCGTGAACGCGATGTTTTCGTCCGGCGCGGCGGTGCCCACCACCAGTCCCACGCCGTCCCGGCGCGCGCTGGCGATCAGGGCGTCGAAACCGGCCACCGTGGCCAGGTGCGGGCCATACAGTTCGCGGTAAACGACTTCCTTTTCCGCCAGCAGGCTGGCATGGTCGGCATCCTCGCCCAGGTACTTGGCGATGATTTCGCGGCCTTGCCGTCCCGCCGTGTCGCGGAAAAAGGCGTCCGCATCCAGCACATGGCCGTGGCGTTCAAAGAACGCCAGCCACGATGTCGTGTGGAAGGCCATGTTGTCGACGATCGTGCCATCCATGTCGAACAGGAAGGCCTGCTTTGCGAGTGCCGGAGCGGAGCTGCCCATTACACGCCTTGCTTGAGCGAGGCGGAAATGAAGTCGTCGATGTCGCCATCGAGCACGCCCTTGGTATTGCCCGTCTCGAAGCCCGTGCGCAAGTCCTTGATGCGGGACTGGTCCAGCACGTAGGAGCGGATCTGGTGGCCCCAGCCCACGTCCGTCTTCGAGTCTTCCAGCTTCTGCTGCTCGCTCATGCGCTTGCGCAGCTCATGTTCGTACAGTTTCGCCTTCAGCATTTCCATCGCTTCGGCGCGGTTGCGGTGCTGCGAACGGTCGTTCTGGCACTGCACCACGATGCCGGTCGGCGCATGGGTCATGCGGACGGCGGAGTCGGTTTTGTTGATGTGCTGACCACCGGCGCCCGACGCGCGGTAGGTATCGACGCGGATGTCGGCCGGGTTGACGTCGATCTCGATCGAATCGTCGACTTCCGGGTACACGAACAGCGACGTAAACGAGGTGTGGCGGCCGTTGGCCGAGTCGAACGGCGACTTGCGCACCAGGCGGTGCACGCCCGTTTCCGTGCGCAGGAAGCCGTAGGCGTGATCGCCCTCGACCTTCAAGGTGGCCGTCTTGATGCCAGCAACCTCGCCGTCGGACTGCTCGAGGATTTCAACCTTGAAGCCCTTGCGTTCGCAGTAGCGCAGGTACTGGCGCAGCAGCATCGAAGCCCAGTCCTGGGCTTCCGTGCCGCCGGCGCCGGCCTGGATGTCGATGAAGCAGTTGTTCGGGTCCATCGGATTGTTGAACATCCGGCGGAATTCCATGCTTTCGATGACCTTGCGGATTTCCTGCACGTCCTGCTCGATCGCTTCGAGCGTCTCGTCGTCGCCTTCTTCGCGGGCCATGTCGAACAGGTCGCGGGTGTCGCGCAGGTCGGCATCGGCCTTGGTGAGCGTGAAGACGATGGCTTCCAGCGCCTTTTTCTCCTTGCCGAGGTCCTGGGCGCGCTTGGGATCGTTCCAGACGGTCGGATCTTCTAATTCTTCATTGACTTGCTCGAGTTTCTCCGACTTGATAGTGAAGTCAAAGATACCTCCGAAGTTCGGCTTCGCGGACCGTCAGGTCGTTGAGCAGGGCGGAGATGATATTGATGCGTTCGGCTTCCATAATGTTCTGGTCTTCTATGGTGAAATCAAACCCTGAATTATACGCGAGCGCGGCCCGTTTCCGCTGCCGCCGCGGCGCAATTGCTGCCGCAGGGGGTAATAAAATGGCGATTTTGCTGTATTTGCGACAATATTTTGCCTGCTGCTGCGGGCGTTTTATGGCTTGATGGGGGCTGCCGTGCTGCGTATGATGCTGGCGATATCGTCTTTCCACAGGAATTCTCATGTGCCACCCCCTGCGCCAACTTCCCCGTCTCGCCCTGTTACCGCTGCTGCTGGCCGGCTGCGGCGCCTTGCCGCCCGCCGCCACCGGGCCTGTGCACCCGCTGGCCGCCGCGCCCGCAGGCAGCAGCGCCACCCTGGCCCTGCTGGAGACGACGGACTTGCACGCGAATGTGCTCAGTTATGATTACTACAAGCTGCAGGCGGAACCGTCGATCGGCCTGGAACGCACGGCGGCCCTGATCGCCCAGGCGCGGGCCGAGTTCCCGAACAACCTCCTGCTCGACAACGGCGACACCATCCAGGGCACGGCCCTGGCCGACTACCAGGCATTGGTCAAACCGCTGGCCTGCGACCAGACCCTGGCCATCTACAAGGCCATGAACTTGCTGAAGGTCGATGGCGGCGGCATCGGCAACCATGAATTCAACTACGGCCTGGCGTTTTTGAGCCAGGTGACGGGCAACCGCTTCGACGTCGACAGCGTCGATGCCAGCAAGCCGCGCTGCGCCGGCCCCGCGTTTCCGCAAGTGCTGGCCAACGTCTACAGCGCCAGGAGCGGCAAGCCGCTGTTTGCGCCTTACCACATCATCGACAAGCAGATCACGGCCACCGGCCCCGATGGCCAGGCCGTGACGAGCACCGTGAAGGTGGGCATCATCAGCTTTGCGCCGCCCACCATCATGGCCTGGGACAAGCGCTGGCTGGAAGGCCGGGTCTACACGCAGGGCGTGCGCGAGACGGCGGAAAAATTCATCCCCGAGATGCGCGCCAAGGGCGCCGAACTGGTGGTGGCCATTTCGCACGGCGGCCTCGATGACAGCCCGTATTCGCCCACCATGGAAAACGGCAATTACTACCTGTCGCAAGTGCCGGGCGTGGACGCCATGCTGATCGGCCACTCGCACCAGCTGTTCCCGAACGCCGCCAGCACCGTGCCGCAGTTCAATCTGCCCGGCGTCGACAAGGTCAAGGGGCTGGTCAACGGCGTGCCCACCGTGATGGCCAATTTGTGGGGCAAGCACCTGGGCGTGATCGGTTTGCGCCTGCGCCACGACGGCAGGCAGTGGGTGGTCGACAAGACGCAGACCACGGTGGAAGCGCGCGGCATCCAGAACGCGGACAAGAGTTACGTCCAGCCCGATGCGGCCATCGCCGCTCTGGTGGCCGAGGAGCACGCGGCGACCATCGCCTACGTGCAGACACCGGTGGGCGCCACGGACTTCCGCATGTCGACGTATTTTGCCGACGTGGGCGACGTTAGCGCCATCGAAGTGGTGAACCAGGCGCAAGCGGGCTACCTGGCCGCCTACGTCAAGGCGAACCTGCCGCAGTACGCGCAGCTGCCCGTGCTGTCGATGTCGTCGCCGTTCAAGAGCGGCTCGGCCGGCGTATCCGATTACACGGACGTCAAGGCGGGCAATGTGGCGCTGAACAACGCGGCCGACCTGTATCTGTATCCGAACGCGCTGTACGGCGTGAAGATGAATGGCGCGGAACTGAAGGCCTGGCTGGAGCAGTCGGCGCGGCGCTTCAATACCATCGATGTCAACAAGACCGAGCCGCAGGAACTGGTCAACACGGCCCACCCCAGCTACAACTTCGACGCCATCACCAGCGCCGACGTGCGCTACCAGATCGACGTCACGCAGCCGCCGGGCCAGCGCATCAAGGCACTCAGCTACAAGGGCAAGCCGGTGGGGGCGGACCAGGAATTCCTGATCGCGACGAATAACTACCGCGCCAGCGGCGGCGGCAATTTCCCTGGCCTGGACGGCAGCAAGACGGTGGTGGCCTCGCCCGACAACAACCGCGAACTGCTGATCGCCTACGTCACGCAGGAGAAAAACCTGACGCGCGCGAAAAACGGCTCGGCGCGCAGCTGGACCTTTGCCAGGGCCGCCACGAAGGGCCCCGTGGTCTTCCACTCGGCGCCGAACGTGATCGAGCTGGCGAAGGCGGCCGGCATCGATAACGTCAGGCAGCTGAAGGCTGACGATGGCGCGGGCAAGGGCTTTGCGCTGTACCAGCTCGACCTGTCGATGTGATGCTGGCGGCCTGGCTGCTGGCGGCAGCGCTGGCGACACCCGTGGCGGCTCCGGCGCCGGCAACGGACGTCACGGCCCGGGCCAAGGCGCTGATGCGCGCGGGGACGGCATCCCAGCCGCAGGCGCGCGTCCTGTTCGCGCAGGCGGCGGGGCAGGGCAGCGGTCCCGCCGCCTACTACCTGGGCTTGATGTTCAAGAATGGCATGGGCGGCCCGCAGGACGGCGCCGCGGCGCTGCATTGGCTGGAGCAGGCCGCGCAGCGCGGCGTGGCGCCGGCCATGTTCGTCCTGGCGAACATGCTGCAGGATAGCGATGCGGCCAGGGCGCGCTACTGGCTCGACGGAGCCTGCGACCTCGAGTACCCGGAAGCGCTGCAGCAGAAATCCGTCGCCCTGGGCGAGGGCCGCATGGGTTACGCGCACAGTGAAGAGCAGGCGGCCCTGTATTTGAAAATGGCCACGCACGCGATGGGCCACCGGGCCGCGGAACCGTGAGGGCATGGCCCGGGCATCGAGGGTGGCCTGTTGCAATTTACGTGTAGCGAAGGAATCGTTTATTTTTGATCGGAAATATTAATTCTTCACGATAATTGTTAAGTCTTATATTTTCTTGCACTGGTCGCTCATTTGACGGTCGTTATTGGTTTTTTTGAAAAAATATATGGCAGTATTGCCTGGTGTTTTTTTATTAACTCTATAACTCCGGGAGTACATGTGTACAGTCAAATGCTGAATCAGCAGACCACCTTGGCGAATGCCCGCCGCAGCGGTCTCCCTTTTTTTTCCGGGAAAATGCCACATGCCGTGCTGGGCATGCTATTTCTGCTGGCTTCTTCCGCGATGGCGCAATTGCCCGCGCCTGTCAAACAGGGACATCCACGGCTATTTGCCAATCAGGCCAGTTTCGATGCGCTGAAACCGCAATTGCCGAATCTGCCCGCCGCATTTCCCGCCGCCGGCGGCAGCATCAGCCTGGACTTGCTTGCCAGGCGCAAGGATCCGCTCGATAACGTCAACCAGGCGGTTTTTGGCGAATTCAGTTCGACCCGCAATGCC
Organism: Janthinobacterium sp. FT14W; assembly: GCF_009208755.1. Lineage (NCBI taxonomy): Bacteria > Pseudomonadati > Pseudomonadota > Betaproteobacteria > Burkholderiales > Oxalobacteraceae > Janthinobacterium > Janthinobacterium sp. FT14W. The sequence goes on along the minus strand of NZ_WFLL01000035.1, from coordinate 46,759 downwards.
TTTTTCATCCGCCATGTTGATTCCTACGACGTGCCTGTCGGCGCGGCGGCGGAAAGTATCGGTTTCCAGGTCGGTTTCCAGGTCAATGGCCTGGCCCAGTATCTGTCGGTGGCCCGCGTCGATTTAAAACCCGACGTCTGGTCGACTATCCAATTGTCATGGAATAGCCAGACCCATAAAATCATCCTGAAAGTCAACGGTATTGTCGTGCCAACGGGCTGGAGAACGGTCGACGGCACGGGCGCTACTGCGCCGATCGACTGGAAGGCCGATGGACAAATCACCAGGATTGCCATGCGGCGCAATGAAACCATGCGCAATTTCCGCTTGTTCGATGGCGGCGGGCAGGAATTATGGCAGGCGCCGGCAATGGATGCGCTGCTCAATAATGCATGGTACGACTTCATGGAGCGCGTCAATGGGCGGGTGGCCACGATTCAGGCCTGCCCGCTGATTCCTCCGTCACAGCCCGTACCCGACCTTTGCAACGTGGCCACCGGCAGCCGTGGCACGATTTATGAAAGTGCGCAGATGCTGGCCATGGCATACCGCCTGACGGGCAATGCGAAATATCTGGACGGCGCCCTGAATTACCTGGACAAGCTGCTGGTGACCCCGCCCGTTTCCGGCGGAGAGTGGTCGTCGGGCGGACGGGTGGGCGCCATGGGCATCCTGTACGACTGGCTGTTTGCGGAAATGGGCGCCCGCGCCGTTCCCGACGCCGTGGGCTTCGGCACCTACCGCGACCTGACGGCGCAGAGAATCAAGGAAACCATCGCCGCGGATACGGGCAAGGGCTATGAAAACCTGTATGTCTCGATGTGCGGCTACCAGCCGCTGTATATCACCAGCACCAGCTTTGATTGCAAGAAAAAGCCCGTGTATGAACAGTGGGACCGCAGCGAATCGAAGCCTTCCATTGCCAATTTCTATATCAGCGGCCACCCGTTCAGCGCCGTCAATAATGCCACGGTGGGCTTGCTGGCCATCGTCGACGAGCATCCGGAAGTATTGCCGATGATCGAAACGTCGTATGCGCACTATGAAAAGGGCTTTCTTGCGGCACGCGCCCTGATTTCAGTCGACGGCGGCCACCATATGGGTTTTGCCTATGGCGTATCGAGCATCCCCGAGCGCCTGCTGCTATGGCGCAGCGCGCTGGAAAACACGGGAACGGCGCCCCTGCTGCAGGCCGACTGGCAATCCAGGCTGATTTATCCCTATATCTACGGCTTGCGCCATGACGGCAGCTTTCCCGCCAGCGGCGATAATTTCACGACGCACGTCAGCGGCAGCCTGATCGGACAACTGGCGCTAGGCGCAGTGGCCGATACGGGCGATGGCGTGGCCGGGAAGTTTTATCGCGATCATGTCCTCGCGTCGCGCAGTTCGCACGCCGCCTTGATACTGGAACGGCTGTTGTGGCCCGTCCAGCTGCCCGCGGCTGCGCTGGAATCGCTGGAATTGTCGCGCCATTTCCGGACGTCGGGCCAGGTGCTGATGCGCGATACCTGGGACTATGCGAATGCCACGCTGCTGGAATTCAAATCGACTTCCTTTATCGCGGAAAATCACCAGCACTTCGATCAGAACAGTTTTACGCTCAATTACAAGGCGCCGCTGCTGCTCGACACGGGCTTGTATGAAGAATATGGCAGCAGTCACTGGTGGAATTACTACACGCGCAGCATTGCCCATAACACGCTGTTGGTCTTCGACAGGAATGAGCGTTTTACGCGCGGCGAGAATGAATTCAGCAATGACGGCGGTCAATGGTTCTATGCGCCGAAACAGGGCTATCCGACGATAGAGGAAATCGGCCCGGCGGGAGCGAATGCGCTCGACGGCATTGTCCGCTACGAAAACACGCCGCAATACACCTACACCAGCGGCAACGCAAGCAAGGCCTATGCTGCCAGCAAGCTCGATATGGCAAATGGCTTCGTGCGCAATGTGCTGTTCCTGCGCTCGCCATCGTTCTGGGGCAAGCCCGTCACCGTGGTTTTCGATAGCGTACGCAGCAAGCAGGCCTTGCCGGCCACCTTCCTGCTGCACACGGCAAATGATCCCGTCTCCGCTGCGGCGGGCGTGGCGGCGCTGGGCAACGGCCAGTACCAGCTTGGCTACCAGCCGGGCCAGGAGCGTATCGTCACCGTCCGCAACGGGGGCGGCATGCTGACGGCGCAGACGATCTTGCCGCTCAATGCCAGCGTGCGCAAGGTGGGCGGCGCGCAGGAAGGGGGCAATGGCTGCGCGCAAACGGATCCCGCGACGGGCGCGGCGGCCGGCAACGGCGCCGATTGCCGTTTCACCGTGCGCCGGCGCCAGGCCGATGGCAGCTACCTGTGGCGCAATCAGACGGCGGCGGCCAGCGCGCAGCAATCCTCGTCCGTTGATGTGGGCGCGTGGCGCCTGGAGGTGACGGCGCCCGCCGCGCCGGCCCTGAACGCGCCCGAATACTTCCTGCATGTGCTGGCCGTTGCCGACAATGATGGCGGCGCGGGGCCCGCCGCTGCGCCGAGCGCGGCGCGGCTGCCGGCGGCAGCCAACACGGAAGCCTTGCTGCTGGGCGGGCAATTGCATGCCGTGTTCAACCGCGACACGGCGCCCGCTGCCCGCATGGACTGGGTCTCCAGCCTGGCCAGCGGCGCCGTCATCGCCACGGGGCTGAAACCGGGCGCGCACTATGCCCTGACGGCGGTGCCCGCGGCCAGCGGCTACGCCTGGAGCCTGGTCGAGGCGGCGGCAGGATCAGGCACCCATGCGAGCTCGGACCAGGGTGTGCTGAGCATCGAGTAGGCGGGCGCAGGCCGGCGGACTCAGGCAGTCTGTCCGGCCGCTGCTTCCTTCTTCGGCCTGGCCCGCAGGCTGTCAGCCGCCTCGCCGATGGCGAGCGGGTCGCGCGACAGGATGGCCGCGCCCAGGGCCACCAGCCTGGCCGCCGCGCCGATGGCGGCCTTCACGTCGGCGATGCGCTTGAGCTGTGCCTTGCCCTTGGCGATGGCGCCCTCGATCTCGCCGCGCGCCTGCTGCGCCCCCTCGGCCGCCAGATAAATGCCATACGCGCGGAACAGGGCCACCATCTGGTCCAGGTGGTTTTCATATTGTTCCAGCAAGGTGCGCTCGTCCGGCGTCAGCGCCTCCCGTTCGCGGATGCGCAATTCCAGCACCAGGCTCGATGCCTGCGCCAGGCTGTCGGCGATGGCATAGCTCTGGTCTTTCGTCAATTCGGTCAGTCGGGCCATGGGATTCTCCGGTGGGCCTGCCATTTACCAGCGGGCGGGGGCATAGAAGGCCGCTTGCCGCTGCAGCGTGGCGACGTCGCGTGCAAATTGCGCCAGCTGGCGCTCCAGTTCCGCTTCCTGCAGGTGGTCGAGATTGGCCCGCAGGGCGGCCACGCTCGCTTGCAGCGTATCGACGGCGCTGACATACGCGGCGGCGATCTTTTCCCTTTCCTGCAATTGCCGGCCTTCCAGGTGCAAGCGCGTGCGGACGTAATTGGCGGCCAGCGGTTCGCGCGGCGCGGCCTTGTCGACGGCGCCGCGCAGCAGCTCCAGGTCGCGCAATTCATCCTGCACGCCGGAGCGGTAGCTGCGCTGCGCATACTCCTTGAGCGTGTTGCTGACGATATCGATGGCTTCCTGCTCATCGAGCAATTCGCGCAAGGCCGATGTCTGCCGCCGCTGGGTGGCCAGGCGGCTCAGGTGCGCGCTCAGCTTCATGACCTTGTCCAGCTTGCCAGCATCGAGCAGGGGCGCGTCGGCGCCCGGCAGCGCCAGGCCGCCCAGCGCATCGCCCAGTCCGCCGAGCTCTTCCTTGTAGACGGGCAGCTTGTCGTCGGCCAGCGCCGCCATGGTGTGGGCGTAGCGCAGCAGGACGTCGTTCAGGCCGGCGACGGACACGCTGGCCTGCGCGATCGCGGCACAATCGTCGCGCGCCGCCTGTTCGCTCGCTTGCGCATCGAAACGCTCCGCCAGGATCAAGCGCTTGCGCATGGCCCGCTCCATGCAGCTGTGGACGCTGCCTGCCAGCATGGGCTCGAAGTGCTGCGACATCTTTTGCGTCTGTTCGGCGAAGCTGCGCACGGGCGCCAGGTCGGTGGCGCAGCCGCCCAGCAGCAGGCCCGCCAGCAGGCTGGCGGCAGCGGGGCGCAACACGGTACAAAGGGGATGGTTCGACGGGCGCTGCATATCGCCTCCATGCGGTGGGAGTGGCTGACGGGGCCGGCGCGCACGCGCTGGCATGGCCGACGTTAGCATGCTGGGCAGTGCGAGTATTGCGCCAGATCAGCAGGCCGCACGCTCATCGGGCGCGCCCGCCCCGGCGGCTGGACTGTTGCCGAATGGCGCAGGTGCGCCAATTTGCGCCATATTTTCCTTACAAAAGACTGACAGCGGGCAGGCAATCGCGTCTTTTTGGCATGTTGCGACGCGTCATATGTAGTTGTTGCTGGTGCATGTTTACTCACCTACAATGATTTATCGATGGGGCGGTTATCCAGCGTACGACTATAAAAATAAGTGGCATTAAAAACGTTGTATTACAGGAGATGACAATGAATTTGAAACAGAAATTGCTCGTGGCAAGTTTGGTTTTGGGTTTTTCGCAGGCGGCTGTCGCAGCCGACCCCATCAAGATCGGCGTGTCCGGTCCGTTCACGGGCGGTTCCGCGCCGATGGGCGTGTCGATGCGCGACGGCGTCAAGCTGGCTGTCGCTGAAATCAATGCCAAGGGCGGCGTCATGGGCCGTTCGCTGCTGCTGATCGAGCGCGACGACGAGGCCAAGAATGAACGGGGCGTGCAGATCGCCCAAGAGCTCATCAACAAGGAAAAGGTCGCCGCCACCGTCGGCTACATCAACACGGGCGTGGCCCTGGCTTCGCAACGTTTCTACCAAGAAGCGAAGATTCCCGTCATGAACAATGTGGCGACGGGTTCCATCGTCACCAAGCAATTTGCCGACCAGCCGGAAAACTATATCTTCCGCAACGCCGCCAACGACCAGATCCAGTCGCACATGATCGTCGAGGAAGCCGTCGAGCGCCGCAAGTTCAAGAAAGTGGCGATCCTGGCCGATTCCACCAACTACGGCCAGCTGGGCCGCGAAGACCTGGAAAAAGCGCTGGACAAGAAGGGCATCAAGCCCGTCGTCGTTGAAAAATACAACATCAAGGATGTCGACATGACGGCCCAGCTGCTGAAAGCCAAGCAGGCGGGAGCGGAAGTCGTGCTGACCTACGGCATCGGCCCGGAACTGGCGCAGATCGCCAACGGCATGGAAAAACTGGGCTGGAAAGTGCCGCTGATCGGCAGCTGGACCCTGGCCATGGGCAACTTCATCGATAACGCGGGCAAGAACGGCGACGGCACGCGCATGCCGCAAACCTTCATCCAGGACGCCAGCACGCCGAAGCGCAAGGCCTTCATCGACGCCTATGTGGCTGCCTACAAGCCGTCGGGCGGCCGCATGCCGTCGGCCGTGTCGGCTGCGCAAGGCTACGATTCCATCTACCTGCTGGCCGCGGCCTTCAAGCAGGCGGGCGGCACGGATGGCCCGAAAGTGCGCGCCGCGCTGGAAAACCTGACGGAAAAAGTGGAAGGCGCCGTCACCACCTACAACAAGCCATTCAGCAAGACCAACCATGAGGCGATCACGGCCGACCTGACCGTCTTCGGCGAAGTCAGGGACGGCAAGGTCGTCCTCGCGAAATAAGCCTGGCGGACACCTGCCGCGCCATGGCCAGCCTTGAGGAATCAGGACTGGCCATTTTTTTATCTTCCGTCCTTCGGGGAATACCATGGAAATCTTCCTGCAGCTCGTCTTCAGCGGCATCGCGCTGGGCATGATCTATGCCGTCATCGCGTTCGGCTACCAGCTGACCTTTGCCACGTCCGGCACCCTCAATTTCGGCCAGGGCGAGTCCCTGATGCTGGGCGCGCTGGTGGGCCTGTCGCTGGTGGGCACCATCCACGGCGGCCCCTACATGAGCTATCTGCTGATGATCCCCATCGTCATCGCCTTCGGCGCCCTGCAGGGCGTGTTCGTCGAGTGGATAGGCGTGCGGCCCGCCATCAAGATCAAGTCCGAATTCGGCTGGATCATGTCGACCATCGCGCTGGCCATCATCTTCAAGAACGTGGCGGAAAATATCTGGGGCAAGGATGACCTGACCTTCCCGTCGCCACTGTCGGCCGCGCCATTCAAGGTGCTGGGCGCGAACGTGCAGCCGATGCAGGTGGCCGTCATCGTGGGCGCGCTGGCCATCATGCTGGCCGTGGAAGTGTTCAACCGCAAATCGATCTACGGCAAGGCCGTGGTGGCCACGGCCAACGACCGCGACGCGGCCGGTTTGATGGGCATCAACACGGGCATGGTCATCACCTTTTCGTATGCGCTGTCGTCGGCCACGGCCGCCTTTGCGGGCGTGCTGGTGGCGCCTTTGACACTGACGGGCGCCACCATGGGCGCCTCGCTGGGCCTCAAGGCCTTTGCCGTGGCCATCATCGGCGGCCTGACCTCGGGCGTGGGCGCCATCGTCGGCGGCCTGATACTGGGCATCGCCGAGACGACCACCGGCTACTACATCTCCACGGGCTACAAGGAAGTGCCGGGCCTGCTGCTGTTGCTGCTGGTGCTGGCCATCAAGCCGTCCGGCCTGTTCGGCAAAGCCGCGATCAAGAAAGTCTGAGGATCACATGAACAAGAAAATCACCATGCTGGCGCTGAGCGCGGCGGGCCTGGCCGCGCTCGTGCTGTTCCCCATCGTCATCCCCAACCCATACTACATCCACCTGGCCGAGACCATCCTGATCTACGCCATCCTGCTGTTCGGCCTCGATATCGTCGTCGGCTACACGGGGCAGGTATCGCTGGGCCACGCGGGCCTGTTCGGCATCGGCTCGTACGCCACGGGCGTGCTGGTGTTCAAGCTGGGCTTGCCGTTCTGGCTGGCCATCCCCGCCAGTATCGCGGGCGCGGCCGTGTTCGGCGCCATCCTGGCCTTGCCGGCCCTGCGCGTGACGGGACCCTACCTGGCCATGGTGACCCTGGCCTTCGGCACCATCGTGCAAATCCTGATCAATGAAATGAGCTTCCTGACGGAAGGGCCGATGGGCATCAAGATCCACAAGCCCGTCCTGTTCGGCCACAAGCTCTCCGAGGTCGAGTATTACTACATGGTCGCCGCGCTGCTGGTCATTTCGCTCGTCGTCGTGCACCGCATCCTGAAGTCGAACCTGGGACGGGCCTTCGAAGCCTTGCGCGACAGTCCCATCGCCTCCGACTGCATGGGTGTCTCCGTGTACCGCTACAAGGTCTACGCCTTCGTCATCAGCGCCGGCTTCGCGGGCCTGGCGGGCAGCCTGTATGCGTATTCGGAAGAATATATTTCGCCCAATACCTACAACTTCGAGCTGACGATCCTGTTCCTGCTGGCCGTCATCATGGGCGGACGCAAGACGCGCTCGGGCGCGCTGATCGGCGCCCTGATCGTCGTCATGCTCCCCAGCCTGCTGTCGGACATCGAGTTGTTCCGCAAGATCGCCGTCGCCGCCGCCGTGCTGGGCGTGATCGGTTCCATCTTCATGCTGGCCAGGAAGCGCGCCACTCTGCGCGGCGTGCTCGTGCCCCTGGTGGCCACCATCGGCCTGGCCGCGTTTTCCTACCGGCTGGAGAACATGGTCGACTGGCGGCTGACCATCTTCGGCCTGATGACCCTGTTCGTCGTGTACTACCTGCAGGACGGCATCGTGGGCTTTTTGATGAGCTTTATCGGCAAGGGCAGGGGCCATGTGCAGGCCGTCGCCTCGCACGGCGTGGCGCCGTTCGACCACGCCCAGGGCGGGCAGCTGGGCGCGACGCTGCTGCGCGTGGACCAGGCACTGATGCAGTTCGGCGGCCTGAAAGCGCTGAACCAGGTGGACCTGAACGTCGCGCAGGGCTCCGTGCACGGCTTGATCGGGCCGAACGGCTCGGGCAAGAGCACGATGATGAACGTGCTGACGGGGATCTACAAGCCGACGGCGGGCAAGGTGGAATTTGCCGACGCCGTGATCTCCGGCCGCACGCCGTCCGAGATCGCGCTGGGCGGCGTGGCGCGCACCTTCCAGAACGTGCAGCTGTTCGGCGAGATGACGGCCACGGAAAACGTGCTGGTGGGCCTGCACAACACGTTCAAGTCGAACGTGCTGGACGTGATGCTGCATACGCCCCGCTACAAGCGGGAAGAAGCGGCGGCGCGCGAGCGGGCCGCCAGCATCCTCGAATTCGTGGGCCTGGCCGACCTGGCCAACGAAGAGGCGCGCAATCTGCCGTATGGCAAGCAGCGCTTGCTGGAAATCGGCCGCGCGCTGGGCCTGAACCCGCGCCTGCTGCTGCTCGACGAGCCGGCGGCGGGCCTGACGGCGCCCGACATCAAGGAGCTGATGGCCATCATCCGCAAGATCCGCGAGCACGGCATCACCATCATCCTGATCGAGCATCACATGGACGTGGTGATGGCCCTGTCGGACGTGGTGACGGTGCTGGACTTCGGCCAGAAGATCGCCGAAGGCGCACCCGCGCTTGTCCAGAGCGATCCGAAAGTGATCGAAGCCTACCTGGGCGGCAGCGCCGACACCCTGAGCCCTGCGGCGCACTGAGAGGAAGACCATGCTGACCATTAACAATCTGCACGCCGCCTACGGCAAAGTCGAAGTCCTGCACGGCATTTCGCTCGACGTCCCGAAGGGCAAGCTGGTGACCCTGATCGGCTCGAACGGGGCCGGCAAGACCACCACCATGCGGGCCATTTCCGGCATGCTCAAACCCAGGTCGGGCAGCGTCACCCTGGGCGGCCAGGACGTCACGGGCCTCGATTCGCACAAGATCGCGCGCGCCGGCCTGGCCCATTCGCCGGAAGGGCGGCGCGTGTTCGCCTCGATGTCGGTGACGGACAACCTGCTGCTGGGCGCTTTCCCCCGCTTCACGCGGTCGCGCCCGAAAGGCGACATCAAGGGCGACCTGGACAGGGCCCTGGAGCTGTTCCCCCGCCTGAAGGAACGGCGCGACCAGCTGGCCGGCACCCTGTCGGGCGGCGAACAGCAGATGCTGGCCATGGCCCGCGCCGTGATGCTGAACCCGGAAGTGATCCTGCTGGACGAACCGTCGATGGGCCTGGCGCCCATCCTGGTGGAAGAAGTCTTCCGCATCATCACGCGCCTGAAAGCGGAAGGCGTGACCATGCTGCTGGTGGAGCAATTCGCCGCCGCCGCCCTGAACGTGGCCGATTACGGCTACGTGCTGGAAAACGGCAGCATTTCCGTGCATGGCCCGGCGGAGAGCTTGAAGACGGATCCGAAGGTGATCGCGGCTTACCTGGGCGGCGGCCACTGACGCGGCCTGGCGCATTGTCAACTTGTTACGCTGCGCCTGCTGCCCGGGCCCAGCGTGCTGGCATCAGTGTTTGGTGGGCTTTTCCTGCTGCACCAGAATGAACGGGCTGACGACGACGGCCCACAGGGACGCGTCGGCCGCCTGCCAGTCCAGCGCCTGCTGGTCCGACACCTTGGCCACCTTGCCATCGGCCATCCATCGGCTGATCGTCGCCTTGTCGTCGTGCGAGATGCGCACGGCCACTTCGACCAGGTCCAGCTCATTGGCGACCCAGACGACATTGCCCTGGGCGAAATGTTTTTCCAGTTCGCTCCAGGCCAGGCGGGCCGTTTCGCTGTTTACTTTGAGGCGCAGTTCGGTGTCTTTTTCAGGATTGGTTTGCATGCGAAATATCAATGTTCGGTGAGTCGGCTGCCCTTGCGCGCGGCGGGTTTGCCTTACAGGGCTTCCACGCGCGGCGTCGGCGTACCCTGCCATGTTAACCGATAGGCGGCGCCTTTGCGAACATTGCCCACGAGGGCAGGGCGGAAGCAGGCCAGGTTGGTGCCGCCTGCCTGCCGCACGCTGGGGAAGATCACGCCCATGGAGCCCGCTTCGAGCAGCACGGCGGCCAGGTCTTGCGAGGCGATGTAGCTGGCCGGGTCCAGGCAGGCGGCATAGCGCTGCTGGCCGCGCAGGTCGTGGAAGCTGGCGGAAAAATCGGCCAGCAGCGACTGGTAGTTGACGCTGTCGTCGAAATAGTCGATTTCCTGGTATTCCACGGTCTTGTGGAAGATGATTTCGGCCAGCGCCGTTTTCATGTCGAAGGCGCAATACCAGGCACCCCGTTCCCCATCGTTGAAACGCGCCCCTTCCGGGCGGGCATACGTGTAGGCGGCATTGATGATGCGGAAGTGCGGCACGCCAAAAACCAGCTCGTCCACGCCAATTCCTGGCGCGCCGCCGTACTCCGCCACCAGGCGCGCGTTGGTCGCGTTATCGAGCTCGAACAGCTCGCGCAGGTGCTCGTCGTCTTCGGCCAAGGGCGCCAGCACGGAGTCTTCCATGTCGGCGAAGCGCGAGGGAATCAGGCGGCAGGTGTCGATCTGGCGCAAGGCGGCCAGCGGCGGCAGGTGCTCAGTGGAAGCGGCGGCCAAGATCACAGCCCTCCGCGGCGCGCATCGAGCAGCTTGCGCACCGTCTGCATGGCCAGCAAGCCGCCGGCCAGCATCTGCGACAGGGGCGTGCGCCCGCCGAAGATGGGATTCTTGTTGGGCAAACTTACCCATTCGTCGGCCAGCTTGTCGCCGTACAGGATGTGCAAGGCCTTGTAGATGCCCAGCAAATAGGAAATGCGCGTGATGCGGTCCACTTCCAGCACGCGGTCCGGGTGCTTCTTCCACTCGTAGTAGGCGCTGCTGGACAGGCCGCCCAGCAATTCGCGCGCATCGTCGTCGCGCAGTTTCCAGGCGGCGGCCAGCTTGAAAAACCCTTTCAGGGCCGCCTGCGACAAGCGCTCGCGCTCGGCTTTGGCGTTCAGGTCGACGAGCACGGCCGGTTCGAAGCGGCTTTTCGGGTAGGCGTAGGCGAGATTCATGGCGTGTCCTTGTGTAAAACTCTGTTTATGGACTAGTTATACTCCTTTTCCGGATTTTCCGCAACGGCCGCACGCAGGAAAAAACGGGGCGCAGCAGGACATCTGTCCCGCTGCGCCCCGTCGGCCCGCTGGCCGCGCCGGCTTATCGTGCCGTGACGGTAATGGGCACGCTGAGCTGCGCCGTCAAGCCGTTATTGTCCAGCGCCACCACCTTCAGCGCATAGCTGCCGGCCACCGGCTGCGGCCAGTTGGCCGTGATGGTCATGCCGCTCATGGAGAACTGCATGCCCAGCGGCGCGCCGATGATCGAGATCCACAGCGCGTTTGCGCCGGGCGCCGTGAGCACGATGCTGCCGCTCATGGCCTTGCCCGCCACGCCCGTCATGGCGGCGGCGCTGATCGTGGGACCGGCGGCGGCGATTTTCACCGTGGCCACGGCCTGGCCCGTCAAGCCCGTCTTGCTATCCCTGGCGATGACGGTCACGCTGTAGCTGCCCAGCACGGGGCTGGCCCAGCTGACGACGCCGGCGGCATTGACGCTCATGCCCGATGGCGCGCCCGCCAGGCTGTAGGTGACGGGGTTGGGCGCCACCGTGGTGGCGGTAAATGACAGGGCCACGCCCGGCTTGCCGCTGACGCCGGCCACCGTGACCACGGGCGGCAGCGGGGCGGCGATGGCCACCGTATAGACGCCTTTGCCGCTCAGGCCCGTCTTGCTGTCCGTGGCCGTCACGGTGACGGCATAGGTACCGGCCACGGGGGCTGCCCAGCTGACCAGGCCGGCGCTGCTGATGGCCATGCCTGCCGGCGCGTCGCCCAGCGCGTAGCTGACGGGATTGGCGGCGCTGACGCTGACATTGAACGCCAGCGCCGTGCCGGCCTTGCCCGTGATGGCGCCGGCCGCAACGACGGGCGGCGCGACGGGGGCGATGGCGATGGTGTACACGCCCTGGCCGCTCAAGCCGCTGACGCTATCCTTGGCCAGCATGGTCACGGCATACGTGCCGGCCACGGGGGCGGCCCAGCTGACCACGCCCGTGGCGGCGATGCCCATGCCGGCCGGCGCGCCCAGCATGCTGTAGCTGAGCGGATTGGCGGCGCTGGCCGAGACGGTAAACGACAGCGGCTTGCCGGCCGCGCCGCTGATGCTGGCCGGCGCCACCACGGGCGCGGCGGGGGCGATCTGCGTGCCCGACAGGCTGGCCAGCAGGCTTTTCACGTTGGGCGTGCCCAGGCCGCCCAGCGGGTCGTAGCCGACCTTGGCCGTGCACACGCTGCACGTGCCGTTGCTGCCCCGCGTGATATCGGCAAAGCTGCTGGCAAAGGTGCCGGGCACGGTGGCGATCTGGCCGTACAGTATGTTGTGCGGCAAGCCCAGCGCCGTCTTGGCCTGCAGCGCGCGGCTGGCGTTGGCGATGGCGACCAGGCCCGCCCATTGTGGCGTGGACAGGCTGGTGCCGCCGATGCTGAGCCAGCTGGCGGTGCTGCTGCCCTGCGCCATGACGGCCGTGTACTGGCCCGTGGCAGGGTCGGCATTGAAGGCCACGTCGGCCACGTTGCGCCGCAGCAGGTTGGTCAGGCCCGGTACGTTGACCGTCTGGTAGGAGGGCAGTGCCGTGTAGGCGCTGATGCCGCCGCCCGTGCCGGACCAGGCCGCTTCGCTGCGCACGCCGCTGCCGCTGTAGCTGAGCGTGGTACCGCCCACGGCCAGCACGTTGGGCGAGACGGATGGCCAGGACACGCCGCTGCCCGAGTCGCCCGTGGCGGCCAGGTAGCTCATGTTCTTGCCCGTGAAGGCGCTGTCGACGGAGGCCGTCCAGTTGCCTTCGGCGGCGCCAAAGCTCATCGACACGACGCCAGGTCCCATCAGGTTGGCCAGGCGCACGGCGCCCAGCAGGCTGTTGATGGACGCGTCGGGCGCCTCGATCAGCACGATGCGCGCCAGCGGCGCCGTGGCATGCGCCCACTGCACGTCGAGGGCGATTTCCATGGCCCAGCCCGAGTTATAGGCGGGCGCCGTGGCCGTCATGGCGTTCGACGGCGTGCTGTACACGATGGACAGTTCGCAGCCGCTGGCCGGGGCGGGCGGCAAGGGCAGGGCGGCGTTGGTGGCGATGGCCTTGGTGGTGCAGCCGGGCAAGCCGAATTTCTGGTTGAAGATGGCCAGTTCCGCCGCCGCGTTCGGGTTGTGCATGGCGTCGACGATGTAGATCGTCTGTCCCGCGCCCAGCAGGGCTGCCTGGGCCGGCGTCAGCGCCGTGCCCGCCGCAGGCAAGGCGGGCAGGTCGTAGGCGGCGCGGATTTGCGCGGGAGAGTAGGTGGCCACCACGCTGCTGCCGGCCATGGGCGCGGCGGTGTCGGCCGTGCCGCCCGTTTGCAGGGGAGCGATGTCCTGCGCCATTTGTTCCGCGGCGGCGATCTTTTGCGGCGTCAGGCGGCGCGTGCGCATTTCCGTCATGGCGCCGGGCACGTTCTGCAAGTGCGGACGCCAGTGGGCCGAGCTGCTGCTGTTGCTGCTGTCGCGCCCGTCAGGCGCATCGAGCAGGGCGGGGGCGGCATGGAACATCGGCTGCGCCACCAGCGTGCCGACGGCGGCGGGAATGACGGGCACCTCGACGCTGAATTGCGTGGCCGCCGTGGCGATGGCGGCGGGCGGCGCCGACGCCGGATTCTCCTGGCCGGGGCCGCAAGCGCCCAGCAGGATGGCGGCAGCGGCGCCCAGCAGCAGGCGCCCGTGACGGGAATGCAGGGGGATACTTTTTTTCATGACGAAACTCTCCGAGTTGGGCGAGGGCCACATCTCGACAATGCAGGGGCTGGTGCCGCGCGCTGGCGGTCCCGGCCTTGCATTGGCAGCCCCGCTGCCGTGGCGCTTGCGCGCGGTAGGCCGGTGGCTTTGCGTCCCCGCCTTTCGACGGGTTTGCCCTCAGAACTGATCATGCATCGCAACGTATTTCCTGATGCGTTATCAATTCTAGCGAATTCGCCAAATAAGTGTTAACTATTTTCAATCAACATTTTCATTTATGCATGAATTTGTCGAATATTCCGCCATTATTTAGTGCAATCTTGTCAGCCTGATTAAGCCTTAAAAACAAGATTGTCAGGGCTATATCGCGGCGTAACGGCGTTTTTCCACTGTAACGGCGAGTGTATTTTCCCGTTTTTAATGAATATAACGAATTTGATGAATTTTTATCTGTAAAGCATCAATCCTCGAACACCATGCCCGGATATGGCGCTGCGCGGCAGGCCGCCAGCCGCTGCGCCAGGCTGCCCGCATGGGCTTCCAGTTGATGGCCGTCCGGGTCGAGAAAATACAGGGAATCGCCGGCGCTGCGGTTCTGCTGCCATTCGGGCACGCCCGCGGCGCGCAGGCGGGCGGCAAAGGCGGGGAAGTCCTGCTGCGAGATGGAAAATGCATAGTGGGTGTAGGCGCCGCCCGCGCCGCTGGCCGCCCCCGCATCCAGTGACAGGCACAGCCAGAGTTCACCGGCCGACAGGTACGCGCCCCTGTCCCAGCGCGCATGCAGGCGCAGGCCCAGGGTATCGCGGTAAAAGGCAACGCTGCGCGCCAGCTCGCGCACGGACAGGGTGAGGTGGTTCAGGCCGGTCAACATGGTGCTGGATACCTCTCAGGTGGGGGAGGCCGGTTCCAGCCTCCGCAGCGATTTGTGGCGACAGTGTTCCAGGCAGGCACGAGACACAGCAATAAGACCACAAACCTCACGGCGCCTGACCAAACCGTAGCGAGCGGCAGTGATTTGCGGCCGAGAAGCGCAACCGTGCCAGGGCACGGTGAGCATCGCCGGCCGCAAAGCGCGACGTGCAGCAGGTTTGGGCTGGCGCCATCAGACAGGCTCGGCGTGCTCCACCATCAGCTGCACCTTGGTCGTGCCATTGTATTCATTCGCGTCGAGGCGGAAGGCGACGCGCGTGCGTTCGCCCAGGGCGTCCGTGTGGCCGAACCAGATGGCGTCGAAGCGCACGCCGTTCTTTTCCAGCAGCAGCTTCAAATGGCGCTCTTTTAATATGCGCTGGCTGACGACGCGGAATTCGTCGCAGAAGACGGGCGGGGCGAAGCCCTGGCCCCACACCTGGCCATCCATCAGCTCGATGAAGGCCGTCGTGTAATACGCGTCTTCCAGCGGGCCGTCCGTCTCCACCACCCGTTCCAGCTGCTGGGCGCTGAGCCAGGCCTGGCCCACGGCTTCGAAGGCCCGGGAAAAGGCGTCGAAGGCGTCGGCGCGGATGGTCAGGCCGGCCGCCATGGCGTGGCCGCCGAACTTGTCGATCAGGCTGGGCGCCCGTTTCGACACGAGGTCGAGCGCGTCGCGCAGGTGGAAGCCGGGGATCGAACGTCCGGAACCCTTGATCCAGCCGTCCGCGCCCGGCGCAAACGTGATGGTGGGGCGGTAGAATTTTTCCTTCAGGCGCGAAGCGACGATGCCGATCACGCCCTGGTGCCACGATTCGTCGAACACGCTGATGGTGCTGCTGTTGGCCGGTTCGAAATCGTCGAGGTGCAGCAGGGCCGTGTCCTGCATTTCCGCCTCGATCTCGCGCCGCTTCAGGTTGATGTCGTTCAATTGCTGGGCCAGTGTCCAGGCGCGGCCTTCGTCGTCCGTGATCAGGCATTCGATACCCAGGGACATGTCCTGCAGGCGGCCCGCCGCATTCAGGCGCGGGCCCAGGGCAAAGCCCAGGTCGAACGGCGTGGCGCTGCGCGCTTCGCGGCCCGCCACGCGGAACAGGGCGGCCACGCCCGCGTGCATATTGCCCTTGCGCATGCGTTTCAAGCCTTGAGCGACGAGGATGCGGTTGTTCGTATCGAGGCGCACCACGTCGGCCACCGTGCCCAGCGCCACCAGGTCCAGCAGGTTGTCCAGCTTGGGCTGGGTTTGCGCATCGAAGATGCCGCGCCGGCGCAATTCCGCGCGCAGGGCCAGCAGCACGTAGAACACCACGCCCACGCCCGCCAGGTGCTTCGACGGGAAACCGCAGGCGGGCTGGTTCGGGTTGACGATGACGGCCGCGTCGGGCAGGGTGTCGGCCGGCAAATGGTGGTCCGTGACGACCACCTGGATGCCGCGCCGGTTCGCCTCGGCCACGCCGTCGATGCTGGCGATGCCGTTGTCGACGGTGATGATGATGTCGGGCGACTTTTCGCGCGCCGTCAGTGCGACGATTTCCGGCGTCAGGCCGTAGCCGTACTCGAAACGGTTGGGCACGATGAAATCGACGTCGGCGCCCATGGCGCGCAAGCCGCGCAGGGCGACGGCGCAGGCGGTGGCGCCGTCGCAATCGTAGTCGGCCACGATGACCATGCGCTTCTTGGCGGCAATGGCGTCGGCCAGGAAGACGCCGGCCGCGCCGATGTGCAGCAAGCCGGACGGCGGTATCAAGTCCTTCGGCTCGATCGACAGTTCTTTCGCGTCGGACAGGCCGCGCGACGCGTACAAGCGGGCCAGCACGGGGTGGATGCCGCCCTGGCGCAGCAGTTCGGATTCGCGGTAAGGGCAGGGACGGGTGGCGATGCGGGTACGGGTCATGATGCTTTCAACTTGTTCAGGGTAATCGCGCGCCAGAATTTGCGCTGCGCGTTCTTGCTGGTGGTGCAAGCTAGCCAGGCGTCGCGGTGGCTCAGCACCAGGCGCAGCTGGCCCAGGCGGCCATCTTTCAGGGCCGCCAGCAGGGGCGCGAACCAGCCGGCTTCCAGTGCTTGCAACTGCTGCAGCCACATGCCCCATTCCTGGCCCTGTGCCGCTTCGATCAGGCCGCCCAGCACGACGATTGCGTCCTGCTTGTCGGCCAGCACGCTGTTTGGACTGGCATGGCGCTGCGCCGGTTCCGCCAGCGCGGCCAGCCAGCCCGGCGCATCGCCGGTATGCAGGCGGGCGGCGCAGGCGGGCGCTTGCGCCGTAGCTTGGCTGGCGCCCCAGAGCCAGAAGGAATTGATGGCTTTCAAGCCCCGCGCTTCGCGCGCTGCATTGACGGGATGTTCATGCCACAGCATCTGCACTTCGTTTTGCAGGCGGCGCGCGGCGCGCGCATGCTCGCCTTCCGGCATCCACACGGACAGGTCCTGCGTGGTGGCGCCGTCCGGCGAGGCGCACTGCAAATCGCTCCAGCCATCGGCGCGCATGAACCAGGTGCCCGCGTCGCCATACGCCAGCGGCTGGCCGATTTCGTCGAAATACGGGGCGGCAATGTCGAACAGGGCGCGCCCGTCGGCCTCGCTCAGATTGAGCTGGCGCAAGTCTTCCAGGCTGATATGGCTGCGGGCGATGGTCAGGTGGGCTGGGTGCAGCAGGAAATAACGGCCGCCCGGCTCTGGCGCCAGGCCGTAGCCGCGCATGGCCTGGGCGGCGAACGCCGCCTGCGCCGCCTCGCCGTTGGGCGCCGACGCCAGGCCCAGCGCGTGCGCCAGCCACGCTTCGTGCGGCAGCAGGCGGTTGGCGTTGTCAAAAGTTTCTAAATTGCAAGTGGATGAGCGCGACAGCAGTGCCGCCAGGGCTGGCGCCTGCAAGACCTTGAGCAGGTCGGCAGCCATTTCGGCATTGGGCAAGGCGCAGGGCAGGACGAGGGTAAGTTGATTCATCCCGAGATTGTAGGCGATTGTGGCGGCGGGGCGTAGTCCCCGTCGTTTTCTGCCCGGCCGCCGCCCGCATGCCGGGAGTCCGGAGGCGCAGCGAAAATGGCGTCACGGTGATGTGTTTCACGCATGAGTGCCATTTGTGTGGCACACTGCGCGCTCGCATATCATCGTTGTCGCGGGAGCGCATGAGCATCATCAAACAATTTCCTTTCGAGTGGCAAGTCGGCGTGCGCTATACGCGTGCCGGGAAGCGCAGTGGCCGCAACAGCTTCATCTCCTTCATTTCCCTCATTTCCGTGGCCGGCATCGGCCTGGGCGTGGCCGCCCTGATCGTCGTCCTCTCCGTCATGAACGGCTTCCAGAAGGAAGTCACCGACCGGTTGATGTCGGTGCTGGCCCACGTCGAAGTGTTCGATACCAGCGGTTCCATGCCCAACTGGCAGGCGCAGGAACGGGCCGCCTACGCCAATCCGCAAGTGAAGGCCGTGTCGCCGTTCGTGGAAACCCAGGGCATGCTGCTCAACGACGAAACCATGCGCCCGTCCGTCGTGCGCGGCGTGCTGCCGCAGCAGGAAGCCACCGTCTCCAGCGTGGCCAGCCAGATGAAGCAGGGCAGTTTCAAGGACCTCACGCCCGGTTCGTACAACATCGTGCTGGGCATCGACCTGGCCAAGGCGCTCGACGTGAAAGTGGGGAAGAACGTGACCCTGATGCTGGAACGCGAGCCGAAGGCGGGCGATCCGGCCAATGGCATCGTCATGCCGCGCATGCGCGCGCTCAAGGTGGCGGGCATCTTCGAGGCCGGCCACAATGAACTCGACGGCAGCCTGGCCTTCGTGAACATGCAGGACGCGGAGCAGCTGCTGCAGCTCGACGGCCCGTCCGGCCTGCGCCTGCGCCTGCATGACATGAACCAGGCGCCGCAGGTGGCGCGCGAACTGAAGGCGTCGATGCCGGGCCAGCTGTGGATGCGCGACTGGTCGCGCGCCAGTGCCAGCTGGTATGCGCTGGTGCAAAGCCAGAAGAACATGATGTTCATCATCCTCAGCATGATCATCGCCGTGGCAGCGTTCAACCTCGTCTCGACCCTGGTGATGTCGGTCACCGACAAGCAGGCCGACATTGCGATCCTGCGCACCCTGGGCGCCTCGCCGTTTTCCATCATGAAGATCTTCATGATCCAGGGCGCGCTCGTGGGCCTGCTGGGGAGCGCCCTGGGCGTGGTCGGCGGCGTGCTGCTGGCGCTGAACGTGGGCGTCATCGTGCCTTTCATCGAAGGCATCTTCGGCCTGCACTTCATCTCCAAGGAAATCTACCAGATCAGCGCCGTGCCGTCCGACGTGCATTGGCTGGACGTGGCGCAGATCGGCCTGATCGCCTTTGGCCTGGCGCTGGTGGCGACCATCTACCCGAGCTGGCGCGCCGCGCGCGTGAAGCCGGCCGAGGCGCTGCGCTACGAATAGTTGGCTTGTGTACCGGGGGCGGACCCGTCGGGTCTGACCCCAGCCTTTTGCTGCGGTATGAGTCATTGGCTGATTAACAAACTGCTGGGGTCAGACCCATCGGGTCTGACCCCTGAGAATTAATGAATTAATGAGCATGTTAAAAAATATTCCCTACGAATGGCTGGTCGGCCTGCGCTACACGCGGGCCGGCAAGCGCAGTGGCCGCAACAGTTTTATCTCCTTCATTTCCCTCATTTCCATGGCCGGCATCGGCCTGGGCGTGGCGGCGCTGATCGTCGTGCTGTCCGTGATGAACGGCTTCCAGAAGGAAGTGACGGACCGCATGCTGTCCGTGCTGGCGCACGTGGAAGTGTTCGACAACAGCGGCAGCATGCCGGACTGGCGCGCGGAAGCGGCGCAGGCGTTCAAGAATCCTGCCGTGAAAGGCGCCGCCCCGTTCGTGGAAACGCAGGGCATGCTGCTGCGCGACGACGCGCTGCGCCCCGCCATCGTGCGCGGCGTGCTGCCCGAGGAAGAGCCGAACGTCTCCGACGTGGCCGGCCAGACGCGCATGGGCAGCTTCAAGGCCCTGCAGCCGGGCACCTTCAATATCGTGCTGGGCATCGAGCTGGCGCGCGCGCTGCGCGTCAACCTCGGCGAAAAAGTCACGCTGATGCTGGCGCAGGGCCAGGTCACGCCGGCCGGCGTGCTGCCGCGCATGCGCAGCTTCACCGTCAGCGGCATCTTCCAGGCGGGCCACAATGAATTCGACGCGGGCCTGGCCTTCATCAATATCGAAGACGGCCAGCGTTTGCTGCGCCTCGACGGCCCGTCCGGCCTGCGCCTGCGCCTGGCCGACATGAACCAGGCGCCGCAAGTGGCGGCGGAGCTGAAAAAGACCATGCCGGGCGACCTGTGGCTGCGCGACTGGTCCAAGCTGAACGCCAACTGGTTCGCCGCCGTGCAGACGGAAAAGCGCATGATGTTCATCATCCTGACCCTGATCATCGCCGTGGCCGCCTTCAACCTCGTTTCCACCCTGGTGATGACGGTGACGGACAAGCAGGCCGATATCGCGATTTTGCGCACCCTGGGCGCATCGCCCCGTTCCATCATGAAGATCTTCATGATCCAGGGCGCGCTGGTGGGCATCCTGGGCACCATCCTGGGCGTGGGCGGCGGCGTGCTGGTGGCCATGAACATCGACGTCATCGTGCCCTTCATCGAGCACCTGCTGGGCGTGCAGTTCCTCTCCAAGGACATCTATTTCATCAGCACCGTGCCGTCCGACCTGCGCTGGCCCGACGTCACCAAGATCGGCGTGCTGGCCGTGATCCTCGCCTTCCTGGCGACCCTGTACCCAAGCTGGTGGGCTGCCCGCGTGAAGCCTGCGGAAGCCCTGCGCTATGAATAAACCACTGACTATGACCATGACCGATCTGAACAAACCTGCCGTCAACGGCGCTTCCGCCGATTCCGCCGTGCTTTCCTGCCGCGGCCTGGGCAAGACCTTCACGCAGGGCAGCTACAAGGTGCAGGTGCTGGCCGGCATCGACATCGACATCCACCGCGGCGAGCGGGTGGCCATCGTGGGTGCCTCCGGCTCCGGCAAGTCGACCCTGCTGCACCTGCTGGGCGGCCTCGATACGCCCACCAGCGGCAAGGTCACCCTGCTGGGCAAGGATTTCGCCACCCTCAGCGAAAAGGCGCGCGGCGACCTGCGCAACGCCTCGCTGGGCTTCGTCTACCAGTTCCACCACCTGCTGCCCGAGTTTTCCGCGCTGGACAATGTCGCCATGCCCCTGATGATACGGCGCATGAAGCGCGCGCCCGCCACCGAGCTGGCGCAGCAGATCCTCACGCGCGTGAACCTGGCCAAGCGCGTCACGCACACGCCGGGCGAATTGTCGGGCGGCGAGCGCCAGCGCGTGGCGCTGGCCCGCGCCCTCGTCACGCAGCCGGCCTGCGTGCTGGCCGATGAACCGACGGGCAACCTCGATCACGCCACGGCCGAACAGATTTTCGACCTGATGCTGGAATTGTCGCGCACCCTGGGCACGGCCTTCGTCATCGTCACGCACGATATCGAACTGGCCAGGCGCTGCGACCGCGTGCTGCGCCTGACGGATGAAGGGCTGCAGCCGTACCAATACTAAGGAGCCGCCATGCAGTGGATCGACACGCATTGCCACCTGGACGCGCATGAATTCGGCAGCGAATCGCTGCAGGTGGCGGCGCGCGCGCAGCAGCAGGGCGTGGCGATGATCGTCATTCCCGCCGTCGAACGGGCCAATTTCGCCATCGTGCGCGAGCTGGCGGCAGCGGCGCCGAACGCCTGCTACGCGCTGGGCATCCACCCGATCTACGTGCCGCACGCCACCAACGACGATTTGAGCGTCCTGCGCGCCGCCGTGGAACTGGCCATGAACGACCCGCGCTTTGTCGCCATCGGCGAGGTCGGCCTCGATTTCTTCATTCCCATGCTGTGCGAGCCGGCCATGCGCGCCAAGCAGGAGCATTTTTTGCGCGAGCAGCTGCGAATCGCCCGCGACTTCGACCTGCCCGTGCTGGCCCACGTGCGCCGCTCGCAGGACATCGTCCTCAAGCACGCGCGCCAGATCCGCCCGAATGGCGGCATTGCGCATGCGTTCAACGGCAGCTTCCAGCAGGCGCAGGGCTATATCGACCTCGGTTTCAAGCTCGGTTTCGGCGGCGCCATGACGTTTACGCGCGCCTTGCAGATACGCCGCATGGCCACCGACCTGCCTCTGGAGGCCATCGTGCTGGAGACGGATGCGCCCGACATCTCCCCCAGCTGGATACACCCGGGCCGCAACAGCCCCGAAGAATTGCCGCGCATCGGCGCCGTGCTTGCCGAGCTGCGCGGCCTCGACATCGCGCAGGTGGCCGCTGTTACCAGCGCCAATGCGCGCGCCGTGATGCCCCGACTACCCTTGATGGAGAGACCAGAATGAACAAGAAGATCATCGCCGGCGCCCTGGCGGCCTGTTTGGGCGGCGCGTTTGCGCCGGCCCTGGCGGCGCCGGGCGCCCAGTGCGACGGCATGCCGCGCCTCGACGTCGCCACACCGGCCGGCTTTTGCGTGGCCGTGCTGGCCGATGGCCTGAAATTCCCCCGCGGCGTGCTGCCGCTGACGAATGGCGACATCGTCGTCACGGACATGACGGGATGGGCGCCGAAGCAGGGCAAGCTGTGGCTGCTGCAGCCCAAGGCGGCCGGTGGCGGCTACGAGCGCAAGCTGCTGCTCGACAAGCTCGACCGCCCGAACGGCATCGTGCAGGGACCGGACGGCATGGTCTACGTGGGCGAGGTGGGGCGCATCTTCCGTTTCGACTTGCGCGACCCGGCCCGCGCCATCACCGACGTGATCGGCGGCACGGCGAAGACGCCGCGCCTGCCTGGCCTCGGCTTGCACCTGCTGACGAACATGCGCTTCAGCCCCAAGGGCGACCTGTACGTGAACGTGGGTTCCAGCACCGACCATTGCGAGAACGATGGCAAGGCGCCCGATCCGACCAAGGCTTGCGCTTCGGCGGAAGGCCCGGAAGCGCTGGGCGCCATCCGCGAATACACGATGGCCTGGCCGGCCGGCACGGTGACGAGCTGGCGCACGCATGCGCGCGGCTTGCGCAATTCGATGGCGCTGGCCTTCCACCCGGCCACGGGCGAACTGTGGCAGGCGGAAAACGCGCGCGACGCCATCCAGGCGGCCATGCCGCAGCTGAAAAGCGACGAAAACCTGCCGCATGAAGAGCTGAACCTGATCAAGGCCGACCGCCACTACGGCTGGCCGTACTGCTACGACGACAACGTCGCCAGCCCCGAATATCCGAAGACGGCGTGCTCGGCCCAATATGCGGCGCCCCAGCGCCTGCTGCCGGGCCACGCCGCGCCGCTGGGCATGACGTTTTATACGGCCAGCCGCTTCCCGGAACTGTACAAGAACAGCCTGATCATCGGCTACCACGGCTACCGCAGCAACGGCCACCGCCTGGTGGCCCTGCTGCCCGACAAGGCCGGCGCGCCGCTGGGCAAGTCCGTCGAGCTGATCGGCAACTGGGAGCGCAAGGGCAAGCAGGGCCGGGGTGCGCCCGTGGACGTGAAGCAGGGCCAGGATGGCGATATCTACATGGCCGACGACCATAATGGCCTGGTGCTGAAGCTGCATTATGCGGGGACCAAGCCGTAGTGCAGATTGCTTGACCTCGCTCAGTGCGAGGTCGCCCCATCGCCCTACAATCGGCCAGATATCCCACCACTGACCAGGGCTGGCCATGCGCCATGTCGTACCCCTTGCCGCGCTGTGCGCGAGCGCGCTTTTCGCGCCCGCGTCAGCCGCCGGCTACCCGCCGGCGCCACGCCTGAGCGCCGACCAGCTGATCGCGTATTACCAGGAGAGGCGGCCGGCGGGGGAGGCGCCAGATCCCGCTTTCCTGCTCGATCAGCGTTATGCGAAAGGCTATCTGGCCGGCGTGGCCGATGCGGCGCAGGGCCGGCAATGGTGCGACACGGGCCGCTTGAAAACGGTGGAAATCGATGCGCTGCTTGTCGCGGGGCTGGAACGGCTGCCGGCCCGCGTCCGCCAGGGCGATGCGGCGGCCCTGATCGTGGCCATCCTGGCGCGGCGTTTTCCCTGTTCCACTCCACCATCAACGGGAGGCTGACGTGAAACCTGCATTCATCAAGCTGCGTGAAAATTATCCGAGCGTGGCGGCCGTCGACCAGGCCACCCTGTTCGGCGAAATCGGCTGGGAAGACCTGGTCGGCAAGGACAGCTTTGCCAATACCTGCGCCATCCGCGTCAGCCTGGCGCTGATCAAGGCGGGCATCGGGCTGAAAGGCCGCATGGCCATCCGCAAGGGGCCGTTCAAGGGCGCGCTGATCGAACCGGGACAGGCCAAGCTGGCGCACATGCTGGCCAGTCCCTCGATGCTGGGCGCACCCGAAAAATTCAGCCGCGATGCGGCCATCGCCGGCATCGGCCAGCGCAAGGGCCTGGTCGCCTTTTTCCGCATTCCCGGCTACCTGGGCGGCGCGGGCGGGCATATCGACATCCTGCTGCCATCGATCGGCGTGAAAGTCTGCGGCAGCGAGTGCTACTGGACCTGCGCCGAAGTGTGGTTCTGGGAATTGCGCTAGCGCTTGTTTGAGCCAAGGTCTATTTGAATTTCTTCGAGCGTCCGCGCGACGCCGCATTGTGCGCGCGCAGGATGGAATCGACGCGTTCCGAAGCGTCGCGCGACAGGTTTTGCGCCACGGCGATATCGGGGAAGAATTCGGGCAGGCGGTAGCTGAGCCATGCATACGCGGAGTAGTAGCGGCACGTGTCTTCCACCTGCTGCAGATTCTGCGTGCCGCCGCCATACGCGTGCTGGCGCAAGGTGGACGTCTTGCCCTGCGACAGATTCTTCGCCCAGTGTTCCCACGCCGTTTGCAAGGACGGCACCTTGCTGGAAATCGGCACCAGCGACAGGGTGAACTTGTCGGCCACGGACAGGGGCAGGGTGTCGAGCCAGACGGCCCGCTCCTTCTGGTCTTCCGTGATGCGGGGGAAGAAAAAGCCGTCCGGCACGTCGATATTGTGGATGAAGCGGCGCAGCAGTTTCGACAGCGACAGCTCGCCCGTCACCGACGAAATGCGGTGCAGATGTTCGAGCGAGGGCGCCACGGCAAAGCCGCTGGTGTTCAGCGCATGCAGTTTTTCCTTCAGCAGCGCGCGCATCACTTCATGCGTCTCGTTGTCGTAGCCGGCCACGAGGCCCTCTTCATGCACGCCGTAGCGGCCCGCGCGCCCGGCGATCTGGCGCGCCAGCGCGGCCGAAATCTCTTCCTCTTCGCGGCCGTTGTATTTGACGCAGGTGGTCATGACGATGCGCGCGATCGGCATGTTCAGGCCCATCGCCAGCGCGTCCGTGCCGACGACGATATCGGCCGTGCCGTCGCGGAAGCGCTGCGCCTGCGCGCGCCGCACTTCGGGCGACAGGTTGCCGTAGACGGTGGCCACGGACAGGCCCGTTTCCGTGATCATGTCGCGCCACATCAGCACTTCGCGGCGCGAAAAGGCGATGACGGCGTCGCCGCGGCGCAGGTTGCGCACCTTGCGCACGGCCGTCGCTTCCATCGACAGGGGTGCCATGCGTTTGAGTACGTGCACTTCCAGCGGGCAGTCCAGGCGCTCGGCCAGCGCCTCGATGGCGCGCCGCGCTTCCGGCGCCCCCACCAGGTACACGGTATGGGCGGGCGCGCCGCAGACGGCCGCCGTCCATGCGGCGCCCCGGTCCGGGTCGGCCAGCATCTGGATTTCATCGATGACGGCCACTTCGACGACGGTTTTCGTGTCCAGCATTTCCACCGTGCTGGCGACGTGCGTGGCGCCGTCGACCACGCGGCGTTCTTCGCCCGTGATCAGGCTCACGGCCAGCGGCTTGCCGTGCGGCGCGGCTTCCTGCAGGCGTTCGTAGTTTTCCAGGGCCAGCAGGCGCAACGGCGCCAGGTAAATCCCGCTTTTCGCTTTCACCAGCGCTTCCATGGCGCGATGCGTCTTGCCGGAATTCGTGGGGCCCAGCAGGGCGACGAAGCGGCGCGGCAGGCGGCGTGCCATCTCGAACGAGGCCGGATATTCGGCCAGGTTGATGCTCTGGCGCGTGCGCGCCGCGTGCTGCTCTTCCTGCTGGCGCTCGATGGCGTGATTGAAGCGCTGGCGGATGCGGTCGAACACCATGCCGGCCGGCTCCGACGTCTGCATGTCGGCCAGGGTGTGCAGGAAGACCATCGGGTCCGTGTCCACGTCTTCGCTCAGGCCCGCGATATCGGCGACGAAATCCATCACGTGCTGGCGCAGCTCCTCGAAGACGGCCGCGCCGGCCCGTTCGCGCACCAGGGCCAGCTTGGTTTCGCGCTCCATCTTGCGCCACTTGGCCGGCCGCGCCAGCACGCCCTGTGCCGGCACCAGCGCATACGGCACCATCAGGTGGCCCGCCTTGACCACGCCGGAAAAGCGCACGAAGACGCGGCCTTCCATCTTGACCAGGCGGATATGCTCGGCCAGTTCCCCCAGTTCCGCGACCAGGGTGGCGTCGTTATTGTCTTCGGTGCTGTCGGAAATGTCGGTGGAAGTGTCGGGAGGAAGTGCGGAGGAAGTCATGTCGTGCCTGGGTGTAGAAGTAAGCGAGGCCGATTATACCGTGCGCCGGGGAAAGATTTTTCCCGGGCGCGGTGCGGATGTTGCGGAGGGTGTTGATCTTTAAAGCGATGATTCCCTGGGCTGGATGAGCGACTGCCAAGAATTGAGAGCGACGCTTCCATTCTGGCGAATCACCTTGCTAGAGAGCGGAATGGGAATGCGATATCTGGTGCTTTTCGCTTATCGGATTTTTCCCTGTTATATTTTTATTGGAGTGGGAATTTTTGCATGCATTTTTATTGAGTTAATTTCATTTGTTAAATTTAATTGTGAAACTTTAATTGTGAAACTTTAATTGCCGCAGCATCGATAATAACAAAGAGTAAGTTTCTATTGATATCGACGGTGATGATATTTGAATCATGGCAGATTGTTTTTCTGGATGCGAGGTCGCACCTGTTTTCTTGCGCGTATCCGGCAATGGGTCATTATCACCACGCTCCCACGGCGCCGGCAGCATCCGACACGAACAAATGCGCCTTCCTGCGCTGTCGATTTGAAATTAAGCACGGTGGGATCGTTTCCGTATTGTGCCTGTATTTTTCATTGCACGAGAAATTATCCGCCGGTGCGGAATGAATTGAATTATCTTGACAATTAATAATGGTGAGCTGATCATGGCCTCAGATTTTGCGATAGGATTTTTGGCATTTTTTAAAAATAGCTAAAATTGACGGCGATGTGCGGCATTATTCTGGCTGCCGGCCTGGCGATCGCCTGGAGCTCGCCGCGTTTATATGAACGGCTTTGATTTGAAGGCGCTCCAGTATCCGCTGGTGGCCGCAGGACTTTTCACTTCGCGCTGATACATGACCAGCGTGCGATGACACCTGACATACCTGTGTATGTGGCCCTGCGCCGATGGATGGCGCGCGCAGGGATTCATCAGCCATCCGACTTTAGGAGAGCACTATGAATAAAAAGCTTGCTGCATTTCTTTTCGCGACAGGTCTCGGTTTAGCTGTGACGGCGACGCCAGCCTTCGCAAGCTGCTATCACTACTGCGCTGTCGAATGGAAGGCTTGCATTGCTACCAGTACCACCCAAGCCGAGTGCGGTGCCGAGAGGATCGCCTGTCAGCAAGCTTGCGGTTGCCAGGAGGAGTGCTGCGAGCCAGGCTCGTGCCCGCCCAAGGACTAAGCGTTTTGCACGCGCTTGCGCGCCAGCGGCAGCCACTATCGTAGCCTGTTGCCGCTGACGCCAGCAAACCGTGGCATCGATGGCAGTTCAGGCTGCCTGTGCGCGCACGGCGCGCAGCCCCCAGCCGGTGGCGATCAATCCGTCACCGGCTGGCAGCGACGCTACGGCATCCAGGAACGCGCCGCGCAGGCGCTGCCTGGCGTCATCGTCCAGGCGGTCGATATCGTAGGTGTCGCGCAGGGCTGCCCACAGGTCGCCCGGCGTGGTGGTCCACGGTACGTCGATGTCGTCGAATTCAACTTCCTTGAAACCGGCATCGAGCAGCTCGCGCCAGCCGGCTTCCGACCCCGTGCGCCGGTCGCCGAAGCGTAGCGGCGGCAGCGCGTCGCTGGCGATGGCCTTGAACACGCGCATGAAAACATCGTTGACTTCGCCCAGCAAGAAAGTCCGGCCGACGATGGCCGCGAACTGGCCGCCGGGGCGCAGTACGCGGCGCATTTCCCGCACGACTTGTTCGATGTCGTCCATCAGCATCAGCGCCATATGCGAGACGAGATAATCGACGCTGGCCGATGGCAGGTCCAGCGCCTGGCCACGGCCCTGCAGCAGCTGCACGGAGGCGGGCAGGGCGGCACGCGCGGCGGCCAGTTCGGCCTCGCTCATGTCGACGCCGAGCAACTGCAGCTGCGCCTGTTGCCGCGCCGCCAGCAAACCCAGCAGGTGGCCATCGCCGCAGGCCAGGTCGAGCACGGTCAACGGCGTATCCACGGCCGGTACCAGGCTGGTCAGTAGGTCGTAGGACGAGGCGTAAGTGCCGCTGGCGGAGCGCGCGGGCAGATGGGCAAACGCAGCGCTGGTCACGCCGACTTGCCTTTGATGAAAGTCCTGCAAATAGGTTTCGGCCGCTGTCAGCTCGGTCATGCAAGGTCCGCAAAGTCGTGCGCCCGGGCGCCGGATGGCCATCTTAGCATGGGGAAAGTTCCGCCAGCGGCCATGGCACATTGCGCGCGTGCACTGCCTTACTTATGCACCATTGTTACGCACCATTGCGCCAGATCAGACGGCACATGGCGCGAAAGGGGCACAGTATCCGAGCCCCATTCGCGTCGAGCTCCCATGCGCACCCTGATACTCGGCTTTGCCGCTGGCGCCGCCTGGCTGCAGACGCGGGCCACTTTGCCGCCGCACGCGGGCGCCGCGCTGGCGGCCATCGCTGGCGTATCGCTGCTGACGGCACTGCTGCTGCGCCGCCATGCGCCCTGGTGTTTTGGCTGGCATTCCGGCTGGCGTTCCATTGCTGCGTTTGCCGCTGGCGTGGGTCTGGGATTTTATTGGGCCGCCTGGCTGGCCCAGGCAGCCCTGGCGCCGCAGCTGGCGCTGGCCGACGAGGGACAGGACGTCACCGTCACCGGCACGGTGGCCAGCCTGCCGTACCGCTTCGATCAGGGCGTGCGCTTCAATTTTGCCGTGGAGCAGGCCATTGGCGCGAAGCTGCCGCCCCTGATTGCCCTGTCCTGGTATGCGGGTTTTCGCGATGAGGTGACGAACGAGGTGGGCGATGTGCAGCCGGGCGAGCGCTGGCGCCTTACGGTGCGGCTGCAGCGCCCGCACGGCAACGCGAATCCCATGGGCTTCGACTACGAGGCATGGCTGCTGGAGCAGGGCGTGCGCGCCACGGGCTATGTGCGGCCGCAGCCGCGCGCGGACACGCCGAACGTGCGCCTGGCGGCCTTCGTGCCTGCCTTCGGCAATGTGGTGGAGGCCAGCCGCGCGGCCCTGCGTACACGTATCTTGCGCAGCCTGGACGGAAAACAGTACGCGGGCGTGATCGTGGCGCTGGTGGTGGGCGACCAGCGCGCCATTCCCCAGTCGGATTGGCAGGTGTTCAACCGCACCGGCGTCAGCCACTTGATTTCGATTTCCGGCCTGCACATCACGATGATCGCGGGCCTGTTCGCCCTGGGCGCCGGTGCGCTGTGGCGGCGCTCGTTTTTTACGGAGCGGCAACTGCCCTTGCTGCTGCCTGCGCAAAAGGTGGCGGCGCTGGCCGGCGCGCTGGCAGCATTTTTGTATGTGCTGCTGGCCGGCTTCGGCGTGCCGGCGCAGCGCACCTTGTACATGTTGCTGGTGGTGGCGCTGGCCTTGTGGCTGGGACGCATCACCAGCATAGGCCACGTGCTGTGCCTGGCGCTGGGCGTGGTGGTGCTGCTCGACCCGTGGGCCGTGCTGTGGCCCGGCTTCTGGCTGTCGTTCGGCGCCGTCGCCACCATGCTGTACGCGACGGCGGGGCGCACCACGGCGCCGTTGCCGGAGAGCGCCAGCCGGTGGCGGCGCCTGCGCGCCACCGTGGCGCTCGGCGCGCACACGCAGTATGTGGTGACGGTGGGGCTGGTACCGTTGACGATGCTGCTGTTCTCGCAAGTCTCGCTGGTGTCTCCCGTTGCCAATGCGCTGGCCATTCCCGTCATCAGCCTGGTCGTCACGCCATTGTCGCTGGCGGGCAGCCTGCTGCCCGCGCCCCTGTGCGACTGGCTGTTGCTGCTGGCACACGCCATCGTGCAGATGCTGGCGCAGGTGCTGGACTGGCTGGGCGCGCGCCGCTTTGCCGTGTGGACGGCGCCCGCGCCGCCAATGTGGAGTTTTTGCTGGGCATTGTTCGGCACGGCATGGCTGCTGGCGCCACGGGGATGGCCCCATCGCTGGGCGGGCATGCTGGGCTGGCTGCCGCTGCTGACGGCCTTGCCGTCCAGCCCGCCGCCGGGCCAGCTGTGGGTGACGGCCTTTGACGTGGGGCAGGGCATGGCCGTGCTGATAGAAACACACAAGCACCGCCTGCTGTACGACACGGGCCCCGCCTACAGCCTCGATTCCGATGGCGCCAGCAGAGTCATCGTACCCTACCTGCGCGCGCGCGGCATTGCCAGGCTCGACGGCGTGATCATTTCCCACAGCGACCTCGATCACGTGGGCGGCGCCGTATCCTT
Organism: Janthinobacterium sp. FT14W; assembly: GCF_009208755.1. NCBI lineage: Bacteria > Pseudomonadati > Pseudomonadota > Betaproteobacteria > Burkholderiales > Oxalobacteraceae > Janthinobacterium > Janthinobacterium sp. FT14W. Next base: position 16,439 of record NZ_WFLL01000035.1, on the reverse strand, counting down.
GCTGGAAAATATCAGCGTAGGCTGGCTGGCCTCGTCCTTGTTCGACGGCCACCCGGCCGTCGAGGCCCGGCGGCAAGCCCGCCTGCCATATCTGCACTGCATGGCGGGCCAAAGCTGGACCTGGGAAGGCGTGCGCTTTGCCATGCTGCACCCATTGCCCGCCAGCCACACAGACATTTCCCTGAAACCGAACGCCCGCAGTTGCACCGTGAAAATCACGGCAGGCAAGCACGCCATCTTGCTGGCCGGCGATATCGAAGCGGCGCAGGAAGCGCAATTGCTGGCGCGCTCGGCTGACGGCGAACTGGCGGCCGACGTGCTGCTGGCGCCGCACCACGGCAGCGGCACCTCGTCCACGCCGGCGTTTTTGAGCGCCGTCCATCCGGCCCTGACGATTTTCCAGGTGGGACACCGCAACCGCTATAAACATCCGAAGGCGCAGGTGTATGCGCGCTATGGCGACATGGGCATAGCCCGGCTGCGCACGGATGTGACGGGGGCGGTGGTGCTGGCGTTCGGCGACAATATTGATGTGGCGCAGTACCGGGCCAGCCGGCCGCGCTACTGGCATGGACGCTAGCGCTTTCATGCTACGCTCCCCTGGCCATCGTCCAAGGAGTTCCGATTGCGCCATTCCCGCCACGCTTATCTTCTCGGCACGGCCCAGGCCGCCGACATTGCCCCCATCACGGCTTTGCTGCAAGCCAACTCCCCCTCACAGGGCGGCAGCCTGACGGGCGAGTTTTCGCGCGACAAGGTGACGAGTATGGCGGATGGCGCATCGCCCGTCATCGTGGCGCGGCGCGTGGCGGCCGGGCCTGTCGTTGGCGTGCTGTTCAGTGCGGCGACGGCCACCGCGCAAGCGCCTGTGGTGCTGGCCATGCTGGCGGCGTATGCGGGAGGACAGCGCGCCTACGTTTACGGCCCCGTCTGCATTGCGGACTCGGAGCGGGGACAGGGCTTGCTGGCGCTGCTGTACGCGGCCATGCGTGCACAGCATGGGGGTGCGGAGGCGGTGCTGTTCATCCGGCGCGACAATATCGGCTCGCTGCGCGCGCATGCACGGCTGGGCATGCGCGAGGTGGCCGGCTTTGTCTTCGACGGCGCCGACTTCGCCGTGTACAGCGATGCCATCGTCGCGCAATAGGCGCTATATTCCCCGTTCATCCGGTATTTCCATTCCTTTTTGCCGCACATATTCGAGAAACAGCCGCGCCCCCTTGGCCATGCGCGAGCTGCCGTAGACGGCATGGATGCTGGGATCGAGCTCTTTCGACGACGTCAGCCGGTACGCCGTACAGACCCTGCGCAGGGTGCCGGCGGCCACGGCGGGCTCGGCCAGCCAGCTGGCCAGGCGCACGATGCCGGCGCCTTCCAGTGCCGCCTGGAAGGTGGCGATGCCCGAGGTGAAGCGGAAACGCGGTTGCACCTGGTAGCGCACGTTGCGCTCGCCGGAGACGAAATGCCAGTCGCGCAGGATGCGGGGGGCCGAGTGCATGATGATGTCGTGGCCGGCCAGCTCTTCCGGTTCTTCGGGCGCGCCCATGCGGGCGATATAGCCGGGCGAAGCGTACATGTAGCGGCGGTAATTCCACAGGGGATATCCGATCAGTTCGCTGGACTGGGGAAAGGCGCCGCGGATGGCGAAATCCAGCTTTTCCTGGATGGGGTCGATGGATTTGTCCGAGAAGTGGATGTCCACCGACACGTTCGGGTAATCGCGCGAAAATTGCGCCACCACCTTGGGCAGGAAGCCCAGCGACAGGATTTCCGGCGCCGACAGGCGCACCCAGCCTTGCGGCGAGTTGCTCAGCTCGGCCAACTGATCTTCCGCCTCGGCCTGCGTTTCCAGCAAGTGCTTGGCCGACGCGTAATACGTTTCGCCGGCCGTCGTCAGGGTGAACTGTTTTTGCGTGCGCAGGATCAGCTCGGCGCCGATGGCGTCTTCGAGGAACTGGATGGCGCGCGTGACGGCCGACGGCGAGCGTCCCAGCATGCGCGCCGCATGGATGAAGCTGCGTTTTTCCACCACGGTGCAGAAGGCGCGGATTTCCCACATCAATTTCATCGACATTGCGCGCTCCCGGCAAAAGAGGCCAGTAGACCGCACGGGGCGCATTCCGTCAAGCGTTACGCCTGATTGCGTTTTCCGAAATTTGAAGTTGCATCCGGAAAAATCCATGGCGCCTATACTGCCGCTGTCGCCCATTCCTTGCTGCCTATCATGCTGACCATCTCGCTGCTGTGTTTATTCGCCTTCTTTGCCGGCCTCATCGATGCAGCCGTGGGCGGGGGCGGGCTGATACAGTTGCCGGCCCTGTTCAACCTGATGCCGAACATGGCGTCGACTTCCTTGCTGGGCACCAATAAATTCGCCTCCGCCTGCGGCACCACGTTTGCCGCCCGCTCTTTCGTGGGCAAGGTGCACATCCCCTGGCTGCTGGTGCTGCCGGCCGTGGCCAGCGCCTTCGTGATGTCGTTCATCGGCGCGGCCGCCGTGTCCTACGTGCCGCAGCAGGTGGTGCGCCCCATGGTGCTCGTGCTGATCATCATCATGGCCATCTACACCTTCATCAAGAAGGACTTCGGCAGCATGCGCGAGTCGCGGCCCATCGGCCCCCGCGAACGCATCCTCGCCATCGCCATCGGCGGCGCCATCGGCTTTTATGACGGCCTGTTCGGACCGGGCACGGGCAGTTTCCTGATTTTCCTGTTCATCCGCGTGTTCGGCTTCGATTTCATCCTCGCTTCGGCCTGCTCGAAGCTGGTGAATATCGCCACCAACATCGCCGCGCTGGCCTTTTTCATTCCCGCCGGCCACGTGGTCTATGCCGTGGCCGCACCCATGGCCGTGTGCAACATCCTGGGCGCCCTGACGGGCACCTGGATCGCCGTGCGCCGCGGCGCCGCCTTCGTGCGCATTTTGTTCCTCGTGCTGCTGGTGCTGTTGATCGTGAAATTGTCCTACGACATCTTCTTCAAGTAAGTTTTTGAACGACAACAAGCCATGAAAACCATCCAGGGCGTGCTGTGGGACAACGATGGCGTGCTGGTCAACACCGAGCAGCTGTTTTACGAAAGCAACCGCGACTTGCTCTTGCCCTACGGCATAGACCTGACGCCGAAGCAGTTCTTTGACTGGTTTCTGGACAATAACTATGGCGCCTGGCATGTCTTGCTGGGGCAGGGCCACGCGATCGAACTGGTCGACCGCCTGCGCGCCGAGCGTAGCGAGCGGTTTGCGCAGCGCCTGCGCCAGGCGCGCCAGCTGGCCATGCCCGGCATTGGCCACGTGCTGGCGGCGCTGCGGCCGCACGTGGCCATGGGCGTCGTCACCAGCGCGTATGCGCAGCATTTCCGGATCAGCCATGCGTCCACGGGCTTGCTGAACCACTTCGATTTCGTGCTGACGCGTGAAATGTATGGCGAAAGCAAGCCGGCGCCCGACGGTTACCAGCTGGGCTTGCAGCGCCTGGGCCTGGCCGCCGCCCATTGCGTGGCCGTGGAAGACTCGCCGCGCGGCTTGCGCGCCGCCAATGCGGCGGGGCTGGAATGCATCATTGTGCGCAATCCCATGAACCGGCACCATGCGTTTGACGAGGCTTTTTGCGTGGTGGATTCAAACGCCGAGCTGGGCGAGGTACTGGCCTCGTTCGTGCCCGGCATGGCGCCCGTGGGCGGGCAATTAGAGGCCTTCCTCTGATACGTCTTGCCGGCATGCCATTACAATTGCCTATCGCATTCACCGGCACCGTCCCACGATGACACTCCCGCAACTGCACTTTGCCCACGCTAACAGTTATCCTGCCGGCACCTACCGCAAGCTGTTCGGTTTGCTGGGCCAGCACTACGACGTGCAGGCGCTCGACATGCATGCGCACGACCCTGAATACCCCGTCAGCACGGGCTGGCCAGAGCTGGTGCGCGAGTATATCGACGAGCTGGAGCGCCGTTATACGGCGCCCGTGATCCTCGTCGGCCATTCGCTGGGCGGCATGCTCAGCGTGATGGTGGCCAAGCAGCGGCCCGACCTGGTGCGCTGCGTGGTCTTGCTCGATTCGCCCGTGGTGGCGGGCTGGCGCGCCATGCTGGTGCGCCTGGCGCGCAACACGGCGCTGGGCGAGCGTTACTCTCCCGCCCGTTTTTCCGCCCGGCGGCGCAAGCTGTGGCCCGATGCGCAAGCCGCGTATGAACACTTTGCCGCCAAGGACATGTTCGCCATCTGGGCGCCGCAAGTGTTGCGCGACTACATAGACAGCGGCCTGGCGCCGCATCCGGAAGGGGTGCAGCTGCGCTTTACGCGCGAAGTGGAAACGGACGTCTACCGCAGCCTGCCGCACCATATCGGCGACCTCGTCAAGGATGGCCTTCCCGTGCCCATCGGCTTTATCGGCGGCACGGAATCGGTGGAATGCCGCCAGGCGGGCTTGACGGCCACGCGCAAGCTGGTCGGCAAGTTTTTCCGCCAGGTGCCGGGCGGCCATTTGTTTCCAATGGAAAATCCGGAACTGACGGCGCAAGTGGTGCGCGAGATGATCGCCTCGCTGTTGGCTAAACACTAGCCGACTGGCAAGGATTTTCAGCGGGCAAGGGCCAAAAGTGGCGGTTTTTCGCGTAAAATCCTGCCATTCGGGCCGTGCCTGCACCAGGCGCGCGGCCCCCGCCATTCCGATATTCTAGAAAGATACCCCTGCGATGACGATTAAAAGCGATAAATGGATACGCCGCATGGCGGAAACAACGGGCATGATCGAGCCGTTCGAACCGGGCCAGATCAAGGAACGCGACGGCAACCGCATCGTGTCCTACGGTACGTCCAGCTATGGCTATGACATCCGCTGCGCCGACGAGTTCAAATTGTTTACCAATATCAACACCACCATCGTCGATCCCAAGGATTTTGACGCGAACAACTTCGTCGACGTGTCCGGCAAGGGCTATTGCATCATCCCGCCGAACTCGTTCGCGCTGGCCCGTACCGTGGAATATTTCCGCATTCCCCGCAATGTGCTGACCATTTGCCTGGGCAAGAGCACCTATGCGCGCTGCGGCATCATCGTCAACGTCACCCCGTTCGAACCGGAATGGGAAGGCTATGTGACCCTGGAGTTTTCGAACACGACGCCGTTGCCGGCGAAAATCTACGCCAACGAAGGCGTGGCGCAAGTGCTGTTCTTCGAATCCGATGAAGTGTGCGAAACGTCGTACAAGGACCGCGGCGGCAAGTACCAGGGCCAAGTAGGCGTGACCCTGCCGAAGACCTGACGGATTGAAGGGTGGGGCGCCAGCCCCCAGCCTCACCTCACAGTTGTTTCAGCAGCCACGCTTTCAGCGCGGCTGACGGCTGGTACAGGGGAACATGGCCGCGCAGCAAGATTTGCGTGCTGCGCCGGTAGGCCGCGCCGTGGATGGCGATGGCGTTTCCTGCCTGGCGCGCCACGATGGTGGTGTCCAGGATGCCGGCCGGGTTTGCGATGCCGATCTCGATCTCCGCATCCGCCTGCCCGACGGGCGGCACGCCGCGCGCCAGCGCATGCGCCACCGTGCCCGGTATCAGGCAGGCCGCCGCCAGGCAGCAGCCGCCCGAGACGGCCAGCGAAGCATGGCCCGCCTGGGGCGTAAAGTACCGTACCGCAATATTTCCCTCTCCCGTAGCCGCGCCCACGATGCAGAACTTGGGGATGGTTTCGTTGCGTTCCAGTTCTTCCAATGTCATCGGTTCGCCATCGCGCCGCCGCAAGCCCATCAACAGTCCCGCCCCGCTCCACACCTGGCGGATGGCTTGCATGAAAGCGGGGTCCGCCTCCAGTTCCTGTACCGCTTCCCGCGCCGTCTTGCCGAACTGGCTGGCCAGTGCGATGACCATGGGCACGGCCACGTCCACGCACGAGACGTCATAGCCGTGCACCTGGTCTTGCGCCTTGCCTGTCGGTAGTAATTTTCCCGTCTTGGCGCCTGCGGGCTGCTGCATGAACAGGTCCACGCGGGGGAAGCTGCCGGGCACGCCGGGAATGCTGCTCGCCGTAAAACTGCCGTCCAGTTCGCGCACCATGCGCGAGGTGGTGATGACGCCCGTGTTGGTGTTGCGGATATCGATGTCGTGCGCGCCGATGGCCAGCGCCTCGATCACGCCGCTGTCCAGGCCCCACAGTTGCAGGGCGGACGACATATTGCCGCAGTTCACGTTCCAATCGATATTCCCGTGCTCGCCGGCCAGCTGGGCCAGGGTGCTGACCAGGCGCGGCTGGCCCGCGTGCCGTTCCACCTCGGCCAGGAAGACCTTGTTGCTGGTCGGCGCGCCCCGTCCCAGGCCCGTGATCTGCCGGTTGCCCGCCTGGCGGCCGGACTGGGGCACGCCCATCAGGTGGCGCAGCAATTCCTCGCGCAGGGCCAGGTCGGCCGGCACGGACGATGCATGCAGGACCAGGCCCGTCGACGTGCCGCCGCGCATGTGGTGGACGGGAAACTCGATCACGCCGCAGCGCTGGCGGGGCACGAGGTCGGGCAGGGCGGGCAGCAGGGGCATGGCGATCTGATCAAGGCGTGGCTGGGGAAGCGCCAGTGTGCCAGTTTTTTGTGCCCAGGAGCAAGAGTACGTACCGGCAGCGCTCTTTACCTGTCTTTACACGCGCGCCACTACATCCACGCTCAGGCCTGCCGTTAACCTTGGTATCGAAACATTCAGGAGGCAGCATGGTAGCGGCAATCGGTTCAGGCAGCGCGGTCGGCACGGCCAGCGCGGCGGGAAGCGCCAGTTCGGGCAGCAGTGCGCAGATCGCGGCGCTGCAAAAGCAGATCACGGCGGCGCAAAAGCAGTTGACGGAATCGCAGAAGGGCGAGCAGACGGAGGCGTCGCAAAAGCTGCAGCAGCAGCTGGCGCAGCAGATCCAGGCCTTGCAGGCGCAAATCGCTCAGTTGCAAGCGGCGGCCGCGCAACAGGCGGCGCAGCAAGAGACGCCTGCGGCCAGCAGCGCCGATACGGCGACGAACCCGGCCAAATCAAGCTCGTCCACCCTGGGCAGCATCATCGACACGCAGGCCTAACGAGGTCCCGGACCCCGCCCGCCGCCAGGCTGACGATAGCTCAGCCTGGCGTCTTGACGGGCAACAGCATTTCCACGCACAGCCCGCCACCGCTGCGCAAGCTGGCGCCGATGCGCCCGCCATGGGCGCTGATCACGTGCTGGGCGATGGCCAGGCCCAGGCCATGGCCGTCCGTGCTGTGCTGGGTATTGCTGGCGCGGAAGAACGGCTGGAAGATGCGGGCCAGGTCGGCGCTGGCCACGCCGGGCCCCCGGTCCAGCACGGCGATGCGCAGCAGATCCTGCTTGCCGTCATGCAGGCGCGACAGATTCACTTCCACCGTGCCGCCATCGGGGCTATGCTTGACGGCATTGCGCACCACGTTTTCCACGGCGCGCGCCAGCAGTTCCGGCCTGCCCGTGACGGCAGCGTCGGCGATGGCCGCGTCGCCCGCCAGGGCGATGTCCACCTGGCGCGCCTTCGCTTCGTAGCGGGCGTCTTCCATAATGTCGTGCAGCAGGTCGGCGATGCCGACGTCTTCGCTGAGGGGGGAGCCGGCGCCCGCTTCCAGCCGCGACAGGGTCAGCAGCTCGCCGATCAGCTTGTCCATGCGTTCGCCTTCGCGCTCGATGCGCTGCATCGAGGCATCCATCTTGTCCGGCTGCTGGTGCGCCAGGCCGATGGCTGCCTGCAAGCGCGCCAGCGGCGAGCGCAGCTCGTGCGACACATCGTGCAGCAAGCGCGTCTGGCTATCCATGAGGTTGCGCAAACGGCTGGTCATGCGGTCGAAATCGCGTCCCAGGTCCGTCAATTCATCGCCGCGCTTGCCGCTGGCGTGAAAGCGGGGCGCCAGGTCGCCGTGCGAAGCGGCTTCGAACGCTTGCCGCAAGTCGCGGATGGGGCGCGCAAAATACCAGGCCAGCAGGAAGGAGAACAGCAGGCTGGCGGCGATGGCGGCGGCCAGAGGAATGAAGGTGCGGTAGGGGCTGTCCATGCGGGGACCGGGCGGCGGCCCGCGCTGGAAATCGGGGCGGGGCGGCGGCATGCCGGACGCATCGGCACGGGGCCCGCTCATGGCGCGGGGGCCGCTCAGGGTGACGGCATTGAGCGTATCGCGCGCGGCGCCTGCCTCGGCAGTGCGAAAGCGGACGGACGAGGGCAGGAACAGCAGATAACGCGCGCCGTCGCTGCCGCTGACCTCGCGCACCACGGCGTGGGGCAAGCCTTGCGCCAGCAGTGCGCGCGCCTTGGCCAGTATCGCCGGATGGACCGTGCGGCCCATCAGTTCTTGCCCTTGGGCATCGACGGCAAACACGCGCATGCGCTCCATCTTGCCGAGGAATTGCTGCAAGGCCTTGCTGCCGCCCGCTTCCAGGGTGGCGCTGGCCGCTTCGATGGCCATCTGGGCAGGCGGGCTGGTGTCGATGTCAAGGGCACGCTCCTGCTGCGCGGCGCGGTTTTTCAGCCAGAAGGTGCCGCCGATGCCGATGGTGGCCGTCACTTGCGCGAGCATGATGCACAGAAAAAACTTCCAGAACAGACGGCCCACGCTTACTCCTTGATCAACTGATAGCCGAGACGGTAGACGGTCTGCAGGCAGGAACGGCCGTCGGCCAGGCTGCCCAGCTTGCGGCGCAGGCTGCTCAGGTGCACGTCGATATTGCGGTCGAAGCGTGCCATGGGCCGGCCCAGGCCCAGTTCGGACAATTGATTCTTGCTCACGGGCTTGCCCGCGTGGCGCACCAGCACTTCCAGCAGGTTGAATTCCGTGCTCGTCAGTTCCAGGTGGGCGCCGGCCCAGGAAGCGCGGCGTTGCTCTGGCCACATCGTCAACTGGCCCACGGCCAGCGGCGCCGGGCCCGCGCCGTCGGGCGGCGCCGCTTGCGCGCGGCGCAGGATGGCGCGGATGCGGGCCGTCAGCTCGCGCGGCGTGCAGGGCTTGGTGACGTAATCGTCGGCGCCCAGCTCCAGGCCCACGATGCGGTCCGTGTCGTCGCCGCGCGCCGTCAGCATCAGGATGGGCAGGTTGCTGCCGGCGCGGATGCGGCGCAGGGTTTCCAGGCCATTCATGCGCGGCATCATGACGTCGAGGACGGCGATGGCGTACAGGCCCGTCAGCGCTTCGGCCGCGCCGCTTTCGCCGTCATGCACGGCGCGCGCGTCGAAACCTTCCTGCGTCAGGTATTCCTGGAACATGCCGACCAGCTCCACGTCGTCATCGATTAACAAAACCTTGCTCATGCCTGTGCTTTTTTCGGGTGAATATCGCCCGATGATAGCAGTCAAAGGGGGCTGTTCAGGGCGGTTTTACCCGCTTTTACATACGTCTGCTTACATTCCAGCCCCTTCCTTTACACGCTTTTACGCGGTCCTAACGTTGCTTTACACGCCAGACGCCGACAATCAGGGCTGATCGCCACGAAAGGAAAGCCCGATGAAATACCTGAGTATCGCAGTATCGCTGTTGCTGCTGTCCGCCTGCAGCATGCCGCTGGTCGCACTGGCCCAGCAGACCCCGGCGCCGGACGGCCCGCCGCCACGCGCCATGGACGGCCCGCCGCCCGCCTTCGGCCACGGCCCGGGCGGACCCGGCGCGCAAGGCTTGCCGCCCTTCCTGCGCGGCATCGAGCTGAGCGAGGCGCAGCAGGACAAGGTCTTCGCCGCCACCTATGCCCAGGCGCCCTTGCTGCGGGAACAGGAAAAGATCGCCTACAAGGCCCATGCGCAGCTGCGCGAACTGGCCGCGTCCGGCGCCTACGACGATGCGAAGGCCAGCGCCTTGGCAAGCACGGCGGCGCAAGCCATGGCGGCGATCAGCTTGCAGCAGGCGCGGCTGGAGCAGCAATTGCTGGCCGTGCTGACGCCGGAACAGCGCAAGCAGGCGCAGCAGCGGCGCGACAGCCGTCCCGGCCCGCGCCATCCCCAATAAGCGACAAGGAGAGCGAGCATGAGCATCAGTGCCTTGAGTTCGAACAGCGCCGCCAGCCAGCTGAGCGCGTTCAGCCGCCTAGGCGGCAGCAGCGTCGGCAGCACCGGCAGCACCGGCAGCACCAGCAATACCGGCGGCACGCGGCCGCAAAAGCCCGACGATGGCGCGTTTCTCGACGCCATTTCCAGCGCCTTGTCGTCGATCGGCGTATCGGTCGACGCCAGCGACAGCGCCACGGACAGCGCCGGCGGCACGGGTAGCAGCGGCGACGTGGGCCAGGCGCTGGGCGCCTTCCTGCACCAGCTGATGGGCAGCCTGCATGCGCAAGGCGGTGGCAGTAAGGGCGGACAGGAGGAGGGCGGCGCGCCCCCGTCGGGACCGCCGCCCGGCGGTGGCGCGCGCGGAGGCGGTCCCGGCAATATCGAGTCCGACCTGCAAAGCCTGCTGCAAAAACTTTCGTCGTCCAGCAGCGATGGCAGCGACAGCACGGACAGCAGCGTGACGGACTTGCAATCCAGTTTTGCCAGCCTGCTCGGCGCGCTGGGCGGCGACGAGGGCCGCACGGGCACGGGCAGCAGTAGCAAACTGAGCGGTTTCCTGCAGGCGCTGTCGGGCAGCCTGTCCGCCAGCGGCAACCTGGTCAATACAACGGCCTGAACCATGGAACGCAAGCTCGCCCTTGCCGCCAGGAAGGCGCTCGCGCAGCGGGCCACGCAGGCGCTGTTCCTGTGCGCCAGCCTGAGCCCCGCATTGGCGGGCTTGCCCCACTTGATGGAGTATTTATGGAATTACATGATCACGGTCTGGCATCCGACCTCGAAATGATGGGACGGCAGGCGGCCGAGCGGCGGCAGGTGCTGCGCTGGCTGCTGGCGGGCGCCGCCGCCGTGCCCCTGGTCAGCTGCGGCGGCGGCACGGACGCCGGCGCCACGGCGACAGGCAGCACCGCCGGCACGGACAGCTCCGGCGCCTCGGGCGCCGTCACGCAGCCGGTAGCGGGCGCCTGCACGGTGATTCCCGAGGAAACAGGGGGACCGTATCCGGCCGATGGCACGAATACGAATGGCGGCAGCATCATCAACGTGCTGAACCAGTCGGGCGTGGTGCGCAGCGATATCCGCGCCAGTTTCAATGGCGCCACGGGCGTGGCGGCAGGCGTGCCGCTGACGATCAAGTTGCAGTTGCTCAACGCCAGCGGCAGTTGCGCCGGCCTGGCCGGCTATGCCGTCTACCTGTGGCATTGCGACCGCGAAGGCCTGTATTCGCTGTATTCGAGCGGCGTGACGGCGCAGAATTACCTGCGCGGGGTGCAGGAAACGGACAGCGCCGGCAACCTGGCGTTTACGACCATCTTTCCCGGCTGCTATGCGGGGCGCATGCCGCACGTGCATTTCGAGGTCTATCCCAGCCTGGCCAAGGCGGCCAGCGCCGCGAACCGCATCAAGACCTCGCAGTTCACGTTCCCGATGGCAACGTTAAACGAGGCCTACACGGCCAGCGGCTACACGGCCAGCGTGCGCAACCTGGCACAGATCAGCTACGCCACCGACAATGTGTTCAGCGACGGCACCAGCCTGCAGATGGCCACGGTGACGGGCAACGCCACGGATGGCTACGTCGTCACCCTGGTGGTCGCCGTGAATGGTTAAGTTACCGTCATAAAACCCAGGTCGCGCTGGCTGAAGTTGCCGATGTTCGGGAACACGTCGGCCAGCTGGCTGTCGGCCATGCCGAACCACTTGGCCAGGGTGGCGCCATACTGGTCGACGGACGTGGTCGGCAGCAGGGCGCCGGAACCCACGTCCAGCGCATGGCCCAGGCCCGTGACGGGGAAGGCGCCGTAGATGTCGCGGCCCTTCACGGCGCCGCCCACGACAAAGTGGTGGGCGCCCCAGCCGTGATCCGTGCCGTCGCCATTGCTGCTGAAGGTGCGGCCGAAGTCCGACGCCGTAAACGTCGTCACCTGGGGCCGCACGTCGGCGCCCTGCAGGGCGGCCAGGGTGGCGTCGAAATACGCGAGCGCGTGCGCCAGGCGCGCCATCAGGTCGCCATGCAGCTCCTTCTGGCGGTCATGCGTGTCGAAACTGCCCAAGGTCACATAAAACACTTGCCGTTTCGCCCCCAGGGCGCCCCGTCCGCCGATGATGCGCGCCACGGTCTGCAACTGCACGGCCAGCTGGTTGACGCTGGATGCGCCCGTGTTCGGGTTGACGTAGGGCGGCGGATTGGGCACGCCGCCCGCGCCGGCCGCCAGCATGGCGCCGCTCAGCACGCTCTGGCTGGAAATGGCGCGCTGCACCGTCGCCACGTGTTCCTGTTCCATCATGTCGTCGCCCGCCGTGCTGATGATGTCGCGCAAGGCCGTCTCGCCCTGGGTGGTGCCGAACAGATAGCCGTTGCCGCCGATATTGCGGATCGGCACGGCGCCCGCCTGTCCCACCTGGAACTGGCGCACCTGGCGCCCGCTGAGGAACAGGGCGTTGGATGCGGCCGAGATGGCCGTGAACGTGGCATTGGCGTTGCCCGTGCCCAGCAGGTCGCCCAGGCGGCCGCCCCAGCCCACGCTGGCGCCTTCCGGCAAGCCCGATTGCCAGGTCGATTGCTGGTCGTTATGCGAAAACAGTTTCGGCGGCAGTGCCACATTGCCTGCCTTGTATTGCGCCAGGGTCACGGGCTGGATCAGGGTGCCCACATTGGCGACGATGGCGGCACGGCCGCCGTCGAACAGGTCTTTCACGGGGGCGAGCGAGGGATGCAGGGCGAAGCTGCGGCCAGCCTGCGGCGTGGCGGGCACGATGGGCAGCACGCCGCCCGTTTCGCCCACGCCGGGCAGGTGGATCGAGTCGTTGCCGCCCGTGTTGCGCAAGCGCAGGTATTCGCTCCAGGACGGCGTGTCGGTGGCCAGCACCGTGTTGAAGGTATCGTTGCCGCCGGCCATGAACAGGCACACGAGGGCCTTGTAATCGCCGGCGGACTGGGCCGCGGCCTGGCCCATGGCGGCCAGGTTGAGGGCGAATGGCGCGGCCGTGCTGCCGGCCAGGCCCAGCATGGAACCGAGGAAGCGGCGGCGTGAGAAATGGGAGGTGATGGTCATGCTGCTTCCTTATTTTTGAACCAGGTATTCAGGCGAGGCCATGGCCAGGAAAATGGCCAGTTGCACGCGGTAGGTCTTGGCCGTCGTCACTTGCGCGGCATTGCTGCCGCTGGCGGCGGGAATCGCGATGCTCGTGACGGCCGAGAGGATTTTCGTGCGCAGCCTGGACGACATGTTGCCGGACATCAACAGCAAGTTGACCCGCTCCAGCAAGGCGTCCGGCTGGTCGGCCAGGGCCAGTTCGGCCGAGTAGTCGGCCCGCACGGCCAGGCTTTCGCCCACGCCGCCGCGGATGGCGTCCTGCATGAAGTTCAGGTAGCCGGTCACGGACGGCTCCGACGTGATCTGCATTTCCGGCGCCACCAGGCCCGCCGTTGCCAGCGCCGAGTTGGGCGGCACGTACGAGGGGCGGAAGTAGTTGAAGACGGACGGCGCGTTCATGGGATTCTGGCCCAGTCCCGCCAGCGGATCGCTGAGGTAATAGATGCGGTACTGCAAGGCCGCATCCTTGGCGTTGAAGGCGCGCATCCAGTTGCCCAGACGCACAAGCGGCTCGCGCAGCTTGCCCGTGCGCAGGGTGCTGCCGGCGGGCGCCAGCGCTTCGGGGTCCAGCAGCACGGCGCGGATCACGGCCTGCATGTCGCCGCGCACGCCCGAGCCATTGTTGGCAAAGGCAGCCGCGACCCGGCCCACATAGGCGGGGCTGGGATTGCTGGTGACGAGCCGCTGGATCAGCTGGCGGCCAAAGAAGGGGCCCACATTCGGGTGGTTGAACAGGGTGTCGAGGGCCAGCGCCATGTCCGCCTCGCCGCCGCCGGCAGCGGCCGCGCTTACGCCGAGAAAGCGCTTTTCGCTGGTGGAGTGGAACGCCGCATAGTTCTGCATCGGTTTCCAGTCGCGGTCCGGATCGGCCACGCTGCCATAAAAACGGTTCGCGGCCTGGTCCGGACCCGCCCAGCTCCAGCCCGTAAACACTTTCGCCAGGCCGCTCACGTCGTCGCGCGTATAGGTGTCGATGGGTTTGCCGCCGGACAATTTCAATGAGCCATCCGCGTTCAGCTGGTACAGGCCGATGGTAAATAACTGCATCACTTCGCGCGCGAAATTTTCATCGGGCGTGCGCGTGGCCGATTCCTTCTGGTTGCGCAGGTGGGACAGGTACAAGCCCATCATCGGATGGGTGGCCACGCCTTGCAGCAGGGTGCGGAAGTTGCCGAACGCGTACTGGCCCAGCATGTCGTAATAACTGGCCACGCCCCGCGTCTGCGGCCACACGGCCTCGTTTTGCGTGGAGACGACGAAAATTTCCGACAGGGCAAAGGCCACGCGCTGGCGCAACTGGTCATCGCCGCGCACGGCCTGCTGCCAGAACGATTCATAAAAGTCGTTAGGCACGGCCTTGGTGGCCGCCGTACCGGCGGCCGAATACTTGGCGTCGATGTATTTGCGGTGCAAGGTTTGCGGCATGGAAAACTGCGTGCGGAACCAGGCATCGCTGTCGCTGGCCGCCAGCGCGTCGATGGCCGCCATGTCCGGGCCAAACGTGGCGCGCCCCAGGAAGCGCGATGCTTCCGCGCGGCTGAAGGTGGCCGCCTGATTGGCCGGCGGCGTGGTCAGCGGGGGCGGCGGTATGGTATCGCCGGGCGAGGTGCCGGGGGCGGTGGTCGTTGGCGGCACCACCGATACGTCGGGGTTCTGCGTGGCGCCGGTCTTGCTGTCGCCGCCACCGCCACCGCCGCAGGCGGCAAGCAGGCTGAATAAGGTGATGGCCAGCAAACGGCGCAAAGTCGGATCAGTCATTTAGTTTCTTTCAGGCAATCAAATTCTGGCCCGTTAATTGTAGGGCTTGCCTACCAAAATTCTGTTTGCAATTAACTATTTACGTGTTGGCCACGTTTATTTTTGACTGACGTTGAGGCGGTGTTTGCGCTGTTTTCGCCGGCATAGAGCGAACTTTGTTTTTTGAAAATGAAAAATATTTTTTGCCGGTTCCAGGCACTGTGGCGGATAGGCGACGTAATCATTCCTGCCGATTAAGCTTGTTTGAAAGCTCATCTTGACAACGAAACTCGCTTCGCTGGAAACGATGGTTTTTACGTCATCGGCGAAACGCCATTCGCCATTTGCCCCGCCGTCCCCCGCCGCCCCTTCCCGCAATCGCTGGCATGGCCCTTGCGTCAGGCAGGCATGGACCACTCGCCCGTCTTTCACCGGAGCCCGCCATGACCAGCCGCCTGCTCGCCTATCGTCCCGAAATGGAACTGCCTGAAGTGCGGGGCATGCTGGCGCTGCAGCAGGAGGATGCGCTGGCGCTGGCCGCGCACCTGCTGGAACTGCAGGCGCCTTCCCAGTTCGACGCCTACCTGGCGCGCCAGCTGGACGCCACGGCGGCGGGCCGGCAAGTGCGCGGCACGCCGCTGGAAGGGCCGCTGCGCCAGCTGCTGGGCAAGGTGGTGGCGCCCCTGCTGCCCCTGCATGGGGGCGCGCCGCAGGTGCTCAAGCGGCGCGCTGCGCGCATCTTCGGCATGGAGCTGGAAGGCTTGAGTCCGGAAGACAAGGAATTCGAACTGGCGCGCCAGGTCGTGCATCTGATCGATGCCGTCAACACGGCGCTGGCGCAGGACGGCGCCGCGGGCGCGCGCGCACCCGGGGCACGCGTGCAGGCGGCCCTGCTGCAAGTGGCACGCAGCAGGGCGCCAGGCTTGCTCAGACAGGCGGCGCACACGCCAGGGCGGGACGCTGGCCGCTGGCGCCGCGAGGGCGGGCACATCGTCGTGCTCGATTGTTAGCCGGACGGCCGGCTGGTCCGGCGCTGTGGCGTCAACAGAGGTGTCAACCGAGGTGTTAACTTTGAGGAGTTCATCATGCATGACATAGATCGTACGACCCTGGAATACGGGCAGGAGATGTCCGGCTTTGAGGCGGAACAGTTCGAGTTTGGCCAGGGCGAGTGGAGCGGCGAGGGCGGGGCGAACGCCATGTTTTCCGAGGCCGAGGAGATGGAGCTGGCCAATGAGCTGCTGTCGGTCAGCAATGAAGCGGAGCTGGAACAGTTTCTCGGCAATTTCCTGCGCAAGGCCGCATCGGTGGCGGGCGGCATCATCAAGTCGCCCGTGGGCCAGGCGATCGGCGGCGTGCTCAAGGGCGTGGCGAAGAAGGCCATCCCGCTGGCGGGCGGCGCCATCGGCGGCTATTTCGGCGGCCCGCTGGGGGCCAAGATCGGCAGCGGCCTGGCCTCGGCAGCGGGCAGCGCGCTGGGGCTGGAAGCGGAAGCGTCGTCGAACGAGGACCGCGAATTCGAGGGCGCCAGGCAGTTCGTGCGCCTGGCAGCCGACACCGTCAACCGCGCCGCCCAGGCGCGCGGCGCGGGCGACCCCCGTGCCATCGCCCAGG
>NZ_WFLL01000034.1:0-66224 GCF_009208755.1 Janthinobacterium sp. FT14W | reverse complement strand
GCCGTGGCCGCCATCGCCGACCCGCTGTCACAGCTGGTGGCGGCCGGCGTGCTGCTGCGGGCCAGCCGCGCCACGCCGGAACTGCTCGATACGGCCGTGGCCACGGCCTCGGACCAGGGCTGGCGCCGCCCGCTGCTGGCGTGGCTGGGCGTGCAGCGCCTGCGTGCCGAACAGGCGGGCGACACGCAGGCGGCGCAGCGCATCGCCCGGCGCATGGCGGTGGTGGAGCAGCCGCCCGCCCCCTGAGCGCGCCGGTTGCGGGGCCAGGACAGGCAGAATCAGGCATAATCGAGCCAGGGTGACGGCTAAGCCGTGCAGACCGCGAGGTGTGACGATGCAGTTCGAGGATTTCGACCTTTCTACTCCCGATGCCAGCCGGCATGGCGGCGCGGTGCCTGCCGGCGATGCGTCGGCCGCCACGGCCGTGCGCCTGCAATACCTGCTCGACAATACCCCGTCCATCATCTATTGCACCGTGCCCAGCGGTGACTTCAAGATGACGTTTGTCAGCAACAATGCCTTGAACGTGCTGGGCTACCGGCCCGAAGACATGGTGGCCGACCCGAATTTCTGGTTCGACCACATCCATCCCGACGATGCGCCCGGCATCTTTTCCAGCCTGGCGCAGATCTTCGTCGAAGGCGCGCGCGCGTATGAATACCGCTTCCGCGTGCAGGACGGCAGCTATCTGTGGATGCACGACAGCCTGCGCCTGGTGCGCGACGAGCACGGCGTGCCGTTCGAGGTGATCGGGTCGCTGACGGATATCACCGAGCGCAAGCGCATGGAAGCGATGTTGCAGGCGCGCGGCGAGGAGCAGCAACTACTGATCAGCAAGCTGCAGGAAGCGCACGACCAGCTGCTGCAAGCGGAAAAGATGGCCTCCATCGGCCAGCTGGCGGCCGGCATCGCGCATGAAATCAATAACCCGATCGGCTTCGTCAATTCCAACATGAGTTCGCTGCAAGCCTATGTCGGCACCCTCTTCGGCGTGATCGACCAGTACGAGGCGGCGATGCGCGAGGCGCCCGACAGCGCGGCGCTGGCCGCGCGCGTGGCCCAGGTACGCGCGCAGGCCGACCTGACATTCCTGCAGGACGACATGGTGGACCTGGTCGGCGAATCGATGGATGGCTTGAAGCGCGTGCGCGACATCGTGCAGGCGCTGAAGGATTTTTCCCATGTGGGCGAGACCGACTGGCAGGTCGCCAGCCTGCACGCGGGGCTGGACAGCACCCTGAATATCGTCGCCAACGAGTTGAAATACAAGGCCCGCATCGAGAAGCAATATGGCCAGCTGCCGCCCATCCTGTGCCTGGCTTCGCAGCTGAACCAGGTCTTCATGAACCTGCTCGTCAATGCGGGCCAGGCCATCAGCGGCGAAGGCGTGATCAGCATCCGCACGGGCCACGCGGACGGCTGGGTGTGGGTGGAGATCGGCGACACGGGCGCCGGCATCGCACCCGAGCACCTGAACCGCATCTTCGAACCGTTCTTCACCACCAAGGCCGTGGGCAGCGGCACGGGCCTGGGCCTGTCGCTGTCGTACGGCATCGTCAACAAGCACGGCGGCCGCATCGAGGTAGCGTCCGAAGTGGGCCGCGGCACGCGCTTTACCGTGCACCTGCCCCTGCAGCCCCCGGCCGCGAATGCCTAGGCGTCCTTGGGCGGCGCGTACACGCGGATGCTGAGCCGGCCGCCATTCTTGCCTTCGAAATCGATCAGCTGGGCAATCACGCGGGCCGTCAGCACGTGTTCGGCCGCCAGCAGCATCAGGCCATCGCGGCTGATCAGGTCGCGCGACAGCACCATGCCCGGCGCCAGCTGGCCCGACAGCACCGTCAGGTCGCGCGGCGGCGGTTCCGTCGCGTCCATGATGCTGCGGAAAGCGGCCACCACGGCGGGATCGTAGCGCTTGCCGACGCTGTCGTAGATCAGGCTGCGGGCCTCGTCGGCGCGCAGGCTGCGCTGCACCATGGCGCCGATCTGCAAGCCGTCGTAGTCCGAGGCCAGCGCCAGGATGCGCGCGCCCAGCGGAATGGCCAGGCCCACCAGGCCGTCGGGAAAGCCGCCGCCGTCGAAACGCTCGAGCTGCGAGCGCAGGATCACGGAAACGGCGCGCAGCTCGTCCAGCGCCATCAGCAATTGTTCCGCGCGCAGCGGATGCTTGCGGAAGGCGGCCAGCTGCTCGCCCGTCCAGGCGCTGGCCGGCAGTTCCAGCACATCGTCGCTCAAGCTGAGTTTGCCGATATCCTTGAGCAGGGCCGCGATGAACACGTCGCGCGCCTCCTGCCCTTCCAGGCCCAGCGCCAGCGCCAGCTTGCGCGCCAGTTCCGCCACCCGCCGCGCATGGCCGGCCAGCTTGCCGCCGCGCATTTCGATCAGGTTGGAAAACACCTTGATCGTCGTCACGAACGTGGCCTTCAGGCGCTCGTTGGCCGCCTGCACCTCGTCGTGCGACTGTTTCAGCTGCTGCGTGCGCGTGGCCACCTTCGCTTCCAGGCTGGCGTTGAGCGCCTGCAGCTGCACGTTCTGGCTGGCCGTCAGCGCTTCCAGGCGCCGTTTTTCCTGTTCCAGCGCGCGCCGTTCCAGCGCGTGGCGCACCACCAGCACGATATCGTTCTCGTCCCACGGCTTGGTCACGTAGCGGTAGATCTCGCCCTGGTTGATGGCGTCGAGGATGGACTGGATGTCCGCATAGCCCGTCAGCAGCAAACGCATGGTGCCGGGCCAGCGCTGGCGCACCTGGGCCAGGAACTGCGCGCCATCCATGTGCGGCATGCGCATGTCGGAGATGACCAGGTCCACCGCCTCGCCCTCGAGCAGGGCCAGGCCCGCCGCGCCGCTCTCGGCCGTCAGCACGCGATAGCCGTGCGGGCGGAACAGCCGCCGCAGCGACGACAGGATATTCGGCTCGTCATCGACGCACAGGATGGTCGGCGGCGCGGCCGCGGTGCTGGCGCTGGGGCTGGTGCTCATGCTGTCCTGTTCGTTGATGGTCATGGTGCGACGGCCTGCGCCTGGCGCACGGGCAAGGTGATGCGGAAAGTGGTGCCGCGCCCGATGACGCTGCGCACGTCGATGCGGCCGTGGTGCTTTTGCACCGTGCTGTAGGCCAGCGACAGGCCCAGGCCCGTGCCCTTGCCGACGGCCTTGGTGGTGAAGAAGGGGTCGAAGATGCGCGACAGGTGTTCGGGCGCGATGCCGCCGCCCGTGTCCTCGACCTCGATCCACACTTCCGCCGCGCTGTCGCTGCCCGTGCGCAGGATGATGCGTCCGCGCGCCTCGCCCATGGCGTGGGCGGCGTTGACGACCAGGTTCATGATCACCTGGTTCAGTTCGGAAGGCTGGCATTCGATATCGGGAATGTCGCCATACTCGCGCACCACGTCGGCCTTGTACTTGACCTCGTTATTCACGATATTGAGCGTGGTATCGATGCCCTGGCGTAAATCGGCCCAGACCCACTCCTGGTGCGCATCCGTGCGCGAAAAATCCTTCAGGTCCTGCACGATGCGGCGCACGCGGGCGATGCCTTCCTTCGACTCGCCCATCAGCAACGGAATGTCGCTGCGCAGGAAGTCCAGGTCGATCTGTTCGCGCAGCGCGCGCAGGCGCGCCGCCACCACGGCGTCGGCAACGGCCGGCTCCGCCTCCTCGTAGGCGTCGAGCATGCTGAACAGGTCGTCCAGATAGCCTTCCAGGGTGCCCACATTGGAAAACACATAGCCGATGGGGTTGTTGATCTCGTGCGCCACGCCGGCGGCCAGCTGGCCGATCGAAGCGAGCTTTTCCGACTGCAGCAGCTTTTGCTGGGCCAGCGACAGCTTGCTGTTCAATTCCGTCAAGGCCAGGTTGCGTTCGCGCAACTCAAGGTCGGCGATCTCGCGCTGGCGGATATCGTCGGCCAGGCGCTCGTTCATTTCCGCCAGCTGGGCCGTGCGCCTGGCCACCAGGTGTTCCAGGTTGTCGTGCGCCTTGCGCAGCGCCAATTCCGCCAGGCGCCGCTCGCTCACATCGCGCAGGGTTTCGATGGCGCCCACCAGTCGGCCCTGGCGGTCGCGCAGGGGGGCGGCCGTGAAGTGCAGCCAGTGGCCGTCGGGGCCGATATTTGCAAAGAAATCCTCGGCCTCGTAGGCGCCGGGGATCACGGGTGAGCGCTTCAGCTTGCCAAGATAAAGCTCATTTTCGCCGAACGCGATATCGTCAGCCACCAGCAAATCGGCCAGGCAGGCACGCGGCTGCGGATAGAACGCCTTCCAGTGGTCGCGCGTGCCCACCATCTCGGCGGCCGTAAAGCCCAGCAACTGTTCGCAGGCGCTGTTCCAGTGCGTCACCACGTGGTCCGTGTCGATGGCGAAGGTGGCCACGGGATGGCCATCGAAAAATGCCGACAGCGCGATGGAATCGCCCTGGCGGCGTTCCGGCTCGGCGGGCAGTGCCTGCCCTGCGTCTGTGTCCATGGCCTCTATCCTGTTCATGCCAGCATGATCCGCGACATTTCATCGTAGGTCGTTTCCGTTTGCCGCAGCAGCGCGAACCAGGCAGGCTCGTCCAGCGCCAGGCTGTGCCAGCCGGACGGCGACAGGGGCGGCACGAGCGCATCGTCGATACCGGCCAGGTCGAGCGCCAGGGCGACGGCATTGGCCATGTGCACGGCCAGCGGCAAGCCGCCCGCGTCCAGCCGCTCGATGGCGTGGTGGTCGGCCACCGCCTGTTGTATCGCCGTGGGAAACTTCCAGTAGGCGGCCAGGGCGCTGCCCACCTGCGCGTGGTCGATACCGAGGACGGCCAGTTCCGCCTCGGCCATCTGGCAGTCATGGGCCTGGCGATAGTCGCGCGCAAGCGCGTGCTCGGCCGGGAAGCGCGTCACCAGCACCAGGGTGCCCAGGTCATGCAGCAAGCCCGCCGTGAACGCCGTCTCGGGACTGACGCGCAGGTGCTGCGCCAGCAGGCGGGCGGCAACGGCCGTGGCCAGCGAGTGGCGCCAGAATGCCTGGAAATCGAAGCCGGCCACCGGCGCGAAGCTGCCCGTCAGGGCGCAGGCCGTGACGACGGTGCGGATGCTGTGAAAACCCAGCACGGAAACGGCTTGCGGAATGCTGGTGACCTTCGATTGCATGCCGTAGAACGAGGAATTGGCGATGCGCAGGGTCTTCGCCGCCAGGGCCTGGTCCAGCTCGATCTTTTGCGCCAGCACATGCACGTCCGTGTCGTCCTGGTCCATGCTCGACAACAGTTCCAGCACCACCACCGGCAGCGAGGGCAGCTCCTGTATCTGGCGGATAATGGTTTGAAAACTCAGCCTGATCATGAACCGCTCCCTTGCCGGTAGCGCTGCAGCAACGCCAGCAGTTCCGCCCCGGCGGAATCGGGCGGCGTGGCGCGGAACAGCACGGCCAGCCGCTCCAGGCGGCGCGCCCGTTCCTGCTCCGCATGCGCCTGCGCGGCGGGGTCGGGCTCGTCTTGCGCCACGATGTGGCAGCGCTCCACATTACGCCTGCGCAAGGCCGTCAGGTTGGCCGCCGTCAAGGTGGCGCCCTGGGCCAGCAGCACGGCGCCGCTGGCGTCGCTCAGCGCCTGCGCCAGCACCATGCCTTCCTCTGCTTGCTCGATGGAAATCTCGCGTCCGCTTTCACTCACGCTTGCACTCATGTATCCGCTCCATGACGGCTCAGGGTAACGAGGCTGCCGCGCGAGCGCGAATGCAGGCCCATGGGATGGACTGCCACGGCGTACGGCTGGCCGTCGATGGCGGCCAGGCAGGTTGCGCCCTGTCCGTCGAACAGCTGCGGCAAGACCAGCGCCGCCTCGTTGCCCAGCAGGGCCGCGCCCCGCTCGAACAGATTGGCCGCTGCCGCGTTGATGAAGGCGATCATGCCGTCCTCGTCGAGCCCGATCACGGGCAACGGCAGAAATTGCAGCAATTCGCGCGCGATGCCCAGGCTGACCTCGTCGCGGCTGATCTGGTGCTGCTGCTGGCTTACCAGCGCCTGCATGGCGGCGTTCGCGGCCGCCAGCGCCTGGTTGGCGACGCGCAGCTGGGCATTGAGGCGCGCATTGTCATCGTCGATGCCCTTCAGGCGGAAGGCTTCGGCGATATGCTCGCGCAACTGATGGTCTTCCCAGGGCTTGGTGAGGAACTTGAAGATGGCGCCTTCGTTGACGGCGTCCGTGACGGCCTGCAATTCGGTATAGCCGGACAGCATGATGCGTATGGTCTGCGGACACAGCAGCTTGGCCTTGCGCAGGAAGTCGGCGCCCAGCATGCCGGGCATGCGCTGGTCCGACACGATCACGTCGACCGCATGGCTGGCCAGCACCTCCAGCCCTTCCTGGCCGCTGCCGGCCGTCAGGATATGGTAGGCATCGCGCCGCAGCAGGCGCTTCAGCGAAGCGAGGATATTCGGCTCGTCGTCGACCAGCAGCAAGGTGCGCGGCTGCGCGGCCGGTGCCGCAGTCCCTGGCATACCATGCTCATCGTGCACATCCATCGGACCATCCTCTCATCGCCATGGCGATACGGGAGCTTGCCTGAGGGGGAAATCCGCCGCGCGGCACAGTCTTGCGCGGCCGTCCCCTTGCGCTGAAATTATACGACTAAATATTCCCGCATGGCACTTATCCGCCACTTATCCGCGCCGTGCGGGACAAGGCGTGTCGCGGTAAAACACAAAGCCGCCCAGGCCGATGGCCGTGGTGCCGGCTTTCACCCCATACACCAGCGTATTCCTGTCCGCCTCGATGCGCAGCAGGTTCATGTGCTGCACGATTTGCGCGTGCGACAATTCCAGCGATGGCGTGGGCGCCAGCTGCAGGCGCAGCTCGGCGGTGGCCGCATCGTACGACCAGCGGCCCGGGTTGTAGAAGGCGAAGCCGCCGTCGAAGCGCAGGCTGCCATCCTTGAACTGGGTCAGGCAGATGCCGGGAAATTCGCTGGGCGGGTTGTACCAGGTGGCGGCCACGGCCGCATCGGCCGGCGCTTTGCCCGGCATCCGCATGCCGGCCTGCTCGCCGGGATTGCTGCCGTGTCCACCCATGCCGGCGCAGCCGGCCAGCGCCAGCGCGCAAGCCAGCGCGCCCGCGCGCGCGATGAAGGTCATGTGCATTGCCGTCCCCTTGCTTTATAGAAACATCATCTTAAGGCGGGACGGCCGGCCGTTCAAGCGGCTAGCGCACATAAGGGAGATTTAATTGCCTGCGGCCGCCTTGGCTGCCGCTTCGCGCAATTTATCCTTCTTGCTCTTGCGCGCGCCCTTCACGCCGCCGTTCACCGTATCGGTCGCCGTGCTCGCCGGCGTGGGCAGTTCCGTCGGCTCGAAGCCGGCCACCACTTCGCGCACGATGCGCAAGTCGTTGCGGTTTTCGATCAGGCGGAAATGCGCTTCCGTGTCGGCCGTCACGAAACTGATGGCCGTGCCGCTTTCGCCGGCGCGGCCCGTGCGGCCGATGCGGTGCGTGTAGTCGACGACCGAACGGGGCAGGTCGTAATTGACGACGGCAGGCAGGCCGGCGATATCGATGCCGCGCGCGGCCACGTCCGTGGCCACCAGCACCTGCAGGCGGCACGCCTTGAAGTCGGCCAGCAGCTGGCTGCGCGTGCCCTGGCTGAACTCGCCGTGGAAGGCGCCCACGTGCAGGCCCGCGCGCTGCAGCTTGTCGGCCACGTGTTCGGCCGCGTACTTGGTGGCGACGAACACCAGCACGCGCTCCCACTGCTGCTGCAGGATCAGGTAGCGCAGCAGCTGCGTGCGGCGCGGCACGTCCACCGTGATGGCGCGCTGCACGATGTCGGGCTTGTCCTGCGGCTCGGACGCCACTTCGATGCGCACGGGTTCCTTGAGCAGGCTGTCGGCCAGCGCCTGCACGCTGTCGGGGAAGGTGGCGGAGAAAAACAGGTTTTGCCGCTGCCCGGGCAGCAGCGCCAGGATGGCGTTGATCTCTTCGCTGAAACCCATGTCCAGCAGGCGGTCGGCCTCGTCGAGCACGAAGAGCGACACGCCGCCCAATTTGACGGCATTCTGGCGCACCAGGTCCAGCAGGCGGCCCGGCGTGGCGACGACGATATCGGCGCCGCCGCGCAAGTCCATCATCTGCGGATTGATCGACACGCCGCCGAACAGCACGGAAATCTTCAGCTTGACGGGCAGCGGCTTGGCCAGCGCGTGCACCGTCTGCCCCACCTGCGCCGCCAGCTCGCGCGTGGGCACGAGGATCAGCGCGCGCACCTGGCGCGGGCCGGAAACGGGTGCCATCAGCGCCTGCAGCAGCGGCAGTGCGTAGGCGGCCGTCTTGCCGGAACCCGTCTGGGCCGCGCCCAGCACGTCGCTGCCGCGCAGGATGGCGGGAATGGCGGCCGCCTGGATGGCCGTCGGCGCGGCATAGCCGGCCTTGTCGACGGCGCGGACCAGGGCGGGAATCAGACCCAGTGAGGAAAATGGCATAGCGGGCCTTCTTTATTCGTAAAGTGAGACCGGCCGCAATGTGCGGCCGGTCGGGATATGGCGACAGTATAAAGCAAGGGTGCGACTCAGCTGACAAAATGCTCAGGGCCAGGCGCCATGCCGCAGACAGTACGCCAGTACGGCAAGGCATGGGCTACAACGCCCTGGGGATTTTGTCCGCTATTGGCGCGGCATTTGCAGCTTCGGGTGGCCCGTTTCATCGTAGCCCGGCATGCCGCGGCGGATCGCGTGCGAAAAATCCGCGTCGTCGTTGGCCGCCCGCGCGCGCGCCGTGACGTGGCCTCCCGTGCGCAGCTGCTGGAAGGTCTGGCCGGGCACCAGGCCCTTGACGTCGAACAGGTAGCGGTCCAGGTAGCCCGAGGCCATCAGCCGGTAGTCGAGCGGCAGGCCCGGCACGATGCGGCGCACCATCTCGAAGACGATGGTGGTGCAGTTGGCCGTCAGGGTGTTGTAGAACTGCGGCTGGTTCTTCAGCGCTTGCGCCTCGTCCAGGTAGGCCAGGAACAGCGAGCGCATGGCCGCCTTGGGCATCATCACGCGGTACAGATGCATGTCCTCGCCCCGCGCATTCGTGCGCACGCGCAGGATGTCGCGCTCGTCGGCGGCGATCAGGCTCATTTCGAAATGCTTGAAGAAGCCGCCGATGGCGGAAAAGCTCTCGCCCTTTTCCTTGCGGATTTCGATGGAGAACGTCAGGAAACGCCCGTCCGCAAAGCCGAACGAAATCAGGGTGTGCGCGATATACGGCCCCGTCCAGTACGACAGCGCCGTGTCCACCGTGCGCAGCGCGTCGAGGTCGTAGCTGCGCTGCTCCCACTTGACCGTGTAGTCGTCATCGCTGCGCCAGTCGAAATTGCGCACATTGTCGAGGGTGACGGTGCTGCCCTTCACCGTGCCCGTGACGTTGCGCGCCACGTCGTCGGCCCACACGCGCTGCTGTTTCGGCGTGATGAAACTCCACCACACGAGCAGCAGGACAAAACCGGCCGCATACGGCAGCAGCACGCGCGCGTCGCCGCGCGTCCACCACAGCGCGATGCTGGCCACGCCCAGCGCGCCCCACAGCAAGGCGCCGATGGCTTGCGCCGCCGTGCCGCCGGACAGCTGGTACCACAGCGCCAGCGCGCCCCACAGTGCAGTCAACAGGATGATCAGGGAAACGGCCATTTTGCCGAGGGTGGCCAGCACGGAGCGGGCACGATGTGATAAGAAAGTCATGCCCCGATTATACGGGCAAGCGCAGGAACAGGGGCGTTCCGGCAAGCCGTGCGGCAACAGGCCCCGGCAGCATAACCATTGCTTGCCTGCCAATTTATTTCGTGAGAGCATCTTGTCAGAACAAGATGTATAGACAAGGCTGGCTGCCGCCGCAGCGACGCCGCGTCCATCCCAGGAGATCCCTTGCAGCCCCCTACCCTCTACGCCTTCGCGGGCAGCCTCAATTCCCTCTTCATCGTCGTCAGCCTGCTTGGCCTGTGGTCGCAGCTGCAAAAAATCTGGCAACGCAAGCGCGATGCCAGCCTGGCGCACGGCAAGACGACGGACGTCCTGTCCGTCAACCAGTTCACCGTCAGCTTCCTCGCGTATTGCGCATTCTTTGTGTACGGCTATTCGATCACGCCGTTCAACCACTACATCGTCTGGCCCCGCCTGGCCGCCTGCCTGATTGCGCTGGCCATCCTGTATGAAATCGACCGCGACCGCCGCAGCCGGACCTCGCGCAATGCGCTTCTGGCGTGCACGCTGCTGCTGTGCGCGGGCGTGGCAGGGCTGGCCTTCGGTCCCACCTTCAGCGATGAAAAGCGCGTGATCTCGCAAAGCCTGATCGTCGCCGTCACCGTGCTGCTGGCGCAGGGCTATGCGCACCAGATCCGTTTGATCTGGCGCTCGGGCAAGACGGGCGCCGTGTCGCTGAAAATGAGTCAGTTCATCCTGGCCATGGATGGCAGCACCATCTTCTTTGCCTGCGTCATGGGGCTGCAAACGGGCTGGCCCTTGCTGCTGCTGGCCTGCGTCAGCGCCGCGACCAAGCTGGTGATCATGTGGCTGTTCCGCTGGGAGAAGACCAGCGCCGCCGCGCAGGTCAAGCGGCAGGCGCCGGCCTGAGGCTAGAATGGCGCTATCGCCACCGCCTGAAAGCGCCGCCATGCATGCTCCCATCCCCATCCTGCGCAGCTTTTCCGAAGAAAAAGCGCGCGAGTTCTACCTCGGCTTCCTCGGTTTCACCCTGGACTGGCAGCACCGCTTCGAACCCGCGGCGCCCCTGTACGTGCAGGTGACGCGGGGCGAGCTCGTGCTGCACCTCAGTGAACACTACGGCGACGCCACGCCCGGAGCGGCGCTGCTGATCCCCGTCGACGACGTCGCCGCCCTGCACGCGGAGCTGCGCGACAAGGATTACCCGTATGCGCGGCCCGGCATCCGCGACGAGGACTGGGGCCGCATCCTGGAAGTGGCGGACCCGTTCGGCAACCGGCTGCGCTTCTGGCAGCGCGCCGCCTGATTTACTGCCCGCTCAATGCGCGCATGGCCGCGTACAGGTTGGCCTTGCCCTCGAAGCCGATGCCGACGAGCTCCGGCATGGTGATGTGGCCGTTTTCCACCCGCACGCCATCGGGAAAGCCGCCGAAGGGCTGGAATAAATCCGGATACGATTCATTGCCGCCCAGGCCCAGCCCTGCCGCGATATTCAGGGACATCTGGTGGCCGCCATGCGGGATGCAGCGGCTGCGCGACCAGCCGTGCTGCTGCAGCATGTCCAGCGTGCGCAGGTATTCCACCAGGCCGTAGCTGAGGGCGCAGTCGAACTGCAGCCAGTCGCGGTCCGCGCGCATGCCGCCGTAGCGGATCAGGTTGCGCGCATCCTGCATGGAAAACAGGTTCTCGCCCGTCGCCATGGGCTTGTCGTAATAGCTGCGCAGGGTCGCCTGCAGCTCGAAGTCGAGCGGGTCGCCCGCCTCTTCATACCAGAACAAATCGTACTGGCGCAGCGCCTTGGCGTAGGCGATCGAAGTATCGAGGTCGAAGCGCCCGTTCGCATCCACGCACAGCTTCTGCCCATCCTGCAGCACCTCCAGGATGGCGTCGATGCGGCGCAAGTCCTCGTCCAGCGAGGCGCCGCCGATCTTCTTCTTGACCACCGTGTAGCCGCGGTCGATATAGCTGCGCATCTCGTCCTGCAGGGCGGACAGGCTCTGGCCCGGGTAGTAATAGCCGCCCGCCGCATACACGAACACCTGTTTGTCGGGCACGCCCGTGCCGTGGCGCTCGGCCAGCAGCTGGAACAATGGCTTGCGCTCGATCTTCGCCACGGCATCCCAGATGGCCATGTCGATGGTGCCGATGGCCACGGAGCGCTCGCCGTGGCCGCCCGGCTTTTCATTCGTGTACATGCAGTCCCACACCTTGTGCGGGTCGAGGTTGCTGCCGTCCGCCGTCAGCAGCGAGGCGGGATCGGCGTCGAGGATGCGGGGGATGAAGCGCTCGCGCATCTGCATGCCCTGGCCGTAGCGGCCGTTCGAATTGAAGCCGTAGCCGACGACGGGCTTGCCGTCGCGCATCACGTCCGTGACGACGGCCACCAGGCTCAGCGTCATCTTCGTGAAATCGATGTAGGCGTTGCGGATGGGAGAGGAAATGGGAATGGTCTGTTCGCGGATGTCAACGATTTTCATGCGGGTCTCCTGTGGTGAAAACGATGACGCCAGCTTACCCGCGATATAAAGCCATATAATCGATAGAAATTTAAACCATTATTCACTTGAAGTGAAAGATGAACTATGAAAACGGACGCCACCACGGAAATGGCCTTCTTTGTGCTGCTGGCCAAGCTGGGCAGCCTGTCGGCCACGGCGCGCGAACTGGGCATCACGCCGCCCGCCGTCAGCAAACGCCTCGTGCTGATGGAGCAGCGCCTGGGCGTGCGCCTCTTGAACCGCAGCACGCGGCGCATCAGCCTGACGGGCGACGGCGAAAGCTACCTGGCGCAGGCGCGGCAGATTCTCGACGACATCCGCGCCATGGAAGAGTCCCTGGCCAGCGGCAGCGCGCAGCCACGCGGGCTGCTGCGCGTCAACGCCACCCTGGGCTTCGGCCGCACGGTGATCGCCCCCCTGCTGTCGCAATTCGCACTGCGCCACCCGCAGCTGGAAGTGCAGCTGCAGCTGACGGACAGCCCCATCAACCTGGTGGAACAGGCGTACGACCTGGGCATCCGCTTCGGCGACTTGCCCGACACGCGATTGTCGGCGCGGCGCATCATGTCGAACCGGCGCTTCCTGTGCGCCTCGCCCGCCTACCTGCAGGCGCACGGCACGCCGCAGACGCCCGACGAGCTGGCGCACCACCGCTGCATCGTGCACCGGCAAAACGATGACGCCTACGGCATCTGGCGGCTGAGCCGCGGCCGCGCCACGCACACGGTGAAGGTGCGCGGCACGGTGGCCAGCAACGATGGCGACGTGGTGCTGGGCTGGGCGCTGGACGGCCACGGCATCCTGCTGCGCTCGGAATGGGACCTGGCCCGCTACCTCGACAGCGGCCGCCTGCGCGTGGTGCTGGAAGACTACGCGCTGGCGCCCGCCGACCTGTACGCCTACTACCCGAGCCGCCACCAGCTGCCCGCCAAAGTGCGCGCTTTTATCAATTTTCTCGGCCAGCAGTTGCAGCCGGATGCGGCCACGGCCGCCGAATCAGGTTAAACTACAATATTGCGATATGGCAATATTATGAGGGAGTAAGTTTTGCTAGTCATACTCGGATTTATCGTCGTGCTGTTTTCCGTCTTCGGCGGCTTCGCCATGCAGGGCGGGCACCTGGGCGCCCTGTTCCAGCCGCTGGAATTGCTGATGATCGGCGGCGCCGCGCTGGGCACCTTCTTTGTCGGCAACGACGCCAAGGCCATCCGCGCCACGTTTGCCGCCCTGCCCACCCTGTTCCACGGTTCGCAATACACGAAAGCGCGCTACATGGAACTGATGGGGCTGATGTATGAAATCCTCAGCAAGATCCGCAAGGAAGGCTTGATGTCCGTCGAGGACGATATCGACGACCCGTACCGCAGCCCCATCTTCGTGAAATACCCGTACACGCTCGGCGACGAGCACATCCTGGAATTCATCACCGACTATCTGCGCTTGATGGTGTCGGGCAATATGGACGCCTACCAGATCGAAAACCTGATGGATAACGAGATCGAGACCCACCATGAAGATGCGGAAATGCCGATCCAGACGATTTCGCAGCTGGCCGACGCCATGCCCGCCTTCGGCATCGTGGCCGCCGTGATGGGCGTGGTGCACACGATGGCGTCCGTGGGCTTGCCGCCGGCCGAGCTGGGCGTGCTGATCGCGCAGGCGCTGGTGGGCACCTTCATCGGCATCCTGCTGGCCTACGGCTTCATCGCCCCGCTGGCCAGCCTGCTGCGCCGCAAGCACCATGAAACGGCAAAGATGTACCAGTGCGTGAAAGTGACCCTGCTGGCCAGCCTGAACGGCTATGCGCCGGCGCTGGCCGTGGAATTCGGCCGCAAGGTCATTTCCGCCACGGAACGCCCATCGTTCAGCGAACTGGAAAACCACGTGCGCCAGGTGCGCACGAAGAACTGATACGGCCCGTCCGCCTCAGGCTTCCGGCGCCGTCCAGACCTGGTGCCACAGGTGGCCATCGATATCCTCGAAGCCCTGGTCTTACATGAAGCCGTGCTCTTCGGGCCGATGCGGTATGCGGCCCCCGGCGGCCGCGGCCCCGGCGATCAGGCTGTCCACCTCTTCCCGGCTGTCGCAGCTAAGGCAAATGACGATTTCATTGCCCTCCCTTGCATTCGCGACGGGCTTGTCGATCAGGGACTGGAAGAACGGCTCGGTCGTCAGCATGGCCTGGATGGCGCCGTCGACGATGTGCATGTACGCCGCGTTGTCGCCGCTGAAGCGGGGATCGAAGGCAAAGCCGAGAGCGGCAAAGAAGGCCCTGGATTTGTCCAGGTCCTTCACGGGCAGGTTGAGGATGCTCTGTTTGTTCATGGCGCTTCCTTGCTTCCTGGGAGAAGGTGGAATAGGCAAGCGGTGCCTCCTCCCTGCGACGGGTGATGGCATACCCAATTGGCACGCTGGCGAAAAAATCGTTCCTCCAGAATATCCATAAATAATAAAGGAAGGCGCAGGCTATGCTCAGGACTTGCCATCGATGCTGGCGACAGCGCTGGCGCGGGCCAGGCTCGAGCGCGCGCCGGCCACCGCGCGCAGGCGTTCTTGAAGGTAGGCGCTCACGCGGGGATGCTGGCTGAAGGCGACGTTGAAGCGGATGTGCTGGTCGGGCGTGTCGTTGGCCGAGAACGCGGCGCCGCGCATCAACAGGATCTTGTTGCGGTAGGCGTCCTGTACCAGCAAGTCCACGTCCAGCCCTGCGGGCATGCTGCCCCACAGGAAAATGCCTGCGTCGCCGGGCTGCTCGAACAGCACGCCGGCCGCGCTCAGTTGCCGCGTGCTGGCGTTGCGCGCCACCATGATCTTGCGCTGCAGCCGCTCCAGGTGCTTGCGCAGGTTGCCGGCCTTGAGCACTTCCAGCAAAACGTATTCGTTCAGCGCAGGCAAGGTCATGATGGAATGGATCTTGGTTCGCATCAGCGGCTTGAGCAAAGTGGGCGCCGCGGCCAGGTAGCCCATGCGCAGGGCCGGGCTCAGCGCCTTGCACAGGCTGGAATAATAGATCACGCCGTCCAGTCCGGACAGCGACGCCAGCCGCGTGCTGTGGCCCTGCTGGAAATGGCCGTGCACATCGTCTTCGGCGATCAGGAAGCCATGCTGCTGCGCCATGATCAGCACCCTGTGCAGGTTGGCGGCGCTGCTGCTCCAGCCGGTGGGATTGTGCAAGGCCGTCTGCACGAACAGCAGGCGCGGGCGGTGCGCGCGGCAGGCGGCTTCCAGTTCGTCCAGGTCAAGGCCATCGGGGCGGCGCCTGATCGGCACCAGGCGCACGCCGTCCTGGCGCAGCCTGCCGAACATCAGGAAGTATCCGGGGTCTTCCACCAGCACCGTATCGCCGGGCTGCAGGAACGTGCGGCAGATCAGATCGATTGCATGGGTGGCGCCGAACGTGGTGAGGATGTGGCTGGCGTCCGCGGCGATGCCGATGCCGCGCATCAGCAGCGCGATCTGCTCGCGCAGTTCGGCCAGCCCTTGCGGCGGACAGCGCGAGGCCATGCCCGCCGCGCTGCGCGCCAGGCCGCGTTGCACGGCGGCCGCCGGCAGCGCGTCCTGCAGCCAGGTGGGCGGCAAGGCGCCGCTGCTGGCCAGCAGCACGCCCGGCCGCTGGTCGTTCACTTGCTGGCTCAGCCAGACCGGTTCCTGCTCCTGGCCCGCTTCCAGCGCCACCTCGTCGGGAATGGCGCGGCTGGCGTCAACTGGTGCGCAGACGAAGAAGCCCGCCGTGCCGTGCGTATCGATGACACCTGCGGCCACCAGCCTGTCATACGCCACCACCACGGTGTTGGTGCTGACCGCGAGCTGCGTGGCCAGCTGGCGGATCGACGGCAGCCTGGTCCCGCCAGTCAGGACGCGTTGCGCGATCTGCTGGCGCAATGCGGCCTCGATCTGCTTGAACAGGGCGATGGGGGAGGAGCGGTCGATGGCAAACATGGGTGGCAGTCTAGCGTAAAAACATCACGGCGAGGACCAGCAGGATGGCCCCCATCGTCAGATTGAAGATGCGCTGGTTGCGGGGCGCCTTCAGCACGCTGCGGATCGAGACGCCGAACAGCGCCCACATGGCGTTGCACGGCGTGCCCACCACGGTGCCGATCACGGACACCAGCAGCGCGCCGGCAAGCATATTGCCCTGCGCAGGCATGAAGACCGACGCCATGGTGACCGCCTTGAGCCAGCTCTTGGGGTTCAGCGCCTGAAACAGCGCCGCCTGCGCAAACGACACGGCCTTCGGTGCGCTGCTTCCCGCCACCGAGGCGCCGGCCAGCTTCCACGCCAGGAACATCAGGTACAGCGCGCCCGCGATCCGCAGCACCTGCTGCGCCATCGGGTACGCGACGAACACGCTGCCCAGCCCCACGCACATGAGCACGGTCTGCACGAAGATGCCGGCCTGGATGCCGAGGATCACCGGCAGCGCGCCGCGATAGCCGAAGTTGGCGCCGGTGGTGGCCAGCATGACGTTGTTCGGCCCGGGCGTGGCGGACATTACAAAGCAATAACTCATCAGGGGAAGGAGTTCGGTCATGGCAGGCTGTCGCAGCGTGGAGAAGGCCCCAGTCTAGAAGCGCGGCACGCCAGGCACAAGGCACAAGGCAACGCGTACAGCCACATGCTGTATCAGTCGAACGACTGCTACAGCAGCGGTTTTGTCCCGCGCGGCAAGCCCTCTTCCCGCTATTTACGGACCCGGCGCTGTCTCGTCCGGGCAGCTGACCTCGTCCTCCGGCGTATATAACGTCATCGGCACGCGCTGGCCATCGATTTCCAGCTCGCGCACTTTCGGCGGCACCAGCTGGAACTCGCCCGCCTGCAGCTTTTCGCGCAGAGGCTTGCAGCGCAGGGCGTCCACGGGGATTTGCCCGCGCGCGGTCCAGCTGCCATCCTCTTTTTCCGCCAGCAGCACCGACGAGGCGCGCGGGTCATTGCTGATCAACAGCACCTCCTGTTTGCCATCGCCATCGAAATCGAGCAGGTAGGCGTCGCACTGGGGCCCTGCCCGCTTCAGGCAGGCGGGCAGGCGCCAGGCGGGGCCGACTTGCGTCCAGTCCTGGCGCAGGAAACTGTCCGGCAATTTCGCCGTGGCCGGGCGCAGGGTCAGGTTGATCGACACATCGCTGAGCGCGCCCGTCTCATCGAGGCGGTTCTGGCGCTTGAGCATGGCGTCGGCGCGGGCCCGTATGACGGCCGCGTCAGGCCCCGTCGTGCGTTTGCTCAGCTCCAGCAGGGCCGCCTGGCCATAGCGGGCGCCCTGGAAACGCAGGTATTCGAAATCGAACTTGTCCACGCCCACCTTGCCGCTGTCCAGGCGCGCCATCTGGCTGGCCACGGAAATGCGCGCCGGGTCCGCCAGCGGCGAGAACAGGGCGAACAGCACCAGCAGGGTGACGCCGGCCGTGGCCACGTTGACGTTGGCGATCAGGTGCAGCCAGTCGCCATACTTGCTGGCCGCCCAGGCATAGCCGACGGCGTAGCAGGTGGCGACCAGCAGGCAGGCGGCTGCGATCAGGCGGTCGGACGTCCAGCCATGCGACATCACGCGCAGGGTCAGCGCGTAGATGGCGATGCCCACCACCCACGGCAGCAGCAGGCAGGCCAGGCGCGTGCCCAGGCGGATGCCGCGCGCCACGCCATGGCCCACTTCGCCGTTCTGGAAGGCGGCATTGATCAGCACCACCAGCACGCCGGCCATGCCCAGCAGCACGGAAGCCGCATGGCGCGTGGCCCACAGGCGCTCGAAGCCGATGAATGGCAGGGTCAGCAGGAAACCGGAGACCAGCACGGCGGCAATCGGCATCAGCCACGACAGCAGCACCAGCAGCAGGGTGCGGATGCCGCGCACGATGGACGGGCGCACGTCCGTGATATGGATGGCGAACGAAAACGCGAAGCAGATGACGGGAATCACGAACCACGCCTGGCCCAGCAGTTTTTTCAGGAAACTGAGCTTGATCAGCAGGAACAGCTGTCCGCCCAGCCACAGCACCAGCCACAGGCCCAGCACGAACAGCAGGGAAAACAGCAGCTGGATGCCCAGCTTCCAGGCGATTTCAAAATAGGTGGGGTAGCGGGCGATGCGCTGGCCATCCTGGGCGCTGGCCAGCACCAGCGCGTGGGCGATATAGAAGCCCACCACGCTGAAACCGAACAGCTGGGCCGAGACCACGCGCAGCGGCGCACCCGGCTTGTAGTTACCCCAGATCACGTGTTCCGCGCCGCGCGCCACGTCATGCCAGGCCAGCACGGCCATCACGGCGGCCGCGCCCGCCATCCACAGGACGATGCGCTTTGCCGACATATGGCCGAGGCTGGAAACGAGCAAAATGGGCAGCAGCAGGCTGATCAGCATCAACGGTCCCAGCAGATACGCTTCCGTGGCGGGCCATACCTTGTCCTGCGCCGCGCTGTACAGCCAGTACAGCAGCAAGCCTTGCAGCAGGCCCGTCACCAGGCGCGTCACCGCGATGCGCGGCGCCACTACCGGATCGAGCAACGCCATGTTTTTTCCTGCGGCATCCTGCTGCATAGTCATTCCCTTAATAGTCGTTCATTGCTGTAATGCACAACCATTATTGCATTTCGTTATCGTCATCTCAACAACGATTCGTGCGCATGCCCTTCCAGCCCGCCCTCGCCGCGCCGCACTGGCAAGCTTTGCGCGAGGCCAAAGGCCAGCTCCGGCACGAGGAACAGCCACAGCAGGGGCTGGCCCGTCAGCAGCAGCGCCCACGCCATCCAGGTGGAAAACAGGTAGCGCGCCGCCGCATCGTAGCGGCCGAAACGCGGCTGCGGATCGAGCATGCGCAGCACGGACCAGACCAGCACCACGCTGCCCAGCAAGCTGCCGATAAGCAGATGAAACGGTCCGAAGACGGGCAGCGGCACGCCACCCAGGCCCACATTGAGGGCGCTTAAGTGCTCGCGCAGCAGCAAGAACGTCCACGGCGTGGTAAACGGGGCAATCATGAGCACATCATAAATGGCGCTGACGCGCACCAGGCGGCGGAAGGCGGAAACGGACAACATGGCAACTCCTGTCGAATGGAAAGCGCCCATGATCGAGGTTGGAGTACACTCCATGGTCAAGCATTTTATGAAAGAAAAATAACCATGCAGATCGGCGAGATGGCGCAGGCGACGGGCTTGAGCCGCGATACCCTGCGCTTCTATGAAAAGCGGGGCTTGCTGCGCGCGCGGCGCGGCGCGAACGGCTACCGCGACTACCCGCCCGAGGCGGCGGACTGGCTGCGCTATCTGCGCACGGCGCAGCAGCTGGGTTTTACGCTGACGGAAATCGAGGCCGACATGCCGCTGCTGGCCAGCGCCGGCGATCCGGCCACGGCGGACCTGCTGCGCGCGGCGCTGGCGCGCAAGCTAAGTGAAATCGATGCGCGCATCGCGGGATTGACGCAGTTGCGCGGCGAACTGGCGCGGCGGATGGGGCCGCAGGCGGCGGACTGCCCCTTGCGCGGCAATGCCGATGCAGCCAGCTAAAGACTGCCGCGGCGGCTGTTGCCCGATGCGGGCTACGCCCCCCCCAGAATGACAAAAACCGCCTGTGCAACGCAGCAGGCGGTCTTGACGTGGCGTAAAGCCGGGATTACCTGGCGGCCTTGCGGCGGCGCAGGAAACCCATCAGGCCCAGGCCGGCCAGCAGCATGGCGTAGGTTTCCGGTTCCGGCACGGCGGCCGTCACGGACACGTTGTCGATCACGGCGCCCGAGTAATTGTCGAACGGCGTGCCGGCCTTGGCGGCGCTGGCAAACGACAGGGTCGCCAGGCCGGTGGTGGCGGCCGTGAAGCTCAGGGTATTGCTGTACAAGGTGTTCGAGGCGGCAGCCGTCGAGTAGAAATCCCCCACCACGCCGCCGAAATTGACGCTCACGCCCTGGCCTGCGGGGCCGCCGGAATTGCGCGCCATGTCAAAGGTCAGGCTGTAGGTCTGGCCGGCAACGACATTGAAATTTTGCGACAGGAAACCCGGACCTGGCGTACCCAGCAAATCGATGCTGTAGCCGTCGATGGCGTTATACGCATTGCGGATCAGGTCGACGGAGCTGGCGCCCACGGTCCAGCCCGTGATGGCCGACGAACCGCTGTTGACGACTTTAAAGCCGCTGTCGAAGGTGTAACCGGGAGCGACCGTTTCAAAATTGCCATTCGTGATCAGGTTGACGGGGCTGGCGCTGGCGGTGCCGGCAGCAAACAGGGCGACAACTGCTGCGATGGTGGCGATTTTCATGAGCTGATTTCCTTGCCTTATTGGCATTAAAGTTACCTTAAGTGAAATCATATCCCAGCCGGGATGAAAATCAAAGAACTTTGCAAAAATATATTTAATGTGGACAATATGTAACGCTTCCCGGCGCAGTGCGTGCCGCTGCTGCCGCCCTCCCTTGGGAGGAACGGCTCAGTCGAGTTCCTGGCGCGCCACCAGGATGCCGTCCGCGTCCGCGTAGATCCAGTCGCCCGGATGCACGGCCACGCCGCTGAGCTGCACGCGCACGTCGCGCTGGCCGGCGCCCGTCTTGCTGCTCTTGCGGGGATGCGTGGCCAGCGCGCGCACGCCGATCTGGCAGACATTGATTTCGTCGCTGTCGCGGATGCAGCCATCGACGACGATGCCGGCCCAGCCGTTGCTTTCGGCCAGCACGCCCAGCTGGCCGCCCACCAGCGCGCGGCGCAGGCTGCCGCCACCATCGATCACCAATACGTGGCCCTGGCCCGGTGTTTCCAGGGTGCTGCGCACCAGCGCATTGTCCTCGAACACCTGCAAGGTGGTGGCAGGGCCGCAGAAGCGCACGCGCTGGCCGAAGGTGCGGTACACGGGCGGCAGCACGGCCAGGGTGCCCTCATCCAGCATGGCTGCATAGTCGTCGCACAGGTCGGTGGTCGCAAAAGTCATGCTGGCTCCTGGAAGTAAGTAAATAGTGTCGGATGGCAACGATTCTATGCCTTTTGCAGCGCCACGGCACGTGTTTTACCGCCCACGCCCACGGCCGTGGCGATCGCCAGCGCCTGGAACACGCCGATGAAGACGAACAGCAAAGCCGGATGGCCGCCATCCATCAGCGCGCCAAAGAACAGGGGCCCCACGGCCAGGCCGCTGTCGAGGCCCGAATACACGACGCCATACACGCGCCCCGTGGCATTCTTCGGTGCGGCCGCGCGTATCATCAGGTCGCGCGACGGCCCCGCCACGCCGGACGTCAGGCCGATGGCGCCCATCAGCACCACCGCGCCCCAGGCCGGCACGACGGCCATGGCCAGCAGCACGGCCAGCAGCGCGGCGACGGAAAAGGCGATCGCCACGTTGCGGTCCGGCTGCTTGCTGCGCGCGCCCACCACGCCGCCGGCCAGCATGCCCACGGCCGAGGCCAGCATGTAGGCCGTGTAGGCGCTGGTGGCCAGCGCCAGGCTCATGCCGTACAGCTTGACGAGGGCCACGCTGGCAAAGCTCTGGATGCCGCCCAGGGCGATGGCGGTAATGAAGAAGAAGGCAAAGCACATCCACACGGCCGGCAGACGCAGGAAGTCCAGGGTGCCTTCGCCGCCGGCCGGCTGGCCAGGCGCCGCTTTTTTCACGGGTTCCGGACGGATGGCGTGGCGGTTCAGGAACAGGATCAGCAGCACGCCGAACGGCAGCACGGCCGCGCATTGCAAGGCCACCCGCCAGTCGTAGTGCGTGGCGACATACGTCATGAACAGGGGCGCCAGGGCCCAGCCGATATTGCCGCTGATGCCATGCACGGAAAAGCCGTAGGCCACGCGGGCCGCCGAGACGCGCTGGTTGAGTATCGTGTAGTCGGCCGGATGGAACACGCTGTTGCCCATGCCGGCCAGCATGGCGCCCAGCATCAGCGCCGCATAGCTGTGGGCGGTGGACAGGGCCAGCGCCGACACGCCCAGCAGGAAAATGCCGGAAAACAGCACGGCGCGGGCGCCGAAGCGGTCGACGACAAAGCCGGCCAGCGCCTGCCCCACGCCCGAGATGATGAAAAACACCGTCATCAGCAAGCCCAGCTCCGCATACGACAGGCCGAATGCGGGTTTCAGCCAGACGAACAGGGCTGCGAGGATCAGATGGTAGAAGTGCGAGACGCCATGCGCCAGCCCCACCAGGGCGATGACGCGCGCATCGCTGCGCAGCGATGGCGGCACAGGCGGGGGCAACTGCGTTGCCGGCTTAGTTGTTATCATGTCATACCCTGTCTTATACTGGTGAAGCTCAAGTGTATGCAAAATACCATCGTCTGTTTTCCGACAGAACGACATAATTTATCGAATTAAGGCCAAGCTGATGGGTGTACCTATCCTCCACCATACCCGTATGTGTCCGCCACGGGAAGCGCCCAGCGCGACGATCCCCGTGACGATGATCGCGCGCGACCTGCAACCCGATGAATTTTTATTGCCGCACAGCCATCCCTGGGGCCAGGTCACGATGGCCCTCGAAGGCGTGCTGCGCATCACGGCCAACAACAGCAGCTGGGTGCTGCCGCCCATGCGCGCCATCTGGATCGCGCCCAACGTCGAGCATGCCGTTACGATACTGGAAAAAACCCGTTTGCGCCCCCTGTGCATCCATGCCGCGCGCGCGCCATTCGCGGGCCGCGACTGCAAGGTGCTGGAAGTGTCGAATTTGCTGCGCCAGCTGATCATGGCGCTGGAACAGCTGGACCCGGGACAGGAACCGGCGCGCGAGGCGCTGCTGGCCGAACTGATCCTCGATGAATTGAAACGCTCGGCCACGCGCCCCATCCGCGTTCCCCTGCCGGGCGACAAGCGCCTGAAGACCCTGTGCGACAGCCTGATAGAGAAACCGGGCAGCAACCAGACCCTGGAACACTGGGCGCAGCAGGTCGGCGCCTCGGAGCGTACCCTGGCGCGGCTGTTCGAACGGGAATTGGGCATGAGTTTTGGCCAGTGGCGCCAGCAGGTGCGCCTGGCGCACGCGGCGCCCCTGATCGCGCGCGGC
This sequence comes from Janthinobacterium sp. FT14W, assembly GCF_009208755.1. NCBI lineage: Bacteria > Pseudomonadati > Pseudomonadota > Betaproteobacteria > Burkholderiales > Oxalobacteraceae > Janthinobacterium > Janthinobacterium sp. FT14W. The sequence continues at coordinate 43,080 of NZ_WFLL01000034.1, read as the reverse complement.
GTGCCGCTGTCGCAGGTGGCCGAAGAACTGGGCTACGCCAGCCAGTCGGCCTTTTCCGCCATGTTCAAGAAAACCTTCGGCAGCTCGCCCTCGGCGTTCTTTGCCCAGGGCGGACGCCCCTGAGCGCGCACCGGCCGGCGTTCAGAACAGGGCGCCGCGCGCAGGCCATGCGCCAGCGCGGATCAAGCCGAATCAAGCCATGAAGTCAAATAAAGAGTTCTTGCCCGTGTAGCCCGGCAAGGCCGAATTCGTGCCCATCTGTTCCTGGGCCGAATACGCTTTCACCAGCGCCTGCGCCTGGGCCGTCAGCGCCTTGGCCAGCACGGCTTTCTTGTTGGTGAGCGTGGTGATGTCCTTGCCCACCGTCTGCACTTCCTTGCGGATGATGCTCGATTCGCCCGTCAGCTCGCCGATCTTGCTGGCGAACTGGTCCGCCACACCCTTGCCGTTATTCGTGAACATCTTGCTGACGGCGTCCGGATCGGCCGCGATGGCCGCCTTGAGCTTTTTATCGTCGAGCACCAGCTCGCCGCTCTTGCCCAGGGTCACGCCGGCGCTGCTCAAGACGGAGGCAGGCACGCCCGTGCTGGCCGTGCGCAGCACCTGCTCCATCTGCGAACGCACCTGGCCCAGGGCCGTGTCGGACTTCAAGTCGCCCTGCTGCAGGCTTTGCAGCTTGCTGTTGAGTTCATTGTAGGCCGTGACGAAGCTGGCCACGTTGCTGGCGATCTGGCTGCTGTCCTTGGCGATGACGAGGTCGGTCGTGCCTTTTTTCTTCAATTCGATGGTGGCGCCCTCGACGGCCGTCGTCAGGGTATTCGTGGCGCTCTTGATTTCCTTGCCGTCGACCGTCAGCAGCGCATCCTGCGCGGCAGCCGTCTGCTGCATGCCCTTGCCCGCGCCGGGCGCATAGCTGAGCAGATTGCTGACGGCCGCGTCGCCGGACACGCTGATGCGCATGCTGCTGTCGGCGCCGCTCTTGCCGTTCAGGGCCAGCGAGTAGCCATCGGCGCCCTTCACCACGCTGGCATCGATGCCCTGCTGCTTGAGTGCGGCGGCAATGCCGTCGAGGCTATTGTTGCTGCTGTCGATGGTCAGCGCGATGATCTTGCCGCTGCCGGCTGTAAATTGCTTGCCGTCCGCCGTGCCCACCTCGATCCTGACCAGCGCTGGCGCGCCCGTGCCGATCGCCGCGCTCGAGGATTTCTGCGCTCCGCTGAGCAGGGTCTGTCCCTGCGCCAGCTGCTTGACGTTCAATTCATGGCTGCCGCTGACAGCCTTGTCGGTGGTGGTGGCGCTCAGCACATCCTTGCTGCTCGACGTGGCCGACGTGGCCAGGCCGCTGCCGGCCATGTTCTTGGCCACGGTCTGGAATTTGGCCAGCGCCGATTGCAGCTGGCCCAGGCCCGAGAATTTGGCCTGGTCGCGCGCCAGGCTGGCGTTGAGCTTGACGACGCCCGTGTTCTGCGACTGCATCTGGCGCTCCACCTTCGCGTACACATCGGCCGAGATATTGCCCTGCGTCGTCTGCTGCGTGTTGTTGGTGTAGGCCCTGCTGTTGATGGTCGAATTAAACATGGTAGGCATTCCCGTCGGATGTAAGGTCATGGCACACGGTTCAGCTCCTGACCGCGCTGCGCTGGAAACGGACGCCAGCGCGCGTGGCGCGGCAAGGTCCCTCTTCTGGTTGATAATTATGCAGTATTACTGGAATATCAAAACAGCGAACAGAACAGGTTTTTCCTGACTGCAAACCCATATGCACCATTTTAGCGCATTTCACCTGCCCCTTATCCCGGCCCCGCCTCAGCGCATGAACTTTGAAATGGCGCTGCTGACGGCCATGTCCAGTTGCTGGAAAGTGAGTCCCACCTTGAAACCGGCGCTGCTGAAAATGCAGTGCGAGACGGACACGCGCGCCTCGATGATGTGCGCCGAGCCATCGTAAAACAACTCGAACAGCACCTTGCCCTTCTTGCCTGTCGGCACCGGTTCCGCGATGACGGCCGACATGCCGCCCGGCCCCACATCGAGGGTGCGCGCCGCCACGGGGCCCGCGCCATCGATTACCAACATTGCCTTGGCACGCAATATCTTGCGTGCGCCCTGCCTTTGTTCAACTGACACTGTATTCCGCTTCTCTATCAATTCATTGTCGATACGGATTCACGCTGGAATCCATCGGACAAATATTATAGTTCTAAACGGAAATTCTGTTTGACTTGTCTCAAGCTTGGCATTTAAACCATACCGACTTTTACTCGTGATCGCGCAGCTTGTTGAACGCCTCGTCGATGCGCTCGACGCCGATCACCTTGATGCCCTCGATCGCTTGCTTGGGCAGGTTGGACTTGGGCACCACGGCCAGGGTAAAGCCCAGCTTGGCCGCTTCGCGCAAGCGCTCCTGGCCCCGTGGCGCGGGGCGGATTTCACCGGCCAGCCCCACTTCGCCAAACACGACGAGGCCCCGCGGCAGCGGCTTGTTGCGCATCGATGAGTTAATCGCCAGCAACACGGCCAGGTCGGCCGCCGGTTCCGTGATCTTCACGCCGCCCACCGCGTTGATGAACACATCCTGGTCGAAGGCGGCGATGCCCGCGTGGCGGTGCGCCACGGCCAGCAGCATGGCCAGGCGGTTCTGCTCCAGGCCCACGGACAACCGGCGCGCATTGGGCAGGTGGCTGGTGTCGACCAGGGCCTGGATTTCCACCAGCAAGGGGCGCGTGCCTTCCTGCGTCACCATCACGCAGGAACCGGGCACTTGGTTGTCGTGCTGCGACAAAAACAGGGCGGACGGGTTCGACACCCCCTTCAAGCCCTTTTCCGTCATGGCAAACACGCCCAGCTCGTTGACGGCGCCGAAACGGTTCTTGATGGCGCGCACCAGGCGGAAGCTGGAATGGGCGTCGCCCTCGAAGTACAGCACCGTGTCGACGATGTGCTCGAGCACGCGGGGGCCGGCCAGCGCGCCCTCTTTCGTCACGTGGCCGACCAAAATGATGGTCACGCCCGTCTGCTTGGCTGCCCGCGTGAGCTGGGCCGCGCATTCGCGCACCTGCGCCACGGAACCGGGCGCCGAGCTGAGCGCGTCCGAATACACGGTCTGGATCGAGTCGATCACCACCACTTCCGGCTTCAAATCGGCCAGGGTGGCGAGGATCTTTTCCAGCTGGATCTCCGCCTGCAGTTTCAGTTCCTTGGCGTCGATGACGAGGCGCTTGGCGCGCAGGGCGATCTGCGCACCGGACTCCTCGCCGCTGACATACAGCACGCGCTTATGGTGCGACATATTGGCCAGCGCCTGCAGCAGCAGGGTCGACTTGCCGATGCCGGGATCGCCGCCGATCAGCACCACGCCGCCCGCCACCATGCCGCCGCCCAGCACGCGGTCGAATTCCTCGATGCCCGTGCCGAAGCGGGGCACGTCGATGGCGTCGATATCGTCGAGCGACAGCACGGGCGCCGTCTGCGCCAGCGACATGTGCTGCGGATTCGAATAGCGGTTGTTGCCGCCCGTTTCGGGCAGGCTTTCCACCATGGTATTCCACTGATTGCACGAGGTGCATTGCCCCATCCATTTATTACTGACGGCGCCGCAATCGCTGCAGGTGTAGACGGTCTTGACTTTGGCCATGGTGTACTTTGCTCGGGTAAGGTGAAACAGCTGGTTATATATACAGTAGATTCACAGTATATACAAATCGCCGCCTGCGGTCACGCCTCGTGCACGGGCACGCGGGGCGCCAGTGCGCACATCAGCTCGTAGCCGATGGTGCCGGCGGCCAAGGCCACCTCGTCGATCGGCATGCCCTGCCCCCACAAGGTCACGCTGCTGCCGACCCGCGCGCCGGGCACGTGCGTCAAGTCCACCATCAGCATGTCCATCGAGACCCTGCCGATGAGGCCAGTGCGCATGCCGTCGACCAGCACGGGCGTGCCTTCGGGCGCATGGCGCGGGTAGCCGTCCGCATAGCCGCACGCCACCACGCCCACCTTGATATTGCCCGCCGCTTCGTAGCGGCTGCCGTAGCCCACCACTTCACCGGCGGCAATGTCCTGGATGCCGATGATGCTGCTGCGCAAGGTCATGGTGGGCAGCAAGCCGAACGCCTGTGCGGACGTGCAGCCGGGAGCGCCGCTGGGCGTGCCGCCGTACAGCATGATGCCGGGACGCACCCAGTCGCTGTCGAGCTGGTGCAGCAGCAGGCCGGCCGAATTGCACAGGCTGCGCGGCAATGATGTGCCAACGCCGGCGCCGATGCTGGCCGCACCCGCCTCGAAGCGCAGCATCTGCTGGGCCAGGGGCAGGCGCGTGGGCGCCGCCTCATCCGCATTGGCGAAATGCGTCATCAGGGTGATCGTGCCGATTTGGGGCATGGCGCGCAGGCGCGCATACGCGCCGGCCACGGCCTGCGGCGTGAAACCCAGGCGGTTCATGCCCGTATTCATTTTCAGATGTACATCGATGGCGCGCGGCAGGCGCGCCGCTGCCAGCAAGGCAATCTGTTCTTCGCAATGCACGCTGCCGTTCAAGCCATATTGCGCCATGACGGGCAGATCGCTGGCGTCAAAAAAACCTTCCAGCAGCAGGATGGGCTTGGTCCAGCCCAGTTCGCGCAAGCGCACGGCGTAGTCGACCTCGACCAGCGCCAGGCCATCGGCATCGGCAAAGCCACGCATGGCCCGTTCCAGGCCGTGGCCATAGGCATTTGCCTTGACGACGGCCCACACCTTGGCGCCGCGGGCGCAGGCACGGGCGCGCGCCAGATTCTGTTGCATGGCATCGAGATGGATGGTGGCGATGAGGGGCCTGGGCATAAGCGTGGTTCACGGCGGATGGGAAAGCCGTATTTTACCGGATGGGCCGGATGCGGGCGGCGAGCTGCGGACGGCAAGCCTGCACGGCGATGGGCGCGATGGTCGCCCACGACAGCATGTATAAAATGCTCACATGTATGTGTATTTTTCTACGGCAGAAAAATTAAGCTTCACTTAGGCAAGACTATGCAAAGCGGCCCCGTCCAAACTTGGGGTTTGCCGTTTTTTCGTGGTATAAAGCAAGCCAGATATGATTTCAGGCATTCCAGAATGAATCGTGGTTTTTATACCATCATGGCGGCGCAGTTCTTTTCCTCGCTGGCCGATAACGCCCTCTTTTTTGTCGCCGTCGATTTATTGGTGTCCATGAAATCCCCGGCGTGGATCACGCCGCTGCTCAAACTATCGTTCGTGCTGTTTTACGTGCTGTTGGCCGCTTTTGTCGGCGCCTTCGCGGATTCATTGCCAAAGGGCAAGGTCATGTTCATCGCCAACATGGTCAAGATCTTCGGCTGCGCCCTCGTCTTCTTCCACGTGCATCCGCTGCTGGCCTACGCCGTCGTGGGTTTTGGGGCGGCCGTGTACTCGCCCGCCAAGTACGGCATCCTGACGGAACTGTTGCCGCCGGAAAAATTGGTGGCGGCGAATGGCTGGATCGAAGGCTTGACCGTTACTTCCATCATCCTGGGCACCGTCATGGGCGGCGCGCTCGTCAGCGGCCACGTGTCCGACATGCTGCTGTCCATCGATATCCCGCTGATCGACACGGGCATCACCAACAAGACGGAAGCGGCCTTGTGCGTGGTGGTCGGCATCTACGCACTGGCGACCCTGGCCAACCTGAAGATTCCCGATACGGGCTGCGTGTATCCGCACCAGGAACGCAATCCTATCAAACTGATCACCGATTTTGCCAATTGCTATTCCATCCTGTGGAAAGACAAGCTGGGCCAGATCACCCTGGCCGTGACGACCCTGTTCTGGGGCGCCGGCGCCACCTTGCAGCTGATCGTGCTGGAATGGGCCAAGCAATCCTTGAACATGCCCTTCGACAAGGCGACCAGCTTGGTGGGCGTGGTCGCCATCGGCGTGGCCGCCGGCGCCGTGCTGTCAGCCCGCTTCATTCCCCTGCGCAAATCGCTGACCGTCATTCCGCTGGGCATCGCCATGGGCGTGATCGTCATGATGATGACGCAAGTGCATTCCGTATGGATCGCCTACCCGCTGCTGATACTGATTGGCGCCCTGTCCGGCTTTTTCGTCGTGCCAATGAATGCCCTGCTGCAACACCGCGGCCACGTGCTGATGAGCGCTGGCCACTCCATCGCCGTGCAGAACTTCAATGAAAACCTGTCTATCCTCACCATGCTGGCCGTGTATTCGATCATGATCCGCCTGCACCTGCCGCTGAACATCATCATCACCCTGTTCGGCCTGTTCGTTGCCGGCACCATGTACATGATCATGCGCAAACACAAGTTGAACCAGGCCGAGCACGATAATCTGTCCTTGATTGGCGAGCAAAAACATTAAACCCAGCAAGGGCTGGGGTCAGACCCTCAGGGTCTGACCCCGGATTTCGTTTTGGGTTGAGCGTTTTACATCCGACAACCTGTCCTTGATTCGCGTGCAGCAGCATGAACTTCGAGGTCTGGCCTGGCGGGTCAGTCCCCGGCATTACGCAGGTAGCGCGCCCGTTATTCGCCGCGCGGCAGCCTGCTCCGTCCAGTCATGGGGCACGACGAATCCTCTCTCGCGCTCCACTTCCCAGCCTTCGACAGTATCCACCGTGGCCACCATCACGGGTTGCGCCAGATCAAACAACTGCGCGCGCAAGGCATCCACGTCCAGCACCTCCACGTCGCGCCCCTTGAATGGCGCCAGCCATTGCAGGCGCGGCAGCACGACATAGCGCTGCGCCGGCAGTTGCGCCGGCGTGCACCAGAAGCCGTGTCCGTGATCGTGGGAAATACCGTCCAGGGCGGGCGTGGCGCCCGCCGCATAGAACAGCCAGCCCTTGACCAGCGCCTGCGCCGCGCGCACGGGCTGCGCCAGCAAGCCTTGCGCGGCCGGATGGCGGGACAAGGCCAGCTGCTTGTCCAGGATCTTGCGCATCTTCAAGCCCAGGGTATCGGCCAGGTTGGGGCCGATCAAGTGATTGAAGACGCCGGGATCGGGCGCGCCTTCGAGCAGGTAGAACTTGGTGGCAAATTCCCAGTGCAACAGGGAATCTCCATCACGCAGCAGGAAATCGAACTCGCCCACCGTGTCGTTGCGGTTCACCTGCACTTGCAAGCCATGCGCTTGCAGCAGTCCATGCTGCGCAAAATAAAAGGCCAGCAGCTTTTCAGCATACAGGCCCAGGCGGGAATAGAATTTCGGCCCCAGCGCCGCATCGAGCGGCGACGGGTCCTCTTGCAGCGCCCCCAGCCAGGCGGCAACGGAAGGCGTGACGGGCGCGAGGCTGGCGATGCGCCCGCCCCAGTGGGGACTGGCCGGGTCCAGCAAGTCGGGCGAATCGAGCAGCCAGGCCAGCGCGCGCACGCGGGGGTGCGTCAGGTGGCCCCAGCGGCGCTCGAAGCGGGCCTGGAAAGCGCCGGCGGCCCCGTCAATCACCGTGCGTGCTTTTCGCCAGGCACAGGTCGGCCCAGGCGCGCGCCTTGGCCTTGCCCGTCTCGTCCTGCAGCAACATTTCCGGGTGGAAGGTGGCAACGACGGAAGCATGGCCCAGCTGGCGCACGGTGCCGCGCACGGGTTTCTCGCCGGGATTGATGCCGGCGGCGGCCATCGAACCCAAGGTGACGATGGTGCGCGGCTGCAGCAGGGCCAGTTCGCGCTCGAAGTACGGACGACAGGCGGCCGACTCCGATTCCGTGGGCAGGCGCTCCTGGCCCGCCTCGTCGAGCGGACGGCATTTCAGCAGGTGGGTGACATACACATCGCGGCCGGCATCGACTTCGATGGCTTTCAGCATATTGTCGAGCAACTTGCCCTGTTCGCCCGGCAAGGCGCGCCCTTCCCGTTCTTCCGCGCGCGACGGGCTGCTGGCCAGCATCAGCCAATCGCCCTGGCGGTCGCCACGGCCCATGACGACGCCCTTGCGCGTCTTGCACAAGTCGCAGCGCGCGCACTTGGCGACGGCCGCCGTCAAGCCATCCCAGTCGAGGGCGGCGATATCCGTATCGCTCAGCTGCCTGGCGGGCGGTGGCGGCGGTGCATCGTCGAACCAGGCCGTGTCGTCAGGCGCCGCGGCGGCGGGCGCTGGCGTAGCGGCAGGGACCGGCGTGGCGGCGGCGACGGGCGCAGCGGCAACGGCGGCGGGCGTCTCGGCCCGCACCTCGGCAACGACCTCGGCGGCCATCGCCACGGCCACTTCGCTCACTGCTTCCAGCGCTTCGGCCACAGGCTGCGCCGCGGCAGCTTGCAGGTCCACGGGAGCCGCGACGGCAGTGTCAACGGCCTCGGGCGCGGCGCCGTGGCGCAAGCGCCACAATGGTCCCACGCCCATTTCATCGAGGAAAACGGCGCTGCGGCTCATAAGGTATAACGCATCACGATGGCGTCCTCACGTTGCGAGTTGCTGGCCGGATAGTATCCCTTGCGCCGGCCTATCTGTTCAAATCCGTAGCGCTGGTAAATATCGAGCGCGCGCACGTTCGACGGGCGCACCTCCAGCAACATCGATTCCATGCCCAGCTGGCGCGCGCAGGCGCAGGACTGCTTCAGCAGGAAACGGCCCAGGCCCTGCCCCTGGATGGCGCCCTCGACGGCCACGTTCAGCAAATGCGCCTCGTCGACGACCAGCATCAGCAAAAAGTAGCCGAGCAGGGTGCCGTCCACGTCGCGCAGCACCCAGGCCGGATAGCCGCTCTTGAGGGAATCGACGAAGTTGCCATGCGTCCAGGGATGCGGATACACACGCTGCTCCAGCGCCAGCACCTCCGACAGGTCCGTCTCCAGCATCGGCTGATAGTCGAGGCGCAGCAAGTCCCATGCCGCACTGCCGGCCTGCGTCACTGCGTCCTGGCCCGCCACACTCATTGTGCCGACTCCGCAGCGGCCTTGGCCTGTTGCATGTCGAGCCGCTCCGCGCTCGTGTAGGCGATCTTGTTGCGCAAATACAAAGGCTGCGCATCGGCCGCCTTGACGAAATGGCCGGCCGCAAAGGCGATGCGCGCCAGCTGGCCCACCTGCACGGCGTGCGGCATGATGGCGGCGTCGGCAGTCGCGGCGCACGGCAGCGGGGCCAGGGCGTCCGCATAGGCGCCAAAACCGTTGCCGCAGCCGACGACGTCGCCCTGCGGCAGCACACCGGCCGGCGCGCTCAGGGCCGGCGGCAACACGGCTTGCAAGCCATCCTGGTAATCGTATTGCGCCCAGTACACTTCGCCCATGCGGGCGTCGAGCACGGTCACGATGCGCCGCGCGCCATGCTGCTGGTGGCACGCCAGCGCCATGGCGTCCAGCGTGACGACGGGCACGACGGGCAGGCTGGCGCCGTAGGCCAGGCCCTGGGCGATGCCGCAAGCCGTGCGCACGCCCGTAAACGAGCCGGGGCCGGAGCCGTAGGCGATGGCGTCCACGTCCGCCAAGGTCACGCCCGCTTCGGCCAGCAATTCCTGCACCATCGGCAAGATCGATTGGGAATGGGTGCGCACGCCCGACGAGGCGCGGGACAGGACGACATCGCCGCGCAGCAAGGCGCAGGAGGCGAGTTCGGACGAGGTTTCAATGGCAAGTAAGGTGGGAAGTAAGGTAGACATAGCGTATTTTACCTTGCCGCGCCATGGCGCGGCACTCCCCGCTGCGGCATGCCCGGACAAGCCGGCCAGCCATCCGGCCGACCCCGCTTGCACAGCGGGCCCGCGAGGACGGCTATAATGAAAGACGCAGCTGATTATTTGACCGGCATCAAGCCTGCCGCGCCAAGCAACGGTTCAGTCATTTTCAGCCCTTATTTTCAGCCCTTATTTTCAGCCATTACCAAGTCATTACAAGTTCAGTCATTGCCAAGCCACATCGTCTTTCCACTCTTGCCCTGGTCCGTTCCGTGAATCCACTTCTTGCTAAACTGCAACCATATCCATTTGAAAAGCTGCGCCAGCTGTTTGCCGGCGTGACGGTCAATCCCGACTATGCACCCATCAGCCTGGGCATGGGCGAACCCAAGCACCCGACGCCAGCCTTTATCGAGCAGGCATTGGTCGACAATATTCACGGCCTGGCCAGCTATCCGACCACCATCGGCTCGGAAGCCTTGCGCGGCGCCATCGCCGGCTGGCTGGAACGCCGCTATGGCATCCCCAAGCTCAATCCTGCCACGCAGATCCTGCCCGTGAACGGTTCGCGCGAAGCGCTGTTTGCGCTGGCGCAAACGGTGATCGATCCATCGGCCGGCTCGCTGGTGATCAGCCCGAACCCGTTTTACCAGATCTATGAAGGCGCGGCCTACCTGGCCGGCGCCGCACCGTATTTCGTCAACTCCGACCCGGCGCGCAATTTCGGCTGCGACTACGACAGCGTGCCCGCTTCCGTGTGGGAAAAGGTCAAGCTGCTGTTCCTGTGCTCGCCGGGCAACCCGACGGGCGCCGTGCTCACCCTGACGGACTGGGAACATTTGTTCGCCCTGTCCGAACGCTACGACTTCGTCATCGCCGCCGACGAGTGCTATTCCGAGATCTACCACGGCGACACGCCCCCGCTGGGCGCGCTGCAGGCGGCGCACATGCTGGGCCTGTCCACCATCGAGCGCCCGTATGCGCGCCTGGTGGTGTTTTCCAGCCTGTCGAAGCGCTCGAACGTGCCGGGCATGCGCTCGGGCTTTGTCGCCGGCGACGCGGAAGTGCTGAAAAAATTCCTGCTCTACCGAACCTACCACGGCGGCGCCATGAGCCCTGCCGTGCAGGCGGCCTCCGTCGCGGCCTGGAACGACGAAACCCATGTCGAGGAAAATCGCGCCAAGTACCGCGCCAAGTTCGACGCCATCACGCCGCTGCTGCAATCGGTGATGGACGTGCAATTGCCGGACGCCGGCTTCTACCTGTGGGCCGACGTCAGCCGCACGGGCCTGTCCGACACGGAATTCGCGCAACGCCTGTACGCCGAATATAATGTCACGGTATTGCCTGGCAGCTACCTGGCGCGCGACGCGCACGGCATCAACCCGGGCCGCAACCGCATCCGCATGGCCCTGGTGGCCGAAACGGCCGAAGGGCTGGAAGCGGCCTTACGCATAGTAAAATTCTGCCAGCAGCTTTCCGCATCCGCCTCAATCAACTAAACAAGACATCATCATGAGCCAACAACTGCAAAACATCATCGACCAGGCCTGGGAAAACCGCGCCGAGATCAATCCGGGCAACGGCACGGCCGAGCTGCGCGACGCCGTCTCCCACGTCATCAACGGCCTGGACAACGGCAGCATCCGCGTGGCGGAAAAGACCTCGGGCGACTGGGTCGTCAACCAGTGGGTCAAGAAAGCCGTGCTGCTGTCGTTCCGCCTGGAAGACAACATCGTGCTGCCATCGGATGGCACGATGCAGTTCTACGACAAGGTGCCGACCAAGTTCGCCAACTACACCAAGGAAGACTTCGCCAAGGGCGGCTTCCGCGTGGTGCCGCCAGCCGTCGCCCGCCGCGGCAGCTTCATCGCCAAGAACGTCGTGCTGATGCCGTCCTACGTCAACATCGGCGCCTACGTCGATGAAGGCGCCATGGTCGATACCTGGGCCACCGTCGGCTCCTGCGCGCAGATCGGCAAGAACGTCCACCTGTCCGGCGGCGTCGGCATCGGCGGCGTGCTGGAGCCCATGCAAGCAAACCCGACCATCATCGAAGACAACTGCTTCATCGGCGCCCGCTCGGAAATCGTCGAAGGCGTGATCGTCGAAGAAAACTCCGTCATCTCGATGGGCGTGTACATCGGCCAGTCGACCAAGATCTACGACCGCGCCACGGGCGAAGTGACCTACGGCCGCGTGCCGGCGGGCTCCGTCGTGGTCTCGGGCAACCTGCCTTCGGAAGACGGCAAGTACTCGCTGTACTGCGCCGTGATCGTCAAGCGCGTGGATGCGAAGACCCGCGCCAAGACCGGCATCAACGAACTCTTGCGCGGTATTTGATCACTGCGCAGTGAAGTATCGGCAATACCTGAATGTCCCGCCCCGGCGGGACATTTTCGTTTCTAGAACGCAACTTCAATCGTCCTGCAGCCATCTCCCATCCTGTCCTATACTGGATGGCATGAATACTCCTCCCGTATTGATCGTCGGCGCCGGTCCTACCGGCCTCATGCTTGCCTTGCGCCTGGCGCGCCATGGCGTCGATTGCCGCATCATCGACAAGAACAGCGGACCGGGCCAGGCGTCGCGGGCCATGGCGGTGCATGCGCGCACCCTGGAGTTTTACCAGCAGCTGGGCTTTGCCGACGAGCTCGTCAGCCTGGGGATCAAGATCAACGCCATGCACATCCACGAAGGGGGCGAGGAGCTGGTGAAACTGGCGCTGGGCGAGATCGGCGAAGGCCTGAGCCCCTACCCTTTCGTGCTGAGCCTGCCCCAGGACGAGCATGAACGCTTTCTCATCAGCAAGCTGGCGGCGGCCGGCGTGCATGTGGAATGGAATGCGGCGCTGGACCTGTGGACGCAGGACGATAGCGAAGTGCAAGCCATCGTGCTCAAGGATGGCGAACGGCAATATTGCACGTTCGACTATATCTGCGGCTGCGACGGCGCCCGCAGCAAGGTGCGCGAGATTGCCGGCTTCGACTTTTCCGGCGGCACCTACGACCACCTGTACTACGTGGCCGATGCGCAAGTGGCCGGCAACAACACGGATCTGCACGCCCACCTGGGCGCGAACTCGTTTGCGCTGATGCTGCCCGTGCGCACCAGCGGCATGCAGCGCCTGATCGGCATCCTGCCCGACCGCCCCGATGGCGCGCCGGCCCCCGTCTTCGACGACGTGCGGGAACAGGTGCAAGCCTTGCTGGGCATCCAGGTCGAGCATGTAAACTGGTTTTCCACGTATAAAGTGCATCATCGGGTGGCGGGCCAGTTCCGCGCGCGGCGCTGCTTCATCCTCGGCGACGCGGCCCATTTGCACAGTCCCGTGGGCGGCCAGGGCATGAACACGGGACTGGGCGACGCCGTCAACCTGGCCTGGAAGCTGGCGCAAAAGCTGCACGGCCAGAGCAACGACGCCCTGCTCGACACCTATGAAAGCGAGCGCATCGTGTTTGCCCGCAAGCTCGTCGCCACCACCGACCGCGCCTTCCAGGCCATCGTCGCGCAAGGCATCGCGGGGCAATTCCTGCGCCGCTGGCTGGTGCCCCATGCGCTGCCCTTCCTGTCCGGCTTTGGGCGGGCGCGCCGCCTGCTGTTCCAGACGGTGTCGCAAATCCAGATCAGCTATGAAGACAGCGCCCTGTCCGCGGGCCATGCGGAATATCTGCGCGGCGGCGACCGCCTGCCGTGGTTCTCCGATGGCACGCAAGACAATTTCACCGCCCTGCGCAGCATGGATTGGCAATTGCACATCTATGGCGAAGCGGCACCGGAACTGCTGGACGAGGCGCGCGTGCTGAAGCTGCCCGTGCATTGCTACACCTTCAATGTCGCCGCCAAGCTGGCCGGCCTGGGCCGCGACGCGGCCTACCTGATACGCCCCGACGGCCATATCGCGCTGGCCCTGCACCTGCAGGAAAGCGGCGCCCTGCGCGCCCTGGCCCTGCGACTGGGCCTGCATTTCGGCCCGGCGGAGCCAGGCAAGACGGCGCCGCGGCCCGTCTAGGAAAAATTCCGGGGACATGTTGCAGCGCCGCATCGAGTAGCGCAACGACTGTATAATGGCGGCTAACATCGCATATCGCGCCAGCGCAAGCGCCGCGATCAAGCGAACCGCATTCATTCCCCGTTAGCCCGACCACTATGACCATTACACTCTACGGTATCCCCAATTGCGATACCGTCAAAAAGGCCCGCACCTGGCTGGCCGCACAGCAAATCGAGTTTACCTTCCACGACTTCAAGAAGCAGGGCCTGGAACGCGCCACCGTCGAAGCATGGCTGGCGCAACTGCCGTGGGATGTGCTGGTCAACAAGAAAGGCACGACCTGGCGCGCCCTGTCCGACGAACGCAAGGCGTCCACCGTCGATGCGGCCAGTGCTTTGGCCCTGATGCTGGAAAATCCGTCCATCATCAAGCGCCCCGTGCTGGACAAGGATGGCCTGTTCAGCGTGGCGTTTTCGGATGCGCAGTACAAGACCATTTTTTCAGTTTAAACCCGACACCTGCAAGGCTGGGGTCGTACGGGGACGCCGAGTCCCAAGGGTACGCCCCCGCTCTACACCATGACCATCTCCAAAACCCTCGCCCTGACCGAAAAACTGATCGCCCTGTCCTCCGTCACGCCCGACGACAAGGGCTGCCAGCAGCACCTGATCGATATCCTCACGCCGCTGGGCTTTGTCTGCGAAACGATACAGTCGAACGACGTCACCAACCTGTGGGCGCGCCGCGGCACCACGTCGCCCGTGTTCGTCTTTGCCGGCCATACGGACGTGGTGCCCACGGGCCCCGTCGAGCAGTGGCGCTCGCAGCCCTTCATCCCCACGCACCGCGACGGCAAGCTGTACGGCCGTGGCGCGGCCGACATGAAGACCTCGATTGCCGCCATGGTGGTCGCTTGCGAGGAATTCATCGCCGCCACGCCCGGGCACACGGGCTCGATCGCCTTTCTGATCACCAGCGACGAGGAAGGCCCGGCCACGGACGGCACCGTCATCGTCTGCGACAAACTGAAGGCACGGGGCGAACAGATCGACTATTGCCTGGTGGGCGAGCCGACGTCGAGCGCGCAACTGGGCGACATGATCAAGAACGGCCGCCGCGGTTCGCTGTCGGGCCGTTTGACGATCAAGGGCGTGCAGGGTCACATTGCCTACCCGCACCTGGCGAAAAACCCCATCCACGAAGCGGCGCAGGCGCTGGCCGACCTGGTCGGGGAGCAATGGGATGCGGGCAACGAGTACTACCTGCCGACCACGTGGCAAATGTCCAACATCAATGCGGGCACGGGCGCCAACAACGTGATTCCGGGCGACATGGTGATCGACTTCAATTTCCGCTTTTCCACGGCCAGCACGGCGGAAAGCCTGCAGCAAAGAGTCCACGCCATCCTCGACAGGCATGACCTGCAGTACGATCTGCAATGGACCTTGAGCGGCCTGCCCTTCCTCACGCCGCGCGGCACCCTGTCCGATGCGCTGTCCGCCGCCATCGAGCAGGAAACGGGCATCGTGACGGAGCTGTCGACCACGGGCGGCACCTCCGATGGCCGGTTTATCGCGCAGATCTGCCCCCAAGTGATAGAATTCGGGCCGCCCAATGCCAGTATTCACAAGATCGACGAGCACATCGAACTGCGCCACATCGATCCCCTGAAGAATATCTACCGGCGCACCCTGGAGCATTTGCTGCCCGTCTGAACCTGAATACCGAGGCCCGTCACGGCGGGCCAGAACACCGTCTTTTCGAGAATGCCATGACCCCGAACCCGTTTTCCACGCCACGCGACCTGCTGCGCTACGCCGTTACCCGTTTTAATACCGCCAAGCTGTTTTTCGGCCACGGCAGCGCCGAAGCGTTCGACGAAGCCGCCTATCTGGTCCTGCACACGTTAAAGCTGCCGCTCGACCGGCTGGAACCTTTCCTCGACGCCAAATTGCTGCCGTCGGAAGTGGTCAACGTGATGACCGTCATCGACCGCCGCAGCATCGACCGCGTGCCGGCCGCCTACATCACCAAGGAAGCGTGGCTGGGCACGTATAACTTCTACGTGGACGAGCGCGTGATCGTGCCCCGCTCCTTCATCGCCGAGCTGATCCCCGAGTACTTCTCGCCCTGGGTGCCGGAACCGGACGCCGTGGAAAACATCCTGGAACTGTGCACCGGTTCGGGCTGCCTCTCCATCATGATGGCCGACGCCTTCCCGAACGCCGCCGTGGACGCGGTGGACATTTCCGCCGACGCGCTGGCCGTGGCCAAGCGCAACGTCGACACGTACAAGCTGCAGGACCGCGTCACCCTGATCGAATCGGACCTGTACGCAAACGTGCCGGCCAAGAAATACGATTTGATCATCAGCAACCCGCCGTACGTGAATTCCGCGTCGATGGGCGCCCTGCCCCAGGAATACCTGGCCGAACCGCAAATCGCCCTCGACGGCGGCAGCGACGGCATGGACCTGGTGCGCAAGATCATCGCCGGCGCGGCCGAACGCCTGACGGACGACGGCATCCTGATGATTGAAATCGGCAACGAACGCGCCTACGCGGAAGCGGCCTTCGGCGAGCTGGGCCTGACCTGGCTGACGACGAGCGCCGGCGACGACATGGTGTTCCTGCTGACGGCCGAGCAGTTGAAGCTGGCCTAATTGACTACCGGGGTCAGTCCCTTCAGGATCGACATTCGTCCCTCTGGGACAAATGTCCCCGCCGGGTCTGACCCCAGCCTCTACAAAGAAAAAAATGATACGTTTCCTACAAGTAAGCCTGATGCGCGGCATCAAACCGTTGCTCGAACAAGTCGACGTCACCCTCAATCCGGGCGACAAGATCGGCCTGATCGGCGCCAATGGCGCGGGCAAATCGAGCCTGTTCGCCATGATGCGTGGCGAATTGCACCCTGACCAGGGCGAGATCGATTTCCCCGCCAAGTGGCGCGTGGCTTACGTGGCGCAAGAAACGCCGCCGCTGGACCGTGCAGCGCTCGACTACGCGATCGACGGCGACGTCACCCTGCGCAAACTGGAAGCGGAACTGGCGCGCCTGGAATCGGAACCGGCCACGTCGGAAAACGGCATCGCCATCGGCGAGATCTACAGCGCGCTGGCCGATGCCGACGCGTACACCGTGCAGTCGCGCGGCGAGCAATTGCTGCTGGGCCTGGGCTTCACCCTGGACCAGATGCAGCAACCCGTGGCCAGCTTCTCCGGCGGCTGGCGCATGCGCTTGAACCTGGCGCAAGCGCTGATGTGCCCGTCCGACCTGCTGCTGCTCGATGAACCGACCAACCACCTGGATCTGGACGCCATCATCTGGCTGGAAGACTGGCTGAAGCGCTACGCGGGCACCTTGCTGATCATTTCCCATGACCGCGACTTCCTCGACGAAGTGGTCAACGTGGTCGTGCACATCGACGAGCGCAAGCTGAAGCGCTACTCGGGCAACTACTCGAGCTTCGAACGCCAGCGCGCGGCGCAGATGATCCTGGCCGCCGGCGCGCTGGAAAAGCAGCAGCGCAAGCGCGCCCACCTGGAATCGTTCGTGAACCGCTTCAAGGCGCAGGCCTCGAAAGCGCGCCAGGCGCAAAGCCGCATGAAGGCGCTGGCGAAGATGGAAGAGCTGGCGCCATTGCGCGCCGCCGCCGAATTCTCGTTCGAATTCCGCGAGCCTTTGAGCGCCCCGAACCCGCTGCTGGTGATGGAAGACGTCGATGCGGGCTACAAGATCGAGAACGAAGCGACGGGCGCGGTCACGCATAAAACCATCGTCAACGGCATCAAGTTTTCGCTGCAGATCGGCCAGCGCATCGGCCTGCTGGGCCAGAACGGCGCCGGCAAATCGACCCTGATCAAGACCATCGCCGGCGAACTGATGCCGTTGAGCGGCGACGCCACCATGGGCAAGGGCCTGAACATCGGCTACTTCGCCCAGCACCAGGTGGAAATGCTGCGCCATGACGAATCGCCGCTGTGGCATCTGGCGAAGATCGCCCCCACCGTGCGCGAGCAGGAACTGCGCAACTTCCTGGGCGGCTTCAACTTCCCCGGCAACATGGTCACCGCCTCGATCGCCCCGTTCTCGGGCGGCGAAAAAGCCCGTCTGGCACTGGCCCTGATCGTCTGGCAGCGTCCGAACCTGCTGCTGCTCGATGAACCGACCAACCATCTGGATCTGGAAACGCGCGAAGCGCTGACGGAAGCGCTGGCCCAGTTCGAAGGCACCCTGGTCGTCGTTTCCCATGATCGCCATTTGCTGCGCGCCACCACCGATGAATTCATCATCGTTGCCGACGGCAAGCTGCAACCGTTCGACGGCGACCTGGACGACTACAAGGACTGGCTGTTCAAGACCAAGCTGGGCAAGGGCACGGACGTGCTGCCGGCCGCCGGCAAGGCCAACAAGACCGACTTCCCGGTGACGTCGTCCGTCCCTGCGCCGGCCGCCGCCCCTGCCGCGCCCGTGCGCGACAAGCGCCAGGAAGCGGAAGACCGCCAGAAGGCCGCCGCCCTGCGCAAGCCGATCGAAAACAAGATCAAGCGCCAGGAAGAGCAGATCGCCAAGCGCAACGCGCAAAAGGCGGAAACGGAAGAAAAGCTGGGCGAGCCGACCATCTACGACGCGGCCAACAAGGCCAAGCTGAAGCAATTGCTGGCCGACCAGACCTTCTTCACCAAGGACCTGGCGCAGCTGGAAGCGGAATGGCTGGACTTGCAGGATCAGCTGGAGAAACTCGGCTAAGGCCAAACACCAAGACGACTCATCGGGTCGTCTTTTTTTTAGGCCACCTGCATCGGGCTGGCGCTGCGGATCGCCATCAGGCGGTCGATGTCGACGAGGATCAGCCGGCGTCCCGCCACCGTGCCCAGGCCCAGCAAGTAGTCCGCTTCCGTCTCGCCCAGGCCGGGCACGGCGGCGATGTCGGCGGGCGCCAGGCTGACGATATCGGTGACGCCATCGACCACCATGCCCATCACGCCATTGCTCAGCTGCAGGATGATCACGTCGGTGGACGGGTCGGGTGCGCCCTGGGCGCTGCCGAACGCGGCGCGCATGTCGACGATGGGGATGATCACGCCGCGCGACACGGCCACGCTGTGCAGCACTTCCCCTTCCGAGGAAAAACGGTCGAGCTCCTTGAGCGGGCGCAATTCCCGCACGCAGCGGTAATCGAGGCCGTATTCCAGGCCGCCCAGCCGGAAGCTCAAGTACTGCGTCAGGTAGTGCGCGGTGCCGGCTTCGGCCGTTGCTGCGGCGCCAGGCGTAGTCGTGGGCTGCATGATGATCCTTTCATCCGGTAAGCGCTGCCAGGATGCGCAGTGGCGCAACGATGCAACTTTGGCCCCATGCTAACCAGCATCGCCCTGGGCGGCGTTGAGAAAGCGCAACTTTCCCGGAAGACATCACTGCCTGCCGCCACGGCCTTGCGCCGGCGCAGTCCCGCGCCACTTGCCTTACAATACGGACATCGTTTCCCCACAGGCAGGCCATGCAACACCTCGTCAACCCCGCCGAAGTCGAATTCTCCGCCATCCGCGCCCAGGGCCCGGGCGGGCAGAATGTCAACAAGGTTTCCAGCGCCATCCATTTGCGCTTTCCCATCGCCGCCTCGTCGCTGCCGGAAGCGTACAAGGAACGGTTGCTGGCCCTGCGCGACAGCCGCATCAGCAAGGATGGCGTGCTGGTGCTCAAGGCGCAGCAGTCGCGCAGCCAGGAACAGAACAAGGAAGAAGCCTTGCGCCGGCTGCAGGAAATCATCGACAGCGTGACCTTCCTGCCCGCCGTGCGCCGCGCCACGAAGCCCACGCGCAGCTCGCAGCGGCGACGCCTCGACAGCAAGAGCACGCACAGCGTGCTGAAGCAGTCGCGCGGCAAGGTCACGGATTGATTACGGTGGTGGCGAGTACGTCCAGTCCAGGCTGCCCGTGCTGTCCGCAAACACGGGCTGCGTGGCCGGCGTGGCGCTGCGCAGCAGCGCCTTGATTTCCTTGGGCGGCCGGTCGTAGACCTTGGCCGGCCCGGGCGGCACGACCAGCGCGCGCACGGCCGTTTCGCCATCGATCAGGCCCAGGGTGCAGCGCGTCCGGCCGGCCGCCGCCTGCCGCTCCTGGCGCACTTGCGCCACCAGCGCCAGCATTTGCCCGTGCATGATTTCCGACTGCTTGACGTCCACGCGCAGCCGCGCCACTTCCTTCAGCACGGGGGCGATGCGCGCGGCCAGCTTGTCGTACTGCAACTGCTGCGCCGGCTGCAGCTGCAGCTCGCCGCGCCGCAGCTGGCCCGCCAGGGTCAGGTAGTTGCGCACCTCGGGCAATTGGGCAATGGCATCGATTTCCTGCTGGCGCTTGTGCTGCACCTGCAAAAATTGCGCGGCCTTTGCCAGGCCGTCCGCGATCCTTTGCTCCAGCGGGCCCAGGTCGGGCACGAGGGGAAACAGCAGCATCTCCACCTGCTTGCGGGGACCGGCGCTGCCGATGCGGATGGTGCGTGCCGCCACGGCGCAGCCTTCGGCCAGCTCGATGACGACCTCGTCGGCGATGATCTCGCAATTGCTGGCACTGTCGATCACCACGCGCGTGCCAGCGATGACGCAGCTTTCGGCCCGCTTCAAGTGGATTTCGCCGCTCAGCGCCTGCAGCACGGAACCGGAGGCCACGCCCTCGACGCGCACGTCGCCGTGTTCGTTGAAGGCCGTGCCGCCCACCAGGTTGCGCTTGAGCCATATCAGCCCGCCATGCGAGTGCAGATGGCCATACACGTCGCCATGGATGGTGATGTCGCTGCCGTCGAGCTGGCGCTGCTCCTGCACTTCGCCATATTCCTCGTAGGCGGCGCGCAGCTTCAAATTGCCCGTGGTGCGGCTGCTGACGCCTTCGCGGCTGACGATCTTGTTTTCGATGGAAATCTTGCCGTGCTCATCGACATTCACATAGCCATCCTGGGTGGCGACGACGTAGTCGCCATCGCTGAAATGCTCGACCGCCGTGCCCACCCCCGCCACCGTGGCCAGGTCCAGTTCCAGCGGCGCGGGCGGCGGCAGCGCCTTGCCGGCCAGGTCGTAGCCGGGCAAGCCGGGCGTGCCCGGCAGCAGGCGCAGCAGGCGCGCGTGTTTTTTCACTTGCGGAAAGCGGTTCTTGAAGCTGAGCAAATCCAGCCGGCCATCGGAGCGTTCGCGCGGCGCATCGTCGCGGTGGATGCCTTGCGACACTTCGACCAGTTGCGCATCGTGTCCCGGCTGCGGCGGCAGCGTGCGCGCCACCGTGATGCGCTCGGCCTTGCCGCTGTCGAGAATGGCCCGCACGGCCACAGCATCGATACCGTAATGCACGCCCTTGCCCCACAGGTCGGCCACCAGCTCGTCAAACTCGCGGCGGGCCGGCATCTGGCCGTCCGCCTCAGGCGCCAGCGCTTCAAAGTAAAACTCGGCGCTGTCGCCGCGGATCTTGATCTGTTTATACAGCGCGCGGCGCTGGGGCGGGAATGGCGCCACGCGGACGGCGATGCGCAGCAAGGCGTCGCCCTTGGGCGCGGCGCGGGGCGCGGGGGCATGGAACAGGGTCAGCAGGAACAAGCCGTAATCGAGGCCCGCCAGCAGCTGCCCCGACAGGAACAGCTGGTCGACGGCGGCGCGCAACTGCGCGGGCGCCAGGGACAGGTCGAAATACACGCCCGCGTCGCGCTGGAGCAGGCCATGCGGCAAGCCGCCAGCCTGGACCGCATCAGGAACGGGTGTGTCGTCGTCGCTCACGCCTTGCCTCCCCAGCAACAAATTCAGAGAATTGCCTCAGTGCACTGAACAATATCACGGGGCGTGGCCGTGTGCCTGACTCGGCAAAAATGTGTTTACCAGATGCAAACAGGGCCATGTCTTGCGAGATGGCCCTGTCGGATGGGAGGCGCGAAGCCTAGCGGCGCGGCGGATTCGAATAGATATCCTGGCCCACTTCATTGATCTGGCGGCGCAGGTCGCGCCGTTCGTCGGGCGTCATGCGGCCCGTGCGGCGCGAGGCATCGGCGCCTTCGTTGACGCGGCGCTGCTCTTCGGCGCGCGTGTCGAAGCTGCGTGCGTCACGCTGTTCGCGCAGTCGCGTATCATTGCTGTTACTGCGCTGTACCTGTTCATACCGCTGGGCCTGCATTTGCTGCTGGTCGTCACGGCGAGGCGGCGGCTGGTTTTGTGCCAGCGCCACGCTGGCGGCAAACACGGAGCAAACGGCAAATGCGGACAGCACAGTCGTACGTGCGGCAATAGCTGCGCTGGGAGCGGCGTGAATTTTTTTAGTAAAGATATTCATTGAGTTCCTCTTCCGCGATGCCGTATAAACTTAAAGCTGATTTCCACTGTGGCCCCAGTGTATGATGCTTTACACGGTGCAGTAAGAGTAATTGGGTAAAGTTTGTAACACTTTGTAATGGGTCGCCACAGCCCCTTGCCGACGCCGCGCGAGGCGTTACTATAGCAACTAATATAAGATAACACGACACCCTAAATGACCACAACCTCCACATCCGGCAGCAATACAACAACGCAATCGATCCACGGCCACCAGGCAAAAATCATGGTGGTCGATGACGATGTGCGCCTGCGCGACCTGCTGCGCCGCTACCTGACCGAACAGGGCTTCAATGTCTTTACGGCAGAGAGCGCGACGGCCATGAACAAGCTGTGGCTGCGCGAACGCTACGATTTGCTGGTGCTCGACCTGATGCTGCCCGGCGAAGACGGCCTGTCGATCTGCCGCCGCCTGCGCGGCGCGGGCGACCAGACGCCGATCATCATGCTGACGGCCAAGGGCGAGGACGTGGACCGCATCGTGGGCCTGGAAATGGGCGCCGACGATTACCTGCCGAAGCCGTTCAACCCGCGCGAACTGGTGGCCCGCATCGGCGCCGTGCTGCGCCGCAAGGGTCCCGATGAAATCCCGGGCGCGCCGTCGGAAACGCCGCAAACCTTCGAGTTCGGCGACTTCGTGCTGGACCTGGGCACGCGCACCTTGAAAAAGAATGGCGAAACGGTGCCCCTGACCACGGGTGAATTTTCCGTGCTGAAAGTGTTTGCCCGCCATGCGCGCCAGCCCCTGTCGCGCGAAAAACTGATGGAACTGGCGCGCGGGCGCGAATACGAAGTGTTCGACCGCAGCCTGGACGTGCAGATTTCGCGCCTGCGCAAGCTGATCGAGCCGGACCCGTCGAGCCCGCTGTTCATCCAGACCGTGTGGGGCCTGGGCTACGTCTTCATCCCGGACGGACAACCGCGCTGATCGCTGGCGAGGCATGATGAAGCTTGTTCCCGATATCAGCCTGGCGCGGCTGAAAAGCGGCCTGTTCTGGCGCACCTTTTTGCTGCTCGGCACCTTGACCACGGTCAGCATGATCACCTGGATCGGCATGATTTCCGTCATCCAGCGCGAGCCGCAGGCGCAGCAGATTTCCGCCCAGATCATTTCCGTCGTCACCATCACGCATGCGGCACTGACGCACTCGGCGCCCGAGCTGCGCCGCGAGCTGCTGTTCGACCTCGTCAGCAATGAAGGCATCCGCATCTTCTCGCTGGAAGAGGACGACCGCATCGAGCCGCCGCCCGACAATTACCTGATGCCCGACATCGAGGCGCTGGTGAAGGCCAAGCTGGGCAAGGACACGCGCTTTTCCGCGCGCGTCAACGGCGTGGCCGGCTTCTGGGTCAGCTTCAAGATCGACGACGACGAGTACTGGCTGATGCTGGACCGCGAGCGCCTGCGCGGCCTGACGGGCTTCCAGTGGCTGGGCTGGGCCAGCCTGGTGTCGCTGCTGTCGCTGCTGGGCGCAGCCATCATTTCCAGCCTGATCAATCTGCCGCTGTCGCGCCTGACGGCGGCCGCGCGCGACATCGCCAAGGGCAAGCAGCCGGCGCCGCTGCCGGAAAAAGGCCCGATCGAGATCATCGAGGCGAACCGCAGCTTCAACCAGATGGTCGACGATCTGAAACAGGTGGAATCGGACCGCGCCGTGATCCTGGCCGGCATCTCGCACGATTTGCGCACGCCGCTGGCGCGCATGCAGCTGGAAGTGGAAATGGCAAACCTGTCGGACGAGGCGCGCGAAGGCATCCAGTCCGATATCGGGCAGATGGACGCCATCATCGGCCAGTTCCTCGACTACGCCAAGCCGACGGAAGCGTCGAGCTTTACCGATGTGGACCTGAGCGGCTTGCTCAGCGACATGGCGCGCGTAGCCATGCGCCTGCCCGACGTCAAAATCAACGCCACCATCGCCGACGGCGCGCATGCGATGGGCAATCCCACCGACTTGCGCCGCGTGCTGAACAACCTGATCGAAAATGCGCGCCGCTATGGCAAGACGCCGGGCAGCGATGTGACGGAAATCGACATCGCCTGCCAGGTGCGCACCAGCCATGGCGTGAAAAAGGTGATTATCGAGGTGCAGGACCACGGCACGGGCGTGCCGGCGGAAAAGATCGAGCAATTGATGAAGCCGTTCACCCGCCTCGACACGGCGCGCGGGCAGGCCAATGGCGCAGGCCTGGGCCTGGCCATCGTCGACCGCGTGCTGCTGCGCCATGGCGCCGAATTGCAGGTGCGCAACCGCGAAGGCGGCGGACTGGCGTTTCAGATCAGCTTGCCAGCGGCATAGGCGACGTAGGTCGGATCAGCGAGTGCCTCGCGTAATCCGACCACATTGTTGCCTATTCCTGTCGGATTACGCGCCAGGCGCTAATCCGACCTGCGCTGCCGGCTCCCGCGTCTCCGCCGCCCGGCAACGGTCAAGCGGACGCCTGCTCCTGCGCCAGCAATTTATTCATCAGCAATTCCGTTGCCCCGTAGCCGTACAGGGAATCGCTTTCCATGCCCGGCGTGTCGAAGGGAATCGATTCCTCACGGTCCAGCTTGGCAGGGTCCCCGTCCGCATAGCTGGCGCGCCAGGCGCGCTGCAGGGATTCATTGCGGCGGATAAAGGCCGGCATGGGCCAGGCATCGCGTTCCCAGTGGCGGCTGTCGCCCAGCAGGGGCCAGCGCTCGTTGAGCAGGGCCATGTCGCCCGTGCGCAGGCGGCGCACGGCCTGTTCCGGCCGCAAGCCTTCCAGTTCTTCCAGTGCCGGCAGGCTGTCGCGCTTCGGCCCGAACATATAGGCCAGCATGATGCGTCCGGCAGGCGCCGTGCGCGCCACCACGCCGACGGCATAGCCGCCGCCCGGCAAGGGCACGGCAAACCAGCTGCCTTCGCGGTATGGTAATGATCTCATCGTTGCAAACTCCCCCAAAATCGTGTTCGGGGCACAGTCTACGCGAAGCGGGGCCTATGTGGCGCATGGTACGTCACAGCAACAAACCAATAGTTACAATATTTTCTCGTCATAGTGATACTGGGCAACAATCGGCCCCGCCTTGAACAGCGCTTCCTTCATGGCCGCGTCCAGGCGCGCGTCGCGGCGGCGCATCCATTCCAGCAGCATGGCCGCTTCCTTGCGGCTGGTGTCGCCCGCATGCGCGAGCACGCGGCGCAGTTCCGGGTCCGTGCACGCCTCGAAACGCTGGCCGTTCAAGTCCAGCGCCTGCAGCGCGGCGATGGTGGCGCCGATGGCGCGGTGCATGTCGAGTGCCGTGGCCGGCAAGCCCGTTTCTTCCAGTGGGACGGTGGTCATGCGCATTCCTTTTCGCGTGGTGGTGACATCGGCTGCATTCTCCACCGCGCGGACGAAAAGCTCAAGCGTCCACGGCACGTTTCCCCCCGTTCGGCCATAATCATGGCTCAGCAACAGCCTAAACCTCAGCGGCAGGAGCCCCATGTTCAATTTCGACTTTTACAATCCGACGCAAATCCTCTTCGGCCAGGGCCAGATCGCCGCCATCGCCGGCCTGATTCCGCCACAGGCGCGCGTCCTGATGACCTACGGCGGCGGCAGCATCAAGCAGAACGGCGTCTACGATGAAGTCAAGGCGGCGCTGGCCGGCCATACGGTGCTGGAATTTGCCGGCATCGAGCCCAATCCCAGCTATGAAACGCTGATGCAGGCCGTGGCCATGGTGAAAAGCGAGCGCATCGATTTCCTGCTGGCCGTCGGCGGCGGCTCCGTGGTCGATGGCACCAAGTTCATCGCCGCCGCCGCCCTGCACGAGGGGGAAGCGTGGGACATCCTGGCGAAAGGCGGCAAGATCGTCGAGGCCGCCCTGCCCTTCGGCACCGTCCTGACCTTGCCGGCCACGGGGTCCGAAATGAATGGCTCGGCCGTGATCACGCGTAAGGCCACGCAGGAAAAGCGCTCGTTCATGAGCCGCAAGGTGTATCCGAAATTCTCCGTGCTGGACCCGTCGAAGACCTTTACCCTGCCGCTGCGCCAGGTGGGCAATGGCGTCGTCGATGCGTTTGCGCATGTGATGGAACAGTATCTGACCTACCCTGTGAACGCCTCCGTGCAGGACCGCTTCGCCGAAGGCATCTTGCTGACCCTGATCGAGGAAGGCCCGAAAGCGCTGTCGCAGCCGGACGACTACGACGTGCGCGCCAACGTGATGTGGAGCGCCACCCTGGCCTTGAACGGCCTGATCGGCGTGGGCGTGCCGCAGGACTGGTCCACGCACGCCATCGGCCACGAATTGACGGCCCTGTACGAACTCGACCACGCGCAGACCCTGGCCATCATCCTGCCCAGCATGCTGCGCGTGCGCAAGCAGGCCAAGCGCGCCAAGCTGCTGCAGTACGCAGCCCGCGTGTGGGGCCTGGACGGCGGCGACGAGGAGGGCCGCATCGAAGCCGCCATCGCCCGCACGGAATTCTTCTTCCGCCACATGGGCGTCAAGACGCGCCTGGCCGACTACGGCCTGAACCACGCCAGCGTGGACGCCGTCGTGTCCGCGCTGGAAGCGCATGGCATGACGGCGCTGGGCGAACAGCGCGAAGTGACGCCCGCCGTCAGCCGCAAGGTGCTGGAACTGAGCCTGTAGTTGCGGGCGACACTGTTGTAAAACGGTCAGCCAGGGGGACAGGCGGCCGTGGTTCATGCTAAGCTGTCAACCGCTAGGGGTCCTGGAGCAGTCATCCGGGTGAGAGATACCCTTCGTACCTGATCTGGATAATGCCAGCGAAGGAAAGCGCAAAGTACCTCCCTCCTTTGATAGCTCCTGCGTTGGCGCCAGCCGAACAAGCAGCCTGCCGTGCTCTTTCCCGAGACGGCTTGAACCACGAGCAATCTATGTCCACACCGAATTTATCTGCGCATTTTTCCCGTCCTGTATTGACCCTGGCGATCCTGCACGCGTTTGCCGCGCCCGCCTTTGCCGCGAATGACACCACCGAAGCGGCCGACCCGCAAGCCCAGAGCATGACCGAAGTCATCGTCACGGCCAGCAAGGCGCCGGCCGCCAAGCGCGCGTCCGTGGGCGGCTTCAGTGACGCGCCGCTGCTGCAGACGCCCGCGTCCGTCACCGTCATTTCGCAAAAAGACATGCAGGACTTGCAGATCCGTAATCTCAGCGATGCCGTCAAGCTCGACACCAGCATCAACGACGCCTACAACGCCGTCGGCTATGCGGAACAGTTTTCCATCCGCGGCTTCAAGCTCGACAACAATTCCAGCTACCGCAAGGATGGCGTGGCCATTCCAGGCGACACGCAAATTCCGCTGGAAAACAAGGAACGCATCGAAGTGCTGAAGGGCCTGGCCGGCTTGCAGGCAGGCGTGGCCGCGCCGGGCGGCGTGATCGACTTCATCGTCAAGCGCCCTACCGCCGCACCGCTGCGCACGGTCACCGTGGAAACGCGCGAGCGGGGCACCGTGTACGGCGCCGTCGACCTGGGCGGCCGCCTGGAAGACACGCGCTTCGGCTACCGGATCAACGTGGCGGCCGAGCGCCTGCGCTCCTACATCAAGGGCGCCGATGGCAACCGCAAGTTCATTTCCGGCGCCTTCGACTGGCAAATCTCGCCGCAGGCGCTGCTGCAGATCGATGCCGACTACCAGGACAAGGCGCAGGCGACAGCGCCCGGCTTCCAGCTGCTGAACAACACGACCTTGCCGACCGGCATCAGCGCCGACGCCATGCTCAACCTGCAGCCGTGGACGCGCCCCGTGGAAACCGTCACCAGCAATCTCGGCCTGCGCTTCCAGTACGCGTTCAGCGACGACTGGCACGCCACCCTGTCGGCCAACCAGCACTCGTTCAAGCGCGACGACTACACGGCCTTCCCGTACGGCTGCAGCGCGCAAGACCTGTACCCTGGCTTCTGCGGCAATGGCGACTTCGACGTGTACGACTACCGCAGCCTGGGCGAGACGAAAAAACCGCTGAGCGCGCAAGCCATGATCCAGGGCAAATTCGCCACCGGTTCCCTGCGCCATGAATTCACGGCCGGCGTCTCGACCTTCCGCCGCAAGGACCGTGCCGGCCTGTACGTGTACGACTGGGCCGGCGTGAGCAACATCTACCACCCGCAGATCGTCGACATGTCGACGGGCGTGCAAGGCCCCGTGCGCCTGGTGCGCAAGGACACGGAAAACTCCGTCTTCGTGCAGGACATCGTCAGCCTGGCACCGGACTGGAAACTGCATGGCGGCTTGCGCCATATCAATGTCGACGGCTACCAGTACGTATTGAAGGCCGATACGGAAATCCGCGCCAAGCACGATTTCCTGCTGCCCAACGTCTCGCTCGTCTACACCCCGCTCGACAATCTGTCCGTGTATGCGGCCTATTCGCAAGGCATGGAACATGGCGGCACGGCCGACCGCAAGGCCGTCAACGCCAACGTGGAATTGACGCCCAGCCGCTCGAAGCAGCTTGAAGTGGGCGTGAAGATGGATGTGACGCCGGACTTCATGGTGGCGGCCAGCCTGTTCCAGATCCGCAAGGGCCTGGAATTCAACCAGTACGTCGACAGCAGCAAGAGCGCCTACAACTTCGTGCGCGAAGGCCAGGCGCAGCACCGGGGACTGGAATTGTCGGCCCAGGGCAAGGCATCGTCCAACCTGAGCCTGGGCGCCTCCGTGACGGCCCTGAACAGCCAGCAGTCGGGCACGGGCAATGCGGACCTCGACGGCAAGCGCGTGCCCAACGTGCCCGCCTTCAAGGCGGCCGTGCATGCGGACTACGCCGTGCAGCAGGTGGCGGGCTTGAGCGTCAACGGCAGCTGGGAATATGCGGGCAAGAAAGCATTTGAGTACAACAACACCACCTTCGTGCCGTCGTACCACGTGTTCAACCTGGGCGCCGCCTACGCCACGCGCATCGCCGGCACGCGCGCCGTGCTGCGCGCCGCCGTCAACAACGTGGCAGACAAGTTCTACTGGCGCGACGTGACGCCGGAATCGGATGGCTACCTGTACCCGGGCGCCAGCCGCACGTTCAAGGTTTCGGCGCAGTTCGACTTTTAAACACCTAAGCAAACCTAGTGCGCGTCGAGATCTGCGGCTTCCGATGCGCACTGCCTCGGCGGCCCCTGCTTCGCACAGCTGCGCTTCTCGGGCCAACGGGGGCGCCGAGCCTCGCTACCGCTCGCTACGGTTTTGTCAGGTGTTGCAAGGAAAAGAAATAGCAGGCGCTGCATGCAGCGCCTGCTGCAGCAAAGGCGCCGCCTGTTCCAGGCGCGCCTCCAGGCTGTCGCGCAGCACGTGGTAGACGATGCCGCGCGCATCGAGCTCGTCGAGCAGGTAGCGATAGATCAGCTGGCGCACGGCTTCGGACTCGCGCTGCAAGCCGTCGGCCACCCACGGGCTGTCGGGCGCCGTCACCAAGGTCAGGTCGTACTGCGTGGCATCGGCCAGCGCCGCCAGCGGCGCGTCCGCGCCATTGAAATAATGGCGGCTGTAGACCACCGTCATCAACGGCGTCGTGTCGCAAAACAGGAAGCGGCGGGCTAGCGCGGCAGCGGCCGCTTCCCGTTCGACTTGCGTACGCGCAATGCCAAACTGGTCGGCCGCGACGGGCACCCGGCCCTGCGTCTCGACGAATTCGCGCAAGTATTCCGGCACCCAGACGGTGCCGTGGCGCCCGGCCAGCGCGGCCGCCAGGGTCGACTTGCCCGACGACTCCGCGCCCAGGATGGCCACGCGCACCAGAGGCGCCATCACTTGAGAACCATGGCGCCGGGCGCAGCTGGCGCCGACTTTTTCCACGCCAGCAAGCCGATGACGGCCATGACCACGAAGAAGGCGTACAGCACGGCCGTCAGGGTCAGGCCCTTGTGCACGTACAGCCACACGTACAGCACGTCGACGATGATCCAGGCGATCCAGTTTTCCAGTTTTTTGCGCGACAGCAGGAACTGGCCCACCAGGCTGCCGGCCGTGAGGAAGCCGTCCGCATGGGGCACGTCCGTATCCGTCGTCGTCAGCAGCCAGGCGATGAGCAGGAAGCCGATCAGCCAGCCCGCGGCGCAGGCCAGCCAGCCGCGTCCATCGAGGCGCGTGACGGGCAGGGTCTTGCCGCCGCTGGCCGGATGCAGCCACTGGTACCAGCCCCAGAACGAGACGCTGATGAACAGCAGTTGCAAGGCCATGTCGCCATACAAGCGCGATTCGAAAAACACGAAACCGTAGGCGGCCGAGGAAATGATGGCGAACAGCCACGCCCAGTGATTCTGGCGGATGTTCAGCGCAACGGTTGTCAGTGCCAGGACAAAGGAAATCAGTTCAAGCGGCGTGGTGGCAAAACCCAGCAGGAGAAGCGTATCGTTCATGGGAATCGTGATGAGGCTGGTGGTGCAGTATGCAATACCGGCCATGAATAAGCAAGATTGCCCGCACCGTCACGTTCCCTGCCCAGGCCGCTCAGGCAAAGCCTTGCCTGACGGCCCGTGCCAGCGAACGCCGCACGATCAGCTTGTGGAAAGGCCGGATCAGCAGGATGTAGGCGCGCCCCACCCAGTTGTGGCAGTGCACGACGCTGGCCACGGTCACGCTGCCGTGCCGCCCCGCGTCCCTGTTGCGCAGCACCGACAGGCGGAAGTCCAGGTGGCTGTCATCCTCGCCCAGGATGATCTCGTCGTCGCTGACGGCATAGATGCGGAAGATGCCGATGCGCTTGCCTGGCTTGGCTTCCAGCTGCCTGGCCGTCTGGATGCCGAAGCGCGCCACGATGGCGTCGCGCAGCACCATCAGGCTGCGCGCCCAGCCCGGCTGGCTGCCCAGCAGCTGGCGCGCCAGGCTCTGCATGTCCATCTGGCGCGCCTGCGCAGTAGGCAACCCCACGGCATACGCGTCGGCCAGGTTGCTGCCCGGATACAGGGGGGCGATGCCGGCGCCGGGCGGCAAGGCCACGGCGCGCACCACGTTGCTCATCTCTTGCATATGCTCTCCATGTGTTCAGTGATAACATGGCCATCATACACGACAATGTGAACAGCGATAACATCGAATGACGACAACGAGTACCTATCATCACGGCAACCTGCGCGACACCCTGGTCGCCACCGCCATCGCGCAACTGGCGCAGCAGCACGACGCCGCCCTCTCGCTGCGCGAACTGGCGCGCACGGTGGGCGTGTCGATCGCCGCCGTGTACCGCCACTTCCCCAGCAAGGAAGCCTTGCTGGCCCACGTGGCGGCGGCCGGCTTCGCCAGCCTGATCGCCAAGTGGGAGGCGGAACTGCCGCCGCCGGCCAGCCTGCCCGCCGAGCAGCGTTTTCAGCTGCTGGGCCAGCAATACATCGAATTCGCCCTGGCCGCGCCCGCCCACTACCGGCTGATGTTCGAACACCAGGACGTGCGCCAGTTTCCCGCCCTGCAGGAGGCGGCGCAGGCGTGCTTTCACTATGTGCTGCAGACGGCCGGCGCGGCCGTGCGCGAAGCGGGCCTCGATGCGCGCTGGGACAAGGCCGCCGCCAGCGCCGGCTGGTCGCTGGGCCACGGCTACGTGATGCTGCTGCTCAGCGGCCGGCTGGCCATGACGGACGGCGGCGACGAGCTGTCGCCCGCCATGGTGCCGCGCTTCTTCCAGTTGCCGGTGGAAGCTCTGCGGCAGGCCCCGCATGGGACGCCATGACAGTCATCCCGTTGCGCAGCAGCGGCGATGGGCGAAAATCACGTTCTCGATGGCGGCAATCGGGTAGTCTATGTCCATTTCCATGAAAGAGCGGGGGCAATGAAGCGTGCAGAAATGATCATGGCCGGGACGCAGCAGCTTCCCCAGCCCTTCATCCACGAAGCGGGCGACGGCGACGGTGGCGCACTGCCCATCACCGTCATTCATTACCAGCCATATCCCTTCCGCGCCGCCGCCTTCCATGAACATGGCATCGCCCTGCCCGCCGCTATCGCGCACAGCGTGCCGAAACGGCAAGCGGAGTATTTTTTCGGCCGGCTGGCGGCGCGCGCCGCGCTGGCGGGGATGGCCGTGATTTCCCCGCACCGCCGCTAGGAGCCCTGCGAGGTGGAGGTGACGAAGATTTCGCGCATGCACACGTTCTGCGGCAACTGGTAGGCAAACGCGATGATGCCCGCCACGTCTTCCGGGGCGAGCAGGGAATCGAGCGTGTCCAGCCACTGCTCGAACATGGCGCGCGCCGGCGCCGAGGTGGTGCTGCGCAGCAGGGGCGTCTCGACGACCCCGGGCGAGACGGTGCTGACGCGAATATTGTGCGCAGCCATGTCCAGGCCCAGTGCCGCCGTGTAGCCGTGCACGGCAAACTTGGAGGCGCAATAGCCGGCATGCATGGGAAACGCCTGGCGGCCGGCGATCGAGCTGACATTGAACACCGTGCCGCGCCGCTGGCGCAGCATGCCGGGCAGCACGCACTGAATCAGGTTGACGCTGCCGACGACGTTGGTATTGAGCATCTCGGCAAACTCCGCCGCATCCTGCCCGGCGGCATCGGCCAGCCGCATGACGCCGGCACTGTTGACCAGGCAGTCAGCGGCGCCGTAGCGCTGCTCCGCCAGGTGCACGGCGTCCTGCGCCGCCGCGGCGTCGCCCACGTCCAGCG
The DNA here is from genome assembly GCF_009208755.1 of Janthinobacterium sp. FT14W. Taxonomy (NCBI): domain Bacteria; kingdom Pseudomonadati; phylum Pseudomonadota; class Betaproteobacteria; order Burkholderiales; family Oxalobacteraceae; genus Janthinobacterium; species Janthinobacterium sp. FT14W. The sequence continues at coordinate 10,564 of NZ_WFLL01000034.1, read as the reverse complement.
CGGCGCAGATGGACTGCGGCAAGTCCAGCGCCTCCAGCGCCGCCTCGCGGCGGCCGATCAGCAGCAGCGGATGGCCGGCGGCGCTGAATCGCCGCGCCACCGCCGCGCCGATCCCGGAACCGGCGCCGGTCACCACCACCAGCGGCAGGCCGCTCAACTGGCCATCCTGGCGGGACGCTTGCGCTGCGCGCGGTCCTGCACGTCGGCATACATTTCTTTCACCGCATTGGCGGTGAAATGCGCCATGTATTCGTCGAAGCCGCCCTTGTGCACGATAGGCAGCGGCGGTATCGGCGACTTGCCGAGCAGGGCCTGATACAAGGGGGCGATCGGATCGTTCTTGTGCGCCTGGCGGAAGCCATTGGCCGTCACCGCCGCGTTTTCGGCGCCCGAAATCGATGCGGTAGGCGTCATGTCCTCGGGGCTGACGCCGATCTGCGTCTTGACGAACTGCATGTGCTCGTCGCGCCAGGTACGGACGTACTGATGCATGTACACCACCTGGCGCAGGATGTCGGCACGCGGGTCGCCGTGCTGCTGCAGCAGCGCCAGCACGATCTGCTGCAGCCGCTCGTCGTCGGCCGCCAGCTGTTCGTCCATCGCCGCCAGCTGCAGACGCAGGGATTTGACCAGCGACGGATAGATCGTCAGGAACAGCCCCTTGCGCAAGTTGTGCGAATGCGAGCCGCTGGTGATGCCCAGCGCCGGACGGATGGCGAAATAGGCTTTCGGGCTGAGCGTGCGGACGATGGGACGGATATTGTCGGTCACCACCTGCAGCAGCTTGCTGCACAGGGCCAGCGAGCGCGCGTGCGCGCCGAACGTGGCCTGCTCGTTGCCCAGCAAGGCCACGATGATCTCGCTGGCCACTTCATTGACCAGGCCCACCAGCACTTCGCTGATCTGGTGGTAGGCGCGGAACTGCATCAGGCAGGTCGGGTCCTTGAGGTCGACGCAGTTGACCGCTTCGCGCACCTCGTCATTCTGGATCAGGCGCTGATAGAACGTCGCGGCGTCCTCGCCCGGTTCGCGCACCACGCCAGGCAGGCGCACCTGCTCCATCGCGCTGAGCCAGATCGCTTCGTAATTGCTGTTGACGAAGCTGTGGAAGAATACAAAGCGCTGCGGGTCGTCGAGATCCTTGTCGCCCAGGTCGCTGTGCTGCTCGGTGGCCTCGGCGCGCAGGATGGCGTGCATGCGGGCCGCCTGCACCAGATAATCCTGGAATACGGCCGAATCGCGGATGCTGATGCTGTCGCCCTGCCGGCCGCCCTGGTCCACCTGCACCAGCAGCTGCGACAGGCTGTACAAGGTCTCGTGGAAACGATTGGCCCAGCCGATCTTCAGCGACGCATCGGCCATATGGCCGCGCTTGACGTCGTCGGTGATGCGGCGCGCCAGCACCACCAGGTTGTTCAGGCAAATCTCGGCGCCGCGGAAGATGGCGATGGCCGCGCGGGCCGGCACCTCGTGACCGCTGTTATTGATCAGGCGGTCCAGGTATTTAATACCGTGCAATAACTCGTAGTTCGCCAGCACCGCGGTACAGTCGATCTCGCCATTGGTGGCAAACGCGGCGCGGCGATGGCGGATTTCCTCCTCGTCAAACGACTTGGCCAGCAGCTTGGTAGTAGCGTGCTCCTCGGTGACAGGCAGATTGCTTTTGCTCTGCAAATACGCGCGCACATCGTCCAGGATGACTTGCGTGGCAGAGACGGTTGGGGTTTCCATTGAATTCCTCATAGGCGACATGGTCAGGGCCGCAGGCATCAGCCGACGGGCGAATCGCGGACAAGTATAGAAACCTCGCCCCCGCGCCGAAACTGTCATTTCCTCCAGTTATACGGTGCCCCCATCTGTAGTCCAATGGCCCGCTCCAACCGCCTACACTGGATCACCCGCATGAGTCCTCCATCTTCACGCGACACGCTGCAACAGCTGCGCCAGCACATGTCCCGGCTGTACGGCCAGCCAGTACAACTGAGCCTGCTGGCGGCACTGCTACATGCCTGCCAGCAAATCTACGGCCACCGGACGCAGATATTGCTGCACTGGACGGGACTGCCCTTGCAACCGGCCGGCGACGATGCCTCGGCATGGCTGCGGCAGCTGCTGGACGCGTGCGAGGCGCCCGCGGCCGGCAGCGCCCCCTGCAGCCCGGCGCAGGCCTTGACGCTCGCCAGGATTGAAATCCGCACGCCCCAGCGCAGCGTGATACTGGCGCCGTCCGACCCGCTGCCAAATGACGACTGGAGCATACGCGGCGCGCCGGGCGGCCAGGCCCTGCAGCAAGCCTGGCAGCTGGCCGCCGCCAGCCTGGCGCACACGCTGGAAGCCGAATCGATCGTCGAACTGTCGCGCGCGCTGGGCCTGCCGCGGGCCGTCACGCCGCAGCCGCCGCTGTATCTGGTGCATGGCGCCGACGGCAGCGCCGCGCCGTTTGCCGCGCTGGCAGCCCGCCTGAATTGCCGCGTGTATGCATTCAGCCTGCGGCAGGCCGGCCGCCGCCAGGCCAGCATACAGACCCTGGCGGCGCACTACGTGAGGCTGCTGCTGAGCACTGCGCCCGCGGCGGCCTACCGCATCGGCGGCCATTCCTTCGGCGCCATCGTCGCGACCGAAATGGCGCTGATACTGCGCAGCGTCGGCAAGCAGGTCGAGCAGGTGGTGCTGCTGGACCCTTCGCTGGCCATGGCCGCGCGCGACCGCCAGAGCGACGCCGGCAACGAAATGCTGACCCTGTTTCTGGCCCTGCATCCCGAAATGTCCGAGCAGCAGGTCGCCGGACGGCTCGATACCGGCGAGCTGGCGGCGCGCATCGCGCAGCGCATGCCCAAGGGCCGCATCGATGAAGTGTTAAGCAACCGCAATGCTTGCCTGGCCCTGCTGCAGCGCTACCGGCCCACGCCGGGCGGCGCCGACGGCGACAGCTGCCTGCGCCTGCATGCCCGGCAGCCGTTCATCGCCAGCTGGAACGCGGCCGCCCTGGCCTACCGCCAGCCGGGCATCGAAGTCCCCGGCAACCATTTTTCCATGCTGGCCGAACCCCATGCCGACAGCCTGGCCCAACTGATACAAACGCACCGAGAGTCCAACCATGAGCACACCCTACACTCCTGAATATCCGCACCAGCTGGTCGAGCGCCAGGCCCGCCTGACGCCCGCGCTGCCGGCGCTGTGCTCGGCCAGCAGCACCGTACCGTATGGCGAACTGAATGCGCGCGCCAATCGCCTGGCGCGCCTGCTGCAGGCGGTGCATCAAGTCCGGCCGGGGGAAAGCGTCGCCGTCTGCAGCGCGCATGAGCCAAGCCGGACCCTGCTGCTGCTGGCGCTGGCCAAGTGCGGCGCCGTGTATGTGCCCGTGGATATCGAATGTCCGACCGAGCGCCTGCAGCGCATCGCCCGGCAGGCCGGCGTGCGCCTGCTGCTGACGGCACTGAGCGAGCGCCGCATGGCGGCCGAGACCACGCTGAACGTGCTGCCCTGCGCGCAGGCCGAGCACGACGCCCTCGGCCTGTCGAATGCCGACATGGCGCCGCCCGTGCCGGTGACGGCGCCGCTGTACATCATCTTCACCTCCGGGTCGACGGGCCAGCCGAAGGGCGTCGCGGTCTCGCACGCGGCCGCCTACAACCATTTCAGCTGGATCGTGCGCTACCTGAACGTCCAGGCCGGCGACTGCTGGCTGCAAAGCATACATCCGTGCTTCGACCCGTCGATGCATGAATTGATGGCGCCGCTGATGGTCGGCGCCCGCATCGCCTTCCTGGGCGGCGAGCGCAACATCGACGGCGACCGCATCGTCGACGCCATCGAGCGCCACCAGGCAACCCACATGACCACCGTGCCCACCATGCTCGGCCTGATCCTGCAGACGCCGGGCGTGGAGCGCTGCACCTCCATGCGCGCCATGTGCGTCGGCGGCGAGGTCTTCCGGCCGGCGCTGGCGGCACGCGCCAGCGCGCTGCTACCGGCCGCCGGCATCCATAACGTCTACGGACCGACCGAAGCAACCATCATGGCCAGCGCCTGGCGCTATGACGGCCAGCCCGCCGATTCGCTGCCGATAGGCGAGCCCGTGCCGCACACGCGCTTCTACCTGCGCGACGGGGAAGGCCGGGTGCAGCGGCTCAGTCCTTTCCTCGAAGGCGAACTGTGCATCAGCGGCGCCGCCCTGGCCAACGGCTACGTCAACGATGCCGCCGAAACCGCGCGCAAATTCATTCCGAATCCGCTGTCCGAGCCCGAATCCGCGGAGCTGTACCGGCGCCTGTACCTGACCGGCGACGTCTGCCGCGTCGACGCCACGGGCCAGTTGCATTGCATCGGCCGCGTCGACGACCAGGTCAAGGTCAACGGCCAGCGGGTCGAGCTGGCGGAAATCGAAGCCGTGCTGCTCGACTCCGGGCTGCTGGACGACGTCACCGCCCTGCTGGCGGGGACGCGCCTGGTCGCGGCGCTGGTGCCCCGGGCGGGCGCCGAGGCCGACGTCCGCTGGCTCGACGCGCTGGCCGCCCATGCCGCCCGCGCCCTGCCCCCTGCCTGGCTGCCCAAGCAATACCTGCCGCTGCGCGAGATCCCGCGCCAGGCGCTGAGCGGCAAGGCGGACCGCAAATCCCTGCAAGCCATGTTCGGCGGCGAGGCCGCGCCGGCGCCGGCAGCGGCGCCGGCGGCCGCCTGCATAGACCGGCTGGCAGCGGCCCTGGCCGACACGCTGGGCACGCCCGGCGCCGCCCTCGAGCACGACCTGCCGTTTGCCGAACTGGGCCTCGATTCGCTCGGCGTGCAGATGTATGCGCTGCGCATCAGCACGGACTTCGGCGTGCGCCTGCGTGCCGAAGAACTGTTTGAATTCTTCACGCTGGAACTGCTGGCGCAAGCCATCGCCGCGCGGCAGCATGACAGCGCCGCGTCCGCCGACCACGCCATGGCATAAGGATGAGCATGCAAACCAGCAGCGATATCTGCATCATCGGCGGCGGCATCACGGGCCTGTACCTGGCGCTGCAGCTCAAGCGGCGCCAGCCTGAATTGCGCATCGAGCTGTTCGAAGCGCTGGAAGCGGTGGGCGGCCGCGTGCAGACCGAACCCATGCTGGACGGCGAGTTCCGCGCCGAATTCGGCGCGGTGCGCATCGAACCGGACCTGCAGCCCCTGATGGACGATTTTGTGCGGCAGCTGGGGCTCGCCGTCACCCCCATCACGTCGCACGAGGCCTGCTCGGCCATCCGCCCGGACCAGGCGCGGCTGACGCCCGCCGAACGTGCCGTGGTGCAGCAGGCCGCCGGCGGCGACGTCGCCTGGGCGCTGCTGTGGCACGGCATCGCGCAGGTCCTTGGCGACCAGTGGCCGCTGGCCGCCGACCGGCTGGACCGCCCGGGCCGCGCCGCCGACAAGGCCCGCTTACGCCGCCTGGCGCAGTTTGGCGGACGTCCGCTGTACCGGCAGGGCATGTGGAACGTGCTGGCCGAGGTACTGAGCCATGAAGCCGTCGAGTTTACGCGCGAAAAAGGCGCGTTCTACAACTTCAAGAACCAGAATCCCAATGCGGCCGACTGGATCTGCCAGCTGCTCGACATGCGCCTGATGCAGCGCCCGTCGTACATTCCGCACGGCGGCATGCAGGCGCTGATCGATGTGGCCGAACAGGCCGTGCGCGCGGCCGGCGTCGGCATCCACGTGGGCCACCAGCTGCTGGCCTTCGGCGAGGGCGCCGATGGCGGAGTCGATCTGCAGCTGCGGCATGCGGGCGCGCCCGTGACCTTGCGCACCCGGCGCCTGATCCTGGCCCTGCCGCGCAGCCCCCTGGAATCGCTGGCCCCCTCGCTGCCCGCGCCCGTGCAGGCCTGCTTGGACGCCGTGCTGTGCTTTCCCATCGTCTGGGCCTCGTGCGTGATGGCCGATCCCTGGTGGGCGCCCGGCGCCGCGCCCGGCAGCGGCGAAGGCGCCACGACCCGCGCCGCCCACTTCGAATCGCATCCGGACAAGCCCGAAGCCTACGGCCTGGCGATGTTTTACAACGATGACCCGTGGTGCCATTACTGGGCCAACCTGAGCGATGCGCCGGGCGCGCGCTTCCCCCACAAGGACCGGCCGGTACGCAGCAGCGACCAGCGCCTGCGGCAGGCGCTGGTGCGCACCCTGCAGCAGACCTTTGGCCGCGACGACGAGCCGCACCTGCTCGAATGGGGTTTGTGCGACTGGAGCGCGGCGCCTTTCGGTGCCGGCGTGCATTTCTGGAAACCGGGGCGCGATTCGGAACAGGTCATGCAAACCCTGGCCGCGTTCGCCATCGGCCAGGACGGCCGCGCGCCGCAGGTGCATATCTGCGGCGAAGCCTATTCCGACTTCCAGGGCTTTTTCGAAGGCGCGCTGCGCTCGGCCCAGCGCGTGCTGCAGGCGCTGCCGGCAGCCGCGCCTTCCTCCCATCAAGGATCTGACCATGAACGCCATTGACCTCCCCTCCCCGAGCGACATCGCCATCGTCGGCATGGCCTGCGAACTGCCCGGCCCGGCCGACACCCTGGCCGGCTACGAGCACGTGCTGATGCATGGCGTCGACGCCACGGGCGCCTTGCCGGCCGAGCGCTTCGACAGCGCCACCCGCGACGGCCTGGCCGCCGCCGCCCGCCATGGCGGCTATCTGCGGCGCTCGCCGTGGCTGTTCGACGCCGGCAGCTTCGGCATCGCGCCCAAGGAAGCCGCCTACATGGACCCGCAGCACCGCCTTCTGCTCGAATGCGCCTACCACGCGCTCGAGGATGCCGGCCTCGATCCGGCCGCGCTGCGCGGCAAGCCATGCGGCGTGTTTGTCGGCGTCAGCACCAGCGATTTCGGCCGGCGCATGGCCGCCAGCGGCGACTATAACGGCTACCTGAGCCGCGGTGCGCTGGGCAGCATGGCGGCCGGCCGGCTGTCCTACCATTTCGGGCTGGAAGGCCCCAGCCTGGTGGTCGACACGGCCTGTTCATCGTCGCTGGTAGCGCTGCACCAGGCCGTTTCAGCGCTGCGCGAAGGGCGCTGCGGCATGGCCATCGTGGCGGGCGTGTCGCTGATCCTCGCGCACGATTACAGCGCCGACCTCGCCGCTGCCGGCATGCTGGCGGCCGACGGCCGCTGCAAGCCCTTCACCCGCCATGCCGACGGCTTCGCGCGCGGCGAAGGCGTCGGCGCCATCGTGCTGCTGCCGGCCGCCGATGCGGCATCGCGCGGCATGCGCGCGTACGCCCACGTGCTCGGCAGCGCCATCAACAGCGACGGCCGCAGCAACGGCATCACCGCGCCATCGAAGAGCGCCCAGCGGCGCCTGATGGAACAGGCCCTGCGCGACGCCGGCCTGACGCCGGAACAGGTATCGCACATCGAAACCCACGGCACCGGCACGGAACTGGGCGACCGCATCGAACTGGCCGCGCTGGGCGAGGTCTTCGGCCAGCGCGACACGCCCCTGTTCCTCGGCGCCGCCAAGGCCAACATCGCCCACTGCGAAGGCGCGGCCGGCATTGCCGGCATCATCAAGATGGCGCTGTGCCTGCATCAGCGCCGCATCGCGCCGCACTGCCATGCGCACGACATCGACGATGCCGTCGCCAGCGCCTTGCCGCATGCCGTCCTGCCCGCGCAAGCGCTGGCCTGGCCCGGCGACAGCCGCCGCATCGGCGGCGTCAGCTCCTTCGGCATGAGCGGCAGCAATGCGCACGTGCTGCTCGGCGAAACCGGCCGTACGCCGGCGCCGGCCATGACAGACGGCCCGCAGCTGCTGCAGCTGTCGGCCCGCAGCACCGACGCACTGCAGGCGCTGGTGCAGTACTATGCCGGCTGGCTGGCGCGCGCGGATGCGCCTTCCGCCGCGGCCGCCTGCCAGCATGCGCTGTTCCATCGCCAGCTGTGGAACCAGGCGCGCCTGTGCGTCAGCGGCGACAATGCCGCCGATCTGGCGGCGCAGCTGCTGCGCCGCCTGGACACGCCGCTGCGGGCGCGCCCGGCAAAGGCAAGGGTCGCCCTCGTGTTCACCGGCCAGGGCAGCCAGTACACCAACATGGCGCGCCAGCTGTACCTGCAAAACACCCTGTTCCGCTCGCTGCTCGATCCGCTGGCCGCCCGCCTCGACCGCCTGGCGGGCGACGCCACGCCCATCCTCGACACCCTGTTTGCCGGCGCCGCCGAGCTGCGCCAGCCGAGCGGACGCGAACGCCAGCGCAGCGCCCAGCTGTCGCTGTTCCTGATCGAGTATGCGCTGGCCGAATTCTGGCGCGCACTGGGCCTGCGGCCGGTAGCAGTGCTGGGCCACAGCGTTGGCGAATACGCCGCAGCCTGCGTGGCCGGCGTGATGGACTTCGACGTGGCCGTGCGCATGCTGCTGGCCAGGGCCGACGCCATGGAGGCGGCCTGCGCCGCCAGCGACTCCGCCATGCTGGCCGTGGCCGCCACGCCGCAGCAGCTGGCGCCACTGCTCGAACGCATCTGCGCCGCGGAAGCGGCGCTCTGGATCGCCGTGCGCAACGGCCCGCAATCGGTGGTGGTGGCGGGCCACGCCGCGGCGCTCGCGCAACTGTCGCAGGCCGCCACGGACGCCGGCCTGGTTTGCACGCCGCTGGCCACCCGGGGCGCCTTCCATACGCCGCTGATGGCGCCGGCGGCAGAACAGTTCACTGCCAGCTGTGCGGCGATGGCGCCGGCGCTGCGCGCGCCAACCGCCGCGATACGGTTTTACAGCTCGGTGGACGGTGACGATCCGGCCGCGCTGGAACATGGCGTCGACCAGCTGCGCTACTGGAGCGGACAGATTCAAACGCCCGTCGACTTTGCCGGCGCCATCGCGCGCCTGCTGGCGGACGCGCCGGACCTGGTGCTGGAAATCGGCCCGCGCGCCGTGCTGACCTCGCTGGCCGCCAGCGCCGCGCGCCTGTCCGGCCGCGCCATCCCCTGCCTGCCCAGCCTGGACATCCGCCACGACGACGTCCCCACCGTGCTGCGCGCAATGGGCATCCTGAACGAACAGGGCGCGCTCGATCCGCGCCAGGCGATGCAGCAATTCGCCGCCCAGGGCGCGCATCCGGTGCCGGACGGCCTGCCGCTGTATCCATTCCAGCGCGAGCACTTCCAGCCGGCCTCGTGGCATGCCGGCCTGCCGCTCCAGGGCGCCGCCGCAACGGCGCCCGTGCCGCCGGTCGCGGCGCTGGCGATACGCCATGAACTGAGCCTTGATCCCCAGGCCGGCGACAGCTGGCTGCAGCAGCACGTCATCCATGGCGCTGCCGTCCTGCCCGGCATGTACTATCTGTCCAGCGCCTTCAGCCTGGCGCAACGCTGGCTGCCGCAGGCGGCAGGCGCCGCCGCGCGGCAATTGACGCTGCAGGATCTGCTGATCCACCAGCCGCTGGCGCTGGCGGCCGGCACCGCTACCCCGCTGACGGTGGAAATCGGCGGCCCCGATGCCAGGCAGGCGTATCAGCTGCGCTACAGCGCACCCGCACAGGCGCGGGCGCTGCACGCGGAAGTGCGCGCCTGCTGGAGCGCCGCGCCGCGCCCCGACGGCGCGGACGCTCCGGGCGCCGCGGCGCGGTGGGACGATGCCGCGCCCTTCTATGCACACTACCGCGAGCGCGGCGTGAGCTACGGTCCCCTGTTCCAGCGGGTACAGGCCAGCCACCGGGTATCGGACCGCGAGCTGTGGGTCCGCATCCTGCCGCCGGACGCGCCCGCGGCCAGCCTGCCCGTGTGGCATGCGGCCCTGCTCGACAACTGCCTGCATGCCCTGGGCATCTGCGCCGGCGATCCGGCGCAGGCCTATGTGCCGGTCTCGGTCGGCAGCGCCTGGTTCGACGCCGGCGCGCTCTGGAATGCCAGCATTTTCTGCCAGGCCGTGCTGCGGCCAGCGCCCGCCGGCTTCCTCGATGGCGAACTGCGGCTGTATTCCGAGCAAGGCCGCTGCATCGGCGTGCTGGGCGAAGTCAGCTGCGCGGCCCTGGGCCTGGGCGCGCCGGACGTGCCTGCCCCCCTGCCGCTGCATGCGGTCGACTGGGTGGCGCACCCTGTCCCTGCGGGCGAGCCGGCCCGCGCGGCTGCCGGCGAACAATGGCTGGTGGCCGCGGCAGCCAGCAGCACCTTGCCTGCGGCATGCGTGCAATGGCTGGCCGAAGCCGGCGTGCATACGCGCCATGCCCAGTGGGACGCCGATGGCAGGCTGCATGGCGCGGAATCGGCTGCGGCCCCGCTGCGCACCATCCTGATCCTGCTGGACCCGGCCCACCCGCAGCCGGCCGATGCCGCCGCGCTGGCACGCTGGGTGGGCAGCTGGCGCCAGGCGCTGCAAGTGCTGCTGGACCGGCAGCCGGGCCAGCCCCTGCAGCTATGTCTCGCCGAGATCGCCATCCATGCCGATGACGAAGCCGCGCACACGCGCCGCGCGCTGGCGCAGGCGCTGGCAACGAACTTGCGCAGCGAACTGCCGGCGCTCGACGTCAGCTGGGTGGACAGCGATGCCGGCGGCGACGCCATCGCCGCCGCGGCCATCGCCGTGCGCGCGCAGCCAGCGGGGCTGGCCGACGGCAGCATCGCCGCC